>JAYZDP010000185.1:0-15612 GCA_036337765.1 Acidobacteriota bacterium
CGTTTACGACCCACGCCCATGCCGTCGGGCTTCGTGACCTCGGACCGACGATGGCGCCGATGAACGCGTTCCAGACCCTGCTCGGGACCGAAACCTTGAGCCTGCGCATGGAGCGCCATTGCGCCAACTCACTCGAGGTGGCTCGCTTTCTCGAGGCCGACGACCGGGTGGCGTGGGTGTCGCATGCCGGGCTCGAGTCGAGTGCCTATCGCGATCGAGCGAAGAAGTATCTGCCACGGGGTGCAGGCTCGGTCTTCACCTTCGGCGTGCGCGGCGGCTACGACGCCGGCCTGCGTGTGGTCGAGAGCTGTGAGCTGTTCTCGCATCTCGCCAACGTCGGTGACGCGCGCAGCCTGATCCTGCATCCCGCCTCGACGACACACCGGCAGCTGAGCGACGAGCAACGCCAAGCGGCGGGTGCGGGCGACGAGGTGCTACGGCTGTCGATCGGTCTGGAGACGGTGGCGGATGTGATTGCCGATCTCGACCAGGCGCTCGACCGAGGACTCGGGGGGTCGTGACGACACCGTCTGCCAGCGCTGGATCCGTGGGTGAAGTCACGACTCGCTTCGAGACCTTCGGCTCGAGCGAAGATCCACTGAGGCTGCGATCGGGAGAGGCCCTGGGACCGGCGACGCTCGCCTACGAGACGTACGGGGTGCTCAACGCGCACCGCGACAACGCCATTCTGCTGTTTCACGCACTCACGGGAAGCCAGCACGCCGCCGGGTCCAACGTCGCGGTCGACGGTGTGGGTGAGCTGTGGAACGAGGAGTGCAAAGAGGGTTGGTGGGAGGCCTTTCTGGGTCCCGGCAAGGTGGTCGACACCGATCGCTTCTTCGTCATCTGTGCCAACTACCTCGGCGGGTGCTACGGCTCCAGCGGCCCTCTGAGCGAGGATCCCGCGACCGGCAGGGCCTTTGGAGCCTCCTTTCCGCGCATCGCCTTCGCCGACATCGTCGACGCGAACGTTCGCCTGTTGGATCATCTCGGCATCGAGCGGCTGCACGCCGTGGTCGGTGCCTCTACCGGCGGCCTGGCTTGCCTGAGCTTCGCGACCCGCTACGCCGGGCGTGTCGATCGGGTGGTGCCGATTGCGAGCGGGCTGGTGACGACGCCTCTGCAGCGGGTGCAGAACTTCGAGCAGATCCAGGCGATTCAGAACGACCCGGAGTTCCGCGAAGGGAGCTACGAGCCGCCGGGTCCCGAGCGCGGCCTGATGCTGGCTCGAATGATCAGCCACAAGATGTTCGTATCGCTACGCGACATGGAGCATCGCTCGAGTGGCGCGGTGTCGGTGTCGGACACAGGCAGCTGGTACGGGGTGCGCCATCCGCTGGAGTCCTACATGATGCACCAGGGGCGAAAGCTACCCGAGCGCTTCGATGCCAATGCGTACCTGCGGATCCTTGACGCTTGGCAGAGCTTCGATCTGTTGGCCGACGCGGGTGCCGAGAGCTTTCACGAGCTCTTCGCTGCCTGCCGCCATCAGCGCTATCTGGTCTTCACCATCGACTCCGATATGTGCTTTCAGCCCGAGGAGCAGCTACGGTTGGAGATCACGCTCGAGAACGCGGGAATCGACAACCTGCGGGTGACGGTCCACTCTCTGAAGGGACACGACTCTTTCCTTCTGGAGCCCCAGCTCTACGGTCCCCACCTAGATTTCTTTCTGAACTCCTGAGCCGTGCCGCCTTAGTTGGGGAGCTTCAGCGCGATCATCTCGGGCACGGGTGAGGCGGCGAGAGTCAGGGCGATGTACTGGCTGCCCTGCCAGATGTAGGTCATGGGGGTGCCGAGAGGGCGGGAGGCAAGCGCGACCTCGGCGATCACCTCGCCCGTGGCCTTGTCGCGTGCCACCAGTCGGTTGCCCTCGGGCTGGCCCGACTGGCCCTGGATGAGCAGGGTCTTGGTCAAGAGCGGGCCCGTGAAGCGATCGCCGCCGAGTTCCCCCAACTCCACACCTTCGAGGAGCTTCGATCGCTTGTACTGCCCGCCCGAGCCGAGGGGCTTCATCCACTCGTGTTCGCCACGATTCATGTCGATCGCCGTGATCCGCGTGTAGGGGGGCTTGAACAGGTGCAACCCGTCGGGGAGCGCAGGGAAGCGCCCGCGGCCGCCGTGGGTGAAGCGCAGCGTGCCGCCCTCCTCGGGGCTGTAGAAACTGACCATCGAGTAGAAGTTGCGGGAAGGCACGTACAGCTTCTGAGTGTCGGGGTCGACCGCGGCTCCGTACCAGTTGGCGCCGCCCCCCGCGGAGGGACGAAACAGCGTCCCCCGCGTGCCTCCGGGCTTCGGCAGCGAGGGTGGGGTATAGAGCGGGCCGATGACGTAGGGTTCGACAGCTTCCACGGCGAGGCGCCGAATCTCTGGTGTGAGATCGGCCAGGTCGTCGATCGCCACCCCTTGGTATTCGAAGGGCGCCGGGCGGGTCGGGAACGGCTGGGTCTCGGCAGCCTTGTCGTCCGGCATGTCGGTCGGGGCCACCGGCCGCTCTTCGATCGGCCACACAGGTGAACCGTCAGTGCGGTCGAAGACGTAAACGAAGCCCTGCTTCGTAACCTGTGCCACGGCCTTGATCGGCTTGCCGTCGACCACGATGTCGATCAGATTCGGCGCAGCCGGTAGATCGTAGTCCCACAGGCCGTGGTGCACGAACTGGAAGTGCCAGACCTTCTCGCCGGTCTCGACGTTGACGCAGACAAGCGACTCTGAGTACAGGTTGTCACCGGGGCGATGCGCGCCGTAATAGTCGTTGGTGGCCGTGCCGATCGGTAGATAGACGTAGCCGAGCTCATCGTCGCCGCTCATCGTCGACCAGACGTTGTTGTTGCCGGCATAGCGCCACGACCCGTCCTCCCAAGTCTCGACGCCTTCGTCGCCGGCCTGGGGCACGGTGTGAAAGGCCCACTTCATGGCCCCGGTGCGGACGTCGAATCCCCGCACCCAACCGGGGACCGACTCCTTGAGGATGCGCCGATCCGCGATCGAGACCGGCGTCATGACCACGTCGCGGACGACGATCGGCGGTGACTGCACCGAGTAGAGGAGCGCGTTCAGGTAGTCGCGCTCGCCGCGGTTGGCGCGCGGGATTCCAGCCATGAGATCGACCCGCCCGGCCTCACCGAAGCCGTCGCAGGGTCGGCCACTGGCCGCCAGCACGCAGATCAGGTAGCCATCGCCAGTTCCCCAGAAGACCCTCCCAGGGGCCTCGCCCGAGTCGTCCCAGTAGGCGACGCCTCGCTGGTTCCAGATGACCGTCATCGAGGTCGTGCCGGCCTCGTAGGTCTTGGGGTTGTAGACCCACAGGGTCTCTCCGGTCGCCGCGTCCACTGCCGCGCCCTGGGAGATCGGCGTGTTCAGGTACAGCCGGCCTCCTACCATCAGCGGTGTGGCCTTCAGGTTGCGGATCATCGGATCGCGCCCGGCGCGCCAGCGATCGGGATCCTCACGCTGCAGCTGGGCGAAGATCTGCTTGTAGGGGCCGCACCACTCTCCCTGCGACTCGGTCTTGCACAGCGTCGCGTCCGCCGATTGCCACTGCCAGGCGACCTCGAGCGAGCCGAAGTTGTCGGCGTCGATCTGCTCGAGTGGGGAGTACTTGGAGGCGCCTGTGTCACCGGCGTAGCTGCGCCACTCGCCGTTGACAGCCCCTGACTGCGGGAGGATGGTTGCCGGCGCGGAGAGCGCCAGACCACCGCAGACGACGCTCCTGATGAGACCCTTCATGTCGACGACCCTCCTCGATTGGGTGCCCGCTATCTTAGTCGCTTGGCATGTGCCAGGGCGATCGACCGCGGCGTCCGCGGATATACTCTCCAGCCTTGCGTTTCTTGCCGCGCGCACGTTTGTTTACGGCCCTCGCCGTCGTATGTGGCGCATCCATCGGTTTGGCCCAGGATGCGAAAGATGTCGGAGCGGCGTCCGCGGACAGCGGCACCGTTTCGGCGCCCGCCCTGGCGCCCATCTCGATCAACGAGCTCGAGGCATTTGTCGACGGCTTCATGATGGCCTATCTCGAGGCGGAGGGGGCCGCCGGGGGTGTGGTCGCAGTCGTGCAGAGGGGCCAGACCATCCTCGCCAAGGGCTACGGACAGGCGGATGTCTCGAGCGACAGAGAAGTCGACCCGGAGCGCACGCTATTTCGGATCGGGTCGGTGTCGAAGCTCTTCGTCTGGACCGCGGTCATGCAGCTGGTCGAATCCGGCGACCTCGACCTTGCCGCCGACGTGAATGGCTACCTCGAGGAGGTGACCGTTCCTGACACCTTCGATCAGCCGATCACGCTCGGTCACCTGATGACGCACTCCGCGGGCTTCGAGGACCGGGCCCTGGGCCTGTTCTCGCGTCGCGCTGACGATTTGGCTCCGCTCGCAGACATTCTGGCTTCGGAGCTTCCCGGTCGGGTACGGCCGCCGGGCCAGGTGTCGTCCTACTCGAACCACGGGACGGCGCTGGCAATGCTCGTCGTCGAGTCCGTGTCAGGGCTGCCCTGGGAGACGTACCTGGCGCGCAACATCCTCGGTCCTCTCGGCATGACCCGGACCACCTTCGCCCAGCCCCCGCCCTCGCCATTGGACGACGACCTGTCACGCGGCTACCGCCTCGAGGGCGACGAGTTGCGCGAGGAGACATTTGAGTTCGTGCCGCTTGCTCCGGTCGGCGCCGCGAGCTCGACAGCGACCGACATGGCGCGCTTCATGATCGCGCACCTACAGCTTGGGCGCCTTGGCGAGGCGCGCATCCTCGAGGAGGAAACTGCGGCCGTGATGCAGGGGGCTCTGTTTCGGCACAGCGAAGCTGTCAATCCGATGGCCCATGGCTTCATCGACTCGAGTCGCAACGGTCAGCGGATCGTGGGGCACGGCGGCGACACGCCCTGGTTTCACACCCAGATGGAGATCCTCCCTCAGCACGACCTCGGCATCTTTGTCTCGATGAACACGGCCGGGGCGAACCCCTCGCAGCTGACCGCGGCGTTCGTCGACAGATACTTCCCGACCGAGGATCCTCCACCGGTCGCCACGCCGGTGGACTGGAGTGGTCGGGTAGCGCGCTACGTCGGATCGTTCAGGTCGAATCGCTTCTCGCACTCCGATCTGACGAAACTCGTCGCGCTTCGCGGCCGGATCGAGGTGGCCGACAGTGGCGACGGGGCACTCCTTTTCAGCGTGTTCGGCGAGACACGCTGGGTGGAGGAGTCTCCGCTGCTGTTCCGCGAGGAGGGGAGCCATCGCCGTGCGGCCTTCCGCCAAGAGGAGGACGGCCGCATCACCCACCTCTTTCTAGGCGACACTCCGCATGTCGCGTTCGAGCGGGTTCCGCCGCGTGAGAGCCATCGGCTGCACGCTCTGTTGTTGGTGAGCTCCTCGGCGCTGCTCGTCGCCACCCTCGTTCTCCAGCCCCTGGGAGCCTACCTGCGGTGGCGTTACCACGCGCCCCTCGAACGTGAGTATCGGGTCCCGACGAGCGCGCGGGTCGTGCTCTGGGTGGGCTCTCTCATGTTCGTCGTGTTCGGAGTCAGCCTCGCAGTCGAGATGTCCGATCCTCTCGAGATCATCTTCGGTGTCACCCCCGGTCTGCGCACGGTCCTGGCGCTGCCGCTGGTGGCTGCCGTTCTCGCGCTCATAGCTCTGACCTTCGCCGTGTGGCTGTGGCGTGAGCAGCAGGGTCGCTTCCTGGCCAGGCTCTCGTATACGGCGGTGGTGATCGCCTTCTTCGTTCTGCTGTGGCAGCTGGCCATCTGGCGACTTCTGGGAGGGGCGTGACCCCGTGGAGCAGCCACAGCGAGTGTTCGCGGTCGATTGGTCGGGCGCTCGCGAGGGCGCCGAGCGGCGAATCTGGGTCGCCGAGGCCGCAGACGGGCAGTTGCTGCGGATCGAGAACGGACGGACGCGGGATGCGGTGGCGGCGCTGCTCGTCGCAGAGGCCGAGCGCGATCCTCGGCTCGTGGTCGGGATCGATTTCGCGTTCAGCTTTCCGTTCTGGTTTCTCCGCGCCAAGAGTTGCGGGTCGGCCGATGAGTTCTGGCGCCTGGCGGCCCGCGAGGGGAGTCGTTGGAGCGAGGAGCTGGAACCGCCGTTCTTCCGCAAGGGCAGTTGGAACGACGAGTGGAATCGAGCTTTCTTCGAGCACTCTCCCTACCGCAAGACCGAGCTCGAGCTGTCACCGCGACCGGAGACCGTGTTCAAGCTGGTCGGCCCACGTCAGGTAGGAAAGGCGTCGCTCGCCGGCTGTCGAACACTTCTGACGCTGCGCAATGCCGGGTTCAGCATCTGGCCTTTCGACCCGCCGGGGCTTCCGCTCGCGGTCGAGATCTACCCTCGTCTCTTCTACGGCTCGAAGGTACGCAAGGGGGATCCGGTCGCTCGGCGGGGCTTTCTCGAAGGCGAGCTGCCGGCGCTCGAAGCCGGGCAGGTGGAGACCCTCGCCGGGTCGGACGATGCCTTCGATGCTGCAGTCGCTGCACTGAGCCTCGACCGCACTCGGGAACGCTTCGCGGAGATGGAGCGCGAAGTCGATCCGGTGTTTCAGGTCGAGGGCCGGATCTGGTCTCCTGAGACGCAGCTCCCACTGACGCTTCGATCGGGGGCGGCTCTGTCGCGCCGGCTGCCCGAGGCTTTCGCCCTCACGGTCGAGCTGCACGGGCGCCAGACCCGCAAGGGCAGCGGCACTCCGTACGTATCGCATCTGCTCGCCGTCTCGGCGCTGGTGCTCGAGCACGGTGGTGACGAGGACGAGGCGATTGCTGGCCTGCTACACGACGCGGCGGAGGATCAGGGTGGTGCGACCACGCTCGCGACCATCGATCGCCGATTCGGCCATCGCGTCGCCGAGATCGTGCGTGGCTGCTCGGATGCGCTGGAGACGCCGAAACCACCGTGGCAGGGACGCAAGGAAGGGTTTATCGAACGTCTGAGCTCGGCGTCTGCTTCGGTGCTCTTGGTGGTGATGGCGGACAAAGTGCATAACTTGTCGAATTTGCTCGACGATCTCGATCGCGACGGCTCCCGGGTCTGGCGGCGCTTCCGGGCGACTCCCGAGCAGACCCTGTGGTACTACTCGAGGGTCTCCGCGGTTCTCGATGCACGACCCGAGACCTCTGGCCACCCCTTGCTGGAGAGGTTGCAGGCGGGGGTCGCGGCACTAGGGGAGCGACTGCAACCCTAGCGTCCTCGCTCAGGAGACTAGAGGGTTTTGACCACTACCAGGGTGAGGTCGTCTAGCTGCTCGCTGTCGCCCTTGAAGTTCCACAGGTCGGCGAGCAGGGCCTCGCGGATCTCTCGGCTGCTCTTGTGTAGGTTCTCCTTGACTCGCTGTCCGAGGCGCTCGGTGCCATAGAGCTCGCCTCGAGGGCTGAGGATCTCGGTCAGCCCATCGGTGTAGAACACGAGCACGTCGCCGGGCCCGAAGGTGGCGGCCTCCTCGCTGTAGCTCGCCTCCAGGCGCGTGCCCAGGGGGGGCGCACCGTTGCCGAGCTCGCCGATCGTTCCGGAGGTACCACTGACGTGGAGCAGTGGCGGGTGGCCTGCCGTGGAGAGGCGAACGCAGCGCGTCTCCCAATCGATGTCGGCGTAGAGCAAAGTGATGAACATCCTGCGAGCGGTAGTTTCACCGACCATGCGGTTCAGACGGGTGATGATCTCAGACGGAGAGAGGGGCTCGTCGCGCAGGAGGTAGAGGCAGCTACGGATCCCCGACAGG
Organism: Acidobacteriota bacterium; assembly: GCA_036337765.1. GTDB lineage: Bacteria > Acidobacteriota > Thermoanaerobaculia > Multivoradales > Multivoraceae > JAYZDP01. The sequence continues at coordinate 7,705 of JAYZDP010000185.1, forward strand.
AGCAGGCCGCTGGCCACGCCGTGTCCCGCGACGTCGCCGATGGCGATCGAGAGTCTGCTCTTGGCCGGGCGGAAGTACTCGAAGTAGTCGCCCCCGACCTCGGTGGCCGGAAGCGAGATGCCGGATACGTCGAGGTGGTCCAGTTTAGGGTCGCCGCGCGGCAGCATGCGTAGCTGAATCTGGCGAGCGTAGTCGAGCTCCTCGCGCATGCGCAGGCGGTCGCGATGCCGACTCGACTCGACCTGGAAGTCGCGCATGAATCGGCGATAGCTGCCGCGCATCATCGCCAGGTTCATGAAGAGGCAGGTGAGCGTCACCCCGACCTGCAGGACCAGGACGACGGCCGAGGGCTCGGTGTCGCCGCCACGCGCCGAGGATGTCGTAGCTGAGGCTGCCGGCTCCGAAGAGGGTGTAGAGCGACAGCGCGCCGAGCGCTCGGAGTCGGAAGCCAACCAGCGCCAGCGCCGCCAGAAAGCCAATGGCGTGCAGTCCAAGGTGGAGCTCCGGGAAGTACATTGGCACGATGCCGAGCTGGACGACCAGGAAGGTGACAAGTAGCAGTGGAAACCGGTTGGTCGCGAACGCCCGTGAAGCAGCGTCCAGGACCAGTCGTAGTCCGATCAGGTTGACGGTCGGAAGCACGAGCCCGACGTAGTTTCCTCGGGCGAGCTCCCACAGGGCCGAAGCGATCGCGCCCGCCGCGAAGGCGAGCATGAGGGCTCGCAGCAGGCGATGATTGTGGGCGTCGAAGTGGCGCTGGGCCGCGACGTCGTCGCTCAGGTGAACGAGGCCGGCCGGCGATGCGTCGAGCGGGTCTATCAGCGAGAGGTTCTGGAAAGGAGAGTTCGCCGCGCTGCGGCAAACCTCTATTCCTTCTCTACGTATAAGAGGCTACGGAAGACCCGAGAAAAACCGATGCCACCTCGGCAGATAGAAGCGATTCGGATCGACCGAGATCGCGACTCCTGTCGCCTGCCCGACGATCAGTTCCTGAGGTACGACGCCGAACCAGCGCGAGTCGAAGCTCTCGTCTCGGTTGTCACCCATCACGAAATAGTGATCTTCGGGAATCAGAGTCTCGGGAAAGGTGTCTCGCGACGGCCGTAGCGATGCCCACATGACCGGATGTGCGCGGTTGCCTAGCTGTTCTTCCCGAAAGGCCCGGCCCTTGCGGTCGTCGGTGTCCAGGTCCGAGATGATGCTCTGGTCGAGCGGTTCGTAGTCGACCGACTCGCCGTTGACGTTCAGGCGGTTCTCGTCCATCGCCACGCGGTCGCCTGGAAGACCGACGACGCGCTTGACCAGCCGCTTGCCGTCGGCGGGCGAGAAGAAGACCACCAGGTCGCCCTGTTCGGGCTTTCCCCAGGCGGCGAGCCGGATCCGGGTGAACGGAACCCGTAGATCGTAAGCGAGCTTGTTGACGAAGATCCGATCGCCGACGAGGATGGTCGGCTTCATCGAGCCGGTCGGGACATGGTTCCAATCGGCCACTGCCGACCGAAAGGTCCCCATCACGATCAAGATGAGGATGAAGGGCCGAACCCACTCCCGCCACAGCAATCGTCCGAACCCTCGGCGCTGTTCGATGATCTCTGGCTGGGGCGTCGTTGCGGGGTTCTCCTCGCTCATCGTGGTCTCATAACTGAAGGGATGCTGCCACGAGTTGGGCCGCCTGTCGACCGTGGTCGGGTGCGCTGAGCTTGCAGGGGCGCTGCTAACATGCACGGGTGCCGGCCATCGTCGACGCGCTGCTTCAGGCCCTGCCTCCGGAGCGTCTGCTCTCCGATCGAATCTCGATTCGCGCGTACGAATCCGACGCGCTGACCGCCTACCGAGCTCGCCCGGTCGCGGTCGTGCTGCCCCACGCGGCCGCCGAGGTGGTCACCGCGGTGAGGCTCTGCGCAGAGCATCAAGTGCCGTTTCTCGCACGCGGTAGTGGCACCAGTCTGTCTGGTGGCTCTCTGCCGATCGACGGAGGTGTGGTGATCGGGCTGAATCGCCTGGACCGCATCCTGCGCCTCGATCCCGACGAGCGAATCGCGGTCGTTGAGCCCGGGGTCATCAATCTGCGAGTGAGCGAGGCCGCCGCCGAGTTCGGGCTCTACTACGCTCCGGATCCGTCGAGCCAGTCGGTGTGCACGATCGGCGGCAATGTCGCCTTCAACTCCGGTGGCGCGCACTGCCTCAAGTACGGCATGACCTCGAATCACGTCCTCGGAATGAAAGTGGTGTGCGCGGACGGCGAGATCTGCGAGCTCGGCGGCGAAAGTCTAGAGGGCCTCGGCCCCGATCTTCCCGGCCTCTTCGTCGGCTCGGAGGGCCTGTTCGGTGTGGCGCTCGAAGTCACCCTGCGTCTTGTGCGCCGCGCCGAGGCCACCCACACCGTGCTGGCCTCCTACGACAGCCTCGAGCAGGCGGGCGATGCCGTGGGGCGAGTGATCGCATCGGGGCTCCTACCCGGGGCGATGGAGATCATGGACCGCCTGGCGATCCAGGCGGCCGAGGCGGCTGTGCATGCCGGCTATCCAGAGAGTGCCGCTGCGCTTTTGCTCGTCGAGCTCGAGGGGGAGGCCGAAGAGGTCGCTGCCGAGGCCGAGGTTTTGGGCAGGGAGATTGCCGCGTCCGGCGCCGTCGAGGTGCGGGTCGCGGCCGACGACGGCGAGCGCGATCGGATCTGGCGCGGCCGCAAGGGGGTTTTCTCGGCGGTGGGCCGGCTGTCGCCGACCTACATCGTGCAGGATGGCGTGGTGCCGCGCGGGAGACTCGGCGAGGCGCTGGCCGAGGTCGAGCGTTTGTCGGAGGCCTACGGACTACGTGTGGCCAACGTCTTTCACGCCGGCGACGGCAATCTCCACCCTCTGATTCTGTATGAAGGCCAGCGCGAGGGCGAGCTCGAGCGGGCCGAGGAGCTGGCGGGTGAAATTCTGCGAATGTGCGTGGCGCTTGGCGGGTCGATCACCGGCGAGCACGGGGTCGGAATGGAGAAGCGCGACTACCTCGGGGAGATGTACTCAGATGTGGATCTGGAGGCGATGTCGCGCCTTCGCCTAGCCTTCGATCCTCAGGAACTGTCGAATCGGGGCAAGATGTTCCCGGGCGGGGAAGCCCCTTCGCTCACCTGGCACGGTGTCCATCCGCTGGAGACGGCGGGAGTGATCTCGAGGGAATGACGCTCTATGCGCGCGACGTCGCCGACGTCCAGGAGGCACTGCAACCCGGCACCCGCCTGCTGCCTCGCGGTGGCGGATCGAAGACCGGCCTCTCTGCGGGTGTGGAGGGCGCCCAAGTGCTTGACGTGTCGGCTCTAACCGGAGTCGTCGAGCACTTGCCGGCCGAGTTCACAGTGACCGTCGCCGCGGCCACCCCGGTGGTGGAGGTGGAAGAGCTGCTCGGGCAGTCCGGCCAGTACCTGCCCTTTGATCCGCTTCTGGTCGCTGGCGGAGCAACGATGGGCGGATCGGTCGCTGCGGGCGTTTCCGGCCCAGGCAGGGTCCGCTATGGCGGTATCCGCGACTTCGTGCTCGGGGTGACGGTGGTGGACGGGACCGGTGCCGAGATCCGGGGCGGCGGCAAGGTTGTCAAGAACGCGGCTGGATTCGATCTGCCGAAGCTGATGGTTGGCAGCCTCGGCTCGCTCGGGGTCATGACCGAGCTAACCTTCAAGGTATTTCCCGCTCCCGAGGCGCGCCTCACGGTCCGCGCACAAGCGGGCTCGTTGCGCAGCGCGCTCGAGCTTGCTGCAGTGCTGTATCGCTCGCCGGTGCAGTTCGATGCCCTGGACCTCGACCGCGCCGGTACCCTGTGGGCGCGGATCTCGGGTCGCCGAGCCGCGCTCGCGCCGCGGGCGGAGCGCCTGCTGACGATGCTCGAGGGTGGGGAAAGCCTGGAGGAGTCGGAGGCCGAGGCGATCTGGAGCGAGGGACGGGAGCTGGCCTGGATCGGCGAAGAGGCCGCGGCGGTTCGGGTGCCACTGACGCCGAGTCGGATCGAGGGGTTGGAGCGGAGTCTGCCTAAGGAGTGTCGGCTGCGCGTGTCGGGCGGCGGACAGATGGTCTGGGTCGGCTGGCCGGCCATGGCGGGCGGGATCGGGCCGCTCGACGCGCTGCTCGAGAAGATCGATCTTGGTGGGCTTCGCGTACTTGGCGGTAGCGGGCCTCGCCTGATCGGTCATCGGGCTTCGAGGGCAGCGGTGGCACGCGTGCGGGGTGCTCTGGATCCGTACACGCGGCTAGCAGAGGCCTGCTGACGTGCAGCACTCGATCGACAAGCTCCCCCTGGGTGAATCTGCCGAAGCGATGACGCGCGCAGTCGAAGGATGTGTGCACTGCGGCTTCTGTTTGCCTGTCTGTCCCACGTACCGCGAGCTCGGTGAGGAGATGGACTCGCCGCGAGGCCGCATCTTCCTGATGAAGGAGGCGCTGGAGGGATCGATCTCCTTCGCTGATGCGGCGCCCTATGTCGACCGGTGCCTCGGCTGTCTGGCGTGCGAGCCGGCCTGCCCCTCGGGGGTCGAGTATCACCGCCTGCTCCATCCGTACCGTGAGCTGGCGAGTGGTGCTGGGGAGTCGTGGCTCGACCGACTCCGCCAGCGTCTCATGCATGCCGTCATGCCCTCGCCTCGCCTGTTCCGTGCGGCGCTCGGGTTGGCGCGGTGGAGTGCTCCGCTGGCGCCAATGGTGCCGGCGCGCTGGCGGCACATGTTGCAGTGGGCCGGTGAAACGACCGTACCCCCGATCGATCCGCTGCCAGAACTGGTTCCGGCCAGCGGATCGCTGCGGGCGCGCGTGGGGCTGCTCACCGGTTGCGTGCAGTCGGTGCTCGCCCCCAGCATTGCGGTCGCCACCGCCCGAGTCCTCGCCCGCAACGGAGTCGACGTCGTGATTCCACGTTCACAGGGCTGCTGCGGCTCGCTGGCGCTGCACGAGGGTCGCCTCGGGGAGGCGCGCCGACACGCGGGTCGACTGGTCGACCGACTCCCTGCCGACGTGGACCTATGGGTGACGACCGCAGCGGGCTGTGGCTCGGGTATCGCCGAGTACGCCGATCTCTTCGCCGGTCGAGGCGGGGCCGGCGTGGCGGTCGCCTTCGCTGAGCGGGTGATCGACGCGCACGTCTTTCTCGCAGATCTCGGTTGGGCGGAGCAGCCGAGCTTGCCGAGTGCCACTCGCGTCGCCTATCAGGACGCGTGTCATCTGTTGCACGCTCAGGGCATCGCCGATCCGCCCCGCGATCTGTTGCGCTCAGTTGGTGATCTCGAGTTGGTCGAGATCGGTGACGACGGCGCCTGCTGCGGCTCGGCCGGTACGTACAACCTGCAGCAACCTGAGCTTGCGGCCGAGCTTGGGCGTAGCAAGGGTGCTGCGATTCTCGCCCGCGAGCCGGCTGCGGTCGTGTCCGGAAACATCGGCTGCATCGTTCAGATCGGCCGCGCCCTGAGACAGGCCGGCAGCGCCGTGCCCGTGCTGCACACCATGGAGCTTCTCGACGCCGCCTACCGTGGCGAATTCGACCGACTCCGTGCTCAGAGCTGACCGTCGAGCCCACGCTCGACGACGTCGCGGTCGATCACCAGTCGATAACCACCGCCGTTTCGAGTCACCTCGTCACGTGAGAAGGGGTCGAACTCGAACGGCTTGATGATCTTTGCGTACACGGTCTTGAGTGCTCGAGCGCCGATGCGGCTATCGATCGAGGCCTCTCTCGCGATCCGCCGTACCGCTTCGTCGGTGAGCTCGAGTTCGACCTCGTACTTGGCGAAGAATCGCTGCGATGTCTGGAAGACACCGTCGTAGGGCTGGACGAGAATCCGCTGTAGAACGTCACGATCGAGCTCGCTGAGAATGATCGCGTTGTCGAAGCGCGACAGGAACTGCGGCTGCATGCCGTAGTCGAAGAGGTCCTCGAGGCGGAAGTGGTCGCCGAGGGCGAAGTGTTCGCGAATGCGGACTTTTCCGTCTTCGTAGGTTGTCGTTGTCGGCAGCTTGATACCGCTTTTCGGCGAGAGGACGCGTTGATACACCTGGTCGTAGAGAGACTCGAAGGCGCCGGCGCACAGAAAGAGCATCTTCGAGCTGTCGATCGTGACCTGTTTCGCCGAGGTTCGTAGCGGGTGGAGGATCCTCTCCCCTTCGATAAGAGTGAGGAGGGCCTGTTGGATGTTGATGCCGGTGACGAATGGACGCCCGCCGACGATCGAGCTGACTTTGTCGACCTCGTCGATGCAGACCGTGGCGTGCTGCATGAGATTGGCGATCTCCTCGCCGGTGGCGTCGTCGCCGGCGATCTGACGGGCACGTTCCTCGAGCCGGGCGAGGAGCGGGGTCGCATCGACCGTTCCCTCCTCGTCGGCGAGGACGTTGGCGTTGAGGATGATGACGCAGCGATAGCGCTCGAACTCTGCGCGGGAGCCGTATAGTTGCTCCATGGCGCGCATCGTCGTGGTCTTGCCGGTACCCGAGTTGCCGATCAGCATGAGGTTGCCGAACGGCTCACCCTGGAGGTGTTTGAAGATCGCGACCGACACGTACTTTAGGGTCGCGTCCTGCCCGAGCACGCTCCGCAGGAGATCGGCGTAGATTTCGGGCGGCTGCATCATGGAGTCATCCATGCTAGCGGAGGACCGGCTGCGAGCATAAAATATCGTCGATTATCGATGCTTTTGCGAACGGTTCTATGGTTGACAGTGGCGCCGGCGGCGGTCGTGGGGGCGCAGATCGAGGATTTCGCACTCGGCCAGGCCGTGCAGTCCGGAAGGTCTTCCGTCAGTGCCTACGTCGACGCCTGGGATTCCGGCCGCGGCGAGGTCGAGGCGCTTCCGGTCGACGCGATCTCCGCGACGCTCGGCGGCGAGGCGATGAGCGTGACGTCGGCGGTCCCATTCCGTGAATCTGGCGAGGGAGTCGCCTACATTTTCGCGGTCGATATCTCGCGCTCGATGAGCGCGGAGCAGTTCGGTCGTATTCGTGGTGCGCTCGAGGCGTGGTTCGATCGCCTGGGTCCCCTCGACCGGGTGGCCCTGCTCAGCTTCGGCGACGCCAGCCGAGTCGTGGTCGATTTCACCGACGACCGGCAGGCCCTGCGCGATGCCATCGCCTCACTGGGGCCGACCGACGGGACGAGGGTGCCGTTTCAGGCTCTGCACGACGCGATCGACCTCTCGTTGCGCCGCGATCCAGGGCTGCCAAGGCGCCGGGCCTTGGTCGTTCTGTCCGACGGATTGGACGAGGCCAGTGGCATGACGGCGGAAGACGTCCTGGTCCAGCTGCGAGAGCAACGCCTACCGGTGTACTCCATCGGCTTCGGCGGACGCGCCCGCCGTGAGTCGCTGGACCTGATGCTTCGGTTCTCGACCAACTCCGGCGGGCGATACCTCGAGGTCGAAGGCTCGAATTTCCCCGCAGCGTACGAGGGTCTCCGGCGGGCGATCGAGCGGGTGTGGGTGGTGGCGATGGACTGCGCTATGTGCCGTGCTGACGGCGCCACTTACCGGTTGCAGATGAACCTAGAGCTAGCCGATCGAGTGCTGTCGAAGGGTGTCGACGTGCGTCTCCTACCGCCGGTCGGGGGTGCTCCGCCCACAGAACGGGTGGCGGTCGAGGATGCGATCCAACCGCCGACGGCTGAGGCCGGGTTCGACCTGAAGTGGATCGGTGCGGGTGCGCTCGCGGTCGCCCTTCTAGGTGCGGCTTTCTTGGTTGGCAGCCGCCGCCGCTCGTCGGGGGTCGAGGCGGCCCCGGTCAAGAAGAAGACCCGTACCAGGATGAGTAGACGGGAGCGCAAGCGCAACGAGGTTCCGATCGGAGCCGAGCCGATGGCCGCTGCGATTTCCGCCCGCCTGGTGGTGGTGCGCGGAACGGAGCCTGGCCGTGAGTATCGCTTCCTGTTGCGCAACCAGGGTCTGGTCGGCAC
>JAYZDP010000186.1:0-13360 GCA_036337765.1 Acidobacteriota bacterium
CGGCATAGACGAGCAGCACCGAGTAGAGCGTGGCCGCTAGAAAGATCCCGCCCTCCGGGCGCGAAAGGCCCGCATCGCCCGCGCCGAGGGTGCCGCGGCGCAGCAACACCTGGAGGAACTGGATGGCCCCTACGGCCAGTAGAAACGGCGCCGGGCCAAGCCGCTTTCGAAAACGGTACAGCAGCGAAAGGCTCCCGGTGACGAGCAGCGCCTGGTAAACGAGGAAGGCGGCCCTGCCCCAGTTCCAGGCGATCTCGCCCGGACTCACGGGCCCCAGCGCTCTTTCACCTGGACGCGATCGATCTCTCCGTCGGTGCCGCGAGGCAACGATGTCGTCAACTCCAGGTAGCCTGGCCGCTTGAACCGCGCGATCCGTTCGCCGACGAAACTACGAACCTCGTCGAGTTCGAGATCATCGCGGTCGCTCTCGATGACCGCCATGATGCCCTCTCCCCACTTCGGGTCGGGGATACCGAAGACGCAAACCCCTCGAACTCCGGAGATCTGTGCGACCACCGTTTCGACCTCCGCCGGATAGACGTTCTCTCCGCCGGGCTTGATGAGCTCCTTCTCGGGCTTTCGCTTGACGTAGAAGAGGTTGCCTTCATCGTCGAAGCGGCCGACATCGCCGGTGTGGTGCCACCCGCCGCGAAACGTGTGCTCGGTGACTTCGTCCTGGCCGTCGTAGCCGAGAAAGACCACCGGTCCTCGCACCAGGATCTCACCTGGCTCGCCAGTGGGTACATCGTTGTCATAGTCGTCGACCAGCCGGATAGCGGCCAGTGGAGCGGCCTGGCCTGCGGCACCCGGTAGGTCGCGAAAGCGCTGAATGGTCACGAAGCCGCTGGTCTCGGTCTGGCCGAAGCCGGTCCAGAAGCGTGCCCTCTCGGTCTCCCGCTCCAGCCTCTCCATGGTGTCTGGGGCGTCCAGTCCCGAGACGACCCGCAGACTCGGGAGTCGACTCCCGGCCTCTCCAGCTGCATCAAGCACATTGGTGAGGACCGGCGGAAAATCGCTGAGGAACGTTACGGAGTGTCGGTCGATGAGCCGCACGGCCTCGCCCGGATCGAACTTCGACATCACGACGTTGGCGCCGCCGGCCTGAAAGACTGCCAAGGCATTGCCTAGACCGGCGATATGGAACAGCGGCAGGGCGAGAAGATTGCGGTCCTCAGTGGTCATGGACATGACCCCGACCTGCTGGGCGCTCGACGCGAGGATATTGGAGTGACTCAGCAGCGCTCCACGGGGGATGACGTCGACCGCGGCGGTGGCGATGACGGCGAGTGCGTCGCCGGCCGAAACATCATCAGGCCGAGACGCGACGGCACTGGAGTAGAGGTCTTCGAGTCGGGTCCAGCCTTGGGCTGGTCCGCCGTCGAAGACAGCGCGCAGCTTCAGGCCGTCCCTTTCACGAATGGCCTGGGCAACGTTATCGATGCAGAACTGGTCGGCCACGAAAGCGGCGGGCCTGGCACGCTCGAGCATGCGCTCGATCTCCTCTGCGGACCAACGCCAGTTGAACGGGTACGCGATCAGGCCTTGGCGAGCACACGCGAAGTAGAGCTCGAAGTACGAGGCGAAGTTCTGGGCGAGAACGGCCACACGATCGCCCTTGGCGAGCCCGGCTGCGCCGAGGCCCGAGCCGAGCTGGTCGACCCGCTCCCGAAGCTCGCCGAAGGTGCGCTCCGATCCGTCCTCGCCAACGAGGGCGAGGTGGTCGCGCTGGGCGGTCGCGTTGCGGGCCAGGAGATCGTAGAGGGTGAAGTTCCAGGGGTTCATGGGTCGGTACTCCTACCCGAGGGCGCGAGGATGAGCGTAGTAGAGAAACCGGGTGCCAGAGCCTAGCTCAACCTGGTCCGCGATCTCGAAGTGGCGGGCGAGCTCAGCCTCGAAGACATCGCGCTGCCAGTCGCTGTAGTTGTCTATCTTGTTGCGGAGCAGCTGCTCGACCATCGGGTCGTCCTTCGAGACGAACTCGACGACCAGCGAGCCACCGAGACCCGCGAACCACTCCATCAGGTCGCGCACCGGAACGTTCGCGGCAATCGAGAGATGGTGCGTGAGAGCGAGTGCGAGAATCATGTCGGGGGCCTGCCGGTGCCAAATCGAACGGCGCTCGGTGCCACGCCATCCCAGGTCGGGAGACGGGTCGGTCAGGCTGATGACGAGCGGCAAGATGCGGTCGCTGTGTTGTGCCGGCAGTTCCCGGTAGAGCCGGTCGATGGCCTGGGGGTCTTGATCCATCGCCACTACGTAGGAAGCGGTCTCCGCCGCCAGCTTGGAGAACTCCCCGGTGTTGCACCCCAGGTCCCACACCAGGTCGGGGCGAGAGGCGTCGACGGCGCGGCGCACGAATGTCTGTTTCGCTTCGGTGTCGTCCTGCGTGTAGCTGCGGGTGTCCGTATAGGCGGTCCAATGCGAGTCGGAGGCCCGAGGACGAAGCCGCGCGATCAGCTTGCGCATCGAAGCGACGTTGTGCCGGATCATCTCCTTCGAGAAGCCGGAGGCCGCCAGGTCCTTCCGCACATTCTTCTTGGTGGCGGCCGTCGTCCTGCCGAGCTTTGCCTGCAGGTAGACGTGGGTCGGCACACCTCGGCGGAACAGGTCGCGCACCGACATGGTGTGCCACATCTCTTCAGTGCCGACGCCGTCGATGCAGCCCCGTAGGCGCGGCTGAAACGAGATGCCTCGGTAGGCTTCGAGCATCAACGGGAACAGGAACATCTCGCAGAACTGGCGGTAGCCGATCCAAGACTCGCCCGACTTGTACTTCTCGAACGAGCCGAGATCTATGAACACCGGCTCGGCACCTCGAAACTGGACGTTGTAGGCCGACGCATCCTTGAGCGTCCCACCTTTTGCGAGGGCGGTATCGAGGATGTCCAGCGTGAGCTCGGCGGCGTCGCGCAGCATCGAGAAGGACCACTCGTATGGATACGAGAGGAAGGGCACGGGCTCGTGCTCGAGGGCGGCCACGAACGCCGGGCCAATCCCCGCGAGGATATCGGGATCAATCTCGACCTCGCGGCTGCCGACGACCTTGCGTGCCTCGATCAGGCCGTGCAGGATCGACGCCTGTTCAACGAAGCGCCACTCCGAGAGTGCGGTCGGGCTCAGGGCGCGACAGAGGCGACCGTCCAGCGTGAAGACGCGGCTCTCACGATCCCGAAACGAACCGGGATCAGTCGCCGGCTTCGTCACTCTCGGCGGAGGAGAAGAACCCGAGAATCCGGTGCCAGAAGAGCTTCATTGCGACTGCGGCCCCGGCGACGCCGCCGAGGACCAACTGGAGGATCATGCTACCGGTGGCAGGATCGAGATACGCGGCTGCCGGCAGGGTAAAGCAGGCCAGCAAGAGGATCGCCGCTAGCCAACTCGGTCGGCTCGATCGCTCGTGCAGCATTGCACCCCCGCTCAGCGGGAGTAGAACTCTACGACCAGCTGAACTTCGCAGACGACGGGCACTTCGCCACGAGGCGGCAGGTACGTCATCTCAGCTGTGTAGCCAGTGTCGTCGACGTTGAGGTAGGGCGGCAGGGCAGTGGTCATCACGCCCTCATTGAAGGCGCGCATCTTACGGCTACCTTCCTTGACCGAGATCTTGTCTCCCGGCTTGACCTGGTACGACGGGCTCTTGACGATCTTGTCGTTGACGAGAATATGGCGGTGCGTGACCACCTGACGGGCCTGATAGATGGTTCGCGCGAAGCGGCTCCGCAGCACCAGCGAATCGAGTCGGGTCTCGAGTATCTGCACCAGATTCTCGCCGGTCATACCGCGGCGCCGCGCGGCACGACGGAAGTAGTTGCGCATCTGGCGCTCTGCGACGTTGTACTGGTAGCGGAGGCGCTGTTTCTCGATCAGCTGCGTGCCGTACGGGCTCAGGCGTCGGCGACGGCGAAAGCCGTGCGCGCCTGGCGGGTAGGGCTTTTTTTCAAGGTACTTGTCGGCCTTTGGCGTGATCGCGATTCCGAGCTTGCGCGAAAGCCTGACCTTGGGTCCCGTGTAGTTCAAACTGTTGCCTCCGTCAGTCTCAATTGCCTACGAGCACAATTCCTACCGCGTGTCCGAGTCTTGTGTGGAAGCGGTGGGGTGAAGGGTGGGGTGGAGATGGTCGGCGCGTTGCGAATGCAGACGCCCCTCCGGCGCCCGTTGGGCCGGCGTATTGTGCCACAGCGTTGTCGGAGGGTCCAGCCGAATCGGTCGAGGAGGGGTCAGGTCTCGAGAGGGCGCAGGACGAGGTGCTCTTCTTCCTGGCCGGCATCGGGACCGTCGACTTCGAGGCGCCCGCCGCCCGCGAGCTCGCCGAAGAGAATCATGTCGACGAGCGGCGTCTTGATCTCGCGCTCGATGAGTCTCCTCATCGGCCTGGCGCCGAACTTGCCATCGTAGCCCTCCTTCGCGAGCCACTTTCTTGCCGCGTCTGTGAGCTCCACGTCGACCTTTTTTTCCACCAGCTGGACCTCGAGCTCGCCAATCAGCTTGTCGACGATCTTGAGCACGGACTCGCCCTCCAAAGGCTCGAACACTACCCAGGCGTCGAGCCGGTTGCGGAACTCGGGGCTGAAGAAGCGCTCGATCGACTCTTGCGACTTGATCCGGGTGGAGGTGGTCGAGGGCGCGAAGCCTAAGCTCTCGCCGGTCAGCTCTCTGCCGCCGGCGTTGGTGGTCATCAGTAGGACGACATGGCGGAAGTCGGCCTTGTTGCCGTTGTTGTCGGTCAGAGTGGCGTGGTCCATGACCTGGAGCAGGATGTTGAAGACCTCCGGATGGGCTTTCTCGATCTCGTCCAGAAGGAGCACGGCGTGCGGTGTCCTGCGGATGGCGTCGGTGAGCAGGCCCCCCTGGTCGAAGCCGACATAGCCGGGCGGCGCCCCGATCAGACGTGACACGGTGTGCCGCTCCATGTACTCGGACATGTCGAAACGGATGAAGTTGATGCCGAGTACGTTGGCGAGCTGCTTTGCGAGCTCCGTTTTGCCGACACCAGTTGGGCCCGAGAACAGAAACGAGCCGATCGGGCGCTCAAGCGGCCCCAGGCCGGCTCGTGAGAGCTTGATCGCACTCGACAACGTGGCGATCACCTTTTCCTGTCCGTAAATGACGGCTTGGAGCTCTTCGGCGACGTTGGCGAGCGCCTGCTTGTCGGAGCGTGAGACGTTCTTCTCGGGGATGCGGGCGATCTTTGCGACGATCGCCTCGACGTCTCCAGACCCGAGCCGTTTCTTGCGGCGGCTCTTGGGTTGCAGGCGGTTGGAGGCCCCGGCCTGATCGATCACATCGATCGCCTTGTCGGGCAAACGGCGCTCGTTGATGTACTTCGCAGCCAGCTCGGCCGCGGTCTCGAGTGCCGCGTCACCGAACTTGACTTCGTGGTGCTCTTCGTACCGATCGCGAAGGCCGCGCAGTACCTTGATCGAGTCTTCGACAGAGGCCTCTTCTACGTCGATCTTCTCGAAGCGGCGGGCGAGGGCCCGGTCACGATTGAAGGCGGCCTTGAACTCCGAGTAGGTTGTCGAGCCGATGCACCGGAGCTCGCCCGACGCGAGTGCGGGCTTGAGCAGATTCGAGGCGTCCAGTGTGCCGCCGCTGGTCGCGCCCGCGCCGACGATGGTGTGGATCTCGTCGATGAAGAGAATCGCGTCGGGCTCGGCGAGGATCGCGTCGATGACGGCCTTGAGCCGCTCCTCGAAATCTCCGCGGTAGCGGGTGCCGGCGAGAACCGCACCCATGTCGAGGGCGTAGATCTTGGCGCTCGAGAGAAACTCGGGCACGTCCTCGTTGTGGATCGCCAGCGCGAGTCCCTCGATGATGGCGGTCTTGCCGACTCCGGGATCGCCGACCAGGACGGGATTGTTCTTACGCCGCCGGGCGAGTGTTTCGCAGACCAGCTGGACCTCCGCCTTTCGTCCGATGAGCGGATCGATCAAGCTGCGGCTCGCTCGTTCGACGAGGTCTGTCGTGAAGGCCTCGAGAGGCTCTTCCAGTCCGGTCTCCTCGAACGTCTCCTCGCCCTCGACCTCGCCCTCTCCTTCGCTGGATCCCTGCAGCTGCGCGGGCTTTCGCTTCGGCACGCCGTGGGAGAGGTATCGGGTGATGTCGAGGCGGCTCACGCCCTGCTCTTTGAGCAGGAAGACGGCCTGCGACTCCTCCTCCCGCATCAGCGATGCCAGTACGTTGCCGGCCCCGATCTCGTGGCTGCCGGAGTTCTGGACGTGCATCGCTGCTCTTTGCAAGATCCGCCAGAAGGCCACCGTTTGGCGCGGATCGAGCTCGTCGTCGGGCGCCACCGGCTCGAGGTTCTCGCTGAGGTAGGCCTCAACGGACTCGAGAAGAGCATCGATGTCGACGCCGATGGCCTTGAGAATCTTCAGCCCCTCCAGGTTGCCGCACAGAGCCAGCAACAGGTGCTCGAGGGTCACGTACTCGTGGCGCCTCGCACGTGCCTCGTCGAAGGCAGCTTCCAGCGTCTCTCGCAGCTCGTCGGTGATGTTCATGTCGAAGGTCCGTCCGCGTCTTCGCCGTCGCCTTCGGGCTCCATCGTGATCATCAAAGGGTACTGCGACTTTTCGGCGGCTGCCATCGACTCGGAAACCTTGGTCTCGGCGACCGCGAACGGGTACAGCCCGGCGACGCCGAAGCCGTTGTTGTGGACGTGAAGCATGATTGTCGTGGCTTCCGTTTCACCCTTGGAGAACACCTGCATGAGCAGGAGCACGACGAACTCCATCGGCGTGTAGTCGTCGTTGTGAAAAAGGACCTTGTACAGCGGCGGCCGCTTCAGCCTCTGCTTCGCCTTGGTCTTTTCGAGAACCTGGCTGTCCGGGTCTCCCTTGCGCTTTTGGGCCATGCTGCTACGTCCAGGCGAGCTGCGGTCCGTCGCTATTCTCGCACGAACTCCGTCAGGGGTGGCGCGTGGACCAGCGTTGAATCTCATCCTTTCGCTGGTCGGTCTCCTGCGAGAAGTAGTGATCTGCGGCGTCGTGAAAGCCGTCGTGAAGAAACAGATACGAGGTGTGCACGAGCACGGGATCGAAGCCGCGGATGAGTTTGTGATCCCCTCCGGCGCCACCCTCGAACACCTGCACGCCACGGCGGATGCACTGATCGACTGAATGGTAGATGCAGACGTTGAAGTGCAGGTAGCGGTGCTCTTCGAGGCATCCCCAGTACCGACCGAAAAGGTGCGTGGGCGTCGCCAAGTTCAGGGCGCCGGCGACCACCTCGCCCCGCCGGCGAGCGATCACGAGCTCCGCGTCGTCCGGCGCAGACTCGAAGAAACGCCGGTAGAAGCGCTCGTTGAGATACGTACCGCCCCAGAAATGCTTGCGGCTATTCGCGGAGTACAGATCCCAGACGTGGCCTGACCAGGTCTCTGGCCTGGCCCCGAGGCCGTCACCACGAATCGTCTCGATGTCGATCCCCTGCCGGTCTGGTTCCTTGCGCTCACGTCGGATCTGGGTGCGCTTCTTGGAGGGTAGGGTCTTCAACCAGTCTTCGAACTCGTCAAAGCCCTGGTTGTGCCAGTGGTACTGGATCAGAGCTCGATGCGTGAGGCCAGCGCTGCGAAAGGCGTCGATCTCATCGGCGCGGTGGTAGAGGACCTGCATCGTCGAAATGTTGGAATGTCGGCACAGCTCTCGAGCGAGAGTCACGAGCAGCTGGGCCATCTGGTCGCGCTCATGCACGCGCCGCGTCAGTATGCGCCGTCCGGTGACGGGGCTGAAGGGTACGCCGATCACCAGCTTGGGGTAGTACGTCAGGCCATGGCGGTCTGCCGAATCTGCGAGCCCCCAGTCGCGCGAGAAGTCGCCGGCGCTGTCTCCCTTGACGTAGGCGGGAGCAGCAGCGATGAGCTCGTCGCCTTGCCACGCCGTAAGGTGGCAGGGCACCCAGCCGCGCTCGCGCGCAGCGCAGCCGCTGTGCTCCAAGGCCTCGAGGAAGGTCCATGACACGAACGGATTGTCGCCCGCGCCTAAAAGTCCGTCCCAGGCGTCGCGGGCGATCTCCGATACAGCGTGGATGACTCTGAGGTCGACGGTCTCGCCCGACACGGCGTGAGTCTAGCTCGCGCGCCGGAGAGGGCCCCTACCCGCCTTTTCAGAGTCTCCTCGTTGGTTGGCTTCTGTAGAACTACCAACCGGGCCTGAATGAAATTTGGGCTCAGGAACACAGCCGCTGGCGTGTTCGTCGGTTCTTCGCCTCGCCTCCGAGGACCAGGATGCGGGACGCGATCGGCTACCTCGGTGACTAGGCTCTGCACCACTATTTGGGCACAAGCCCTGGACGCGATCCTCGTCTCATGCCGAAGCGCCAACGACCCGTGGCGATGAGATAGCGTTGCCGAGAACTTCGATTGGGGGGACGACCGGAATGAATCAGCAGATCACACCCATTCTCCCGGGGAGGCTTGGAAGCTCGGACATGGCCCTTCGGGACGACCCTCGGGCCGACCCCCGCATGGTTGCGGCCATGATGCCCTTCGCGCTCGACGGTCCTCCGGCGCAGGCTCCGGTGACCTCGAGCTCGCCCGATGAGGAGATCTACGCACACTGTGCCCAGGTGGAGGTCGGATTCGGTGAAGTGTTCACCCAGTTCTTCCAGGGCCTTCCGGCGCTCGACGTGAGCAGGTCCACGCACACAATCAAGGGGGTTGACGGCAACGACATCGACCTCTACCTGCATCGGCCCAACTCCAACGATGGGCCGCTGCCGGCCGTCGTCCATACCCACGGCGGCGGCATGGTCATCGCTGCGGCTGCCGACCCCAACTATCAGCGCTGGCGTGACGAGTTGGCCGCTGCTGGCCTCGTCGTGGTCGGTGTCGAGTTTCGGAATGGCGCTGGCAAGCTGGGCAACCATCCGTTTCCCGCTGGGCTGAACGATTGCGCGTCAGGTCTGCAATGGACCTTCGACAACAAGGACGCGCTCGGGATCTCCAACATCGTGGTGTCGGGCGAGAGCGGCGGCGGCAACCTGTCCCTCGCGACGGCGCTCAAGGCAAAGCGCGACGGTCGGCTCGACCAGATTGACGGTGTGTATTCTCAATGTCCGTACATCTCTAACGCTTACGCCGCCGGTGATCCGCGCCTGCCGTCTCTCGTCGAGAACGACGGCTACTTCTTGAGCACCGAGATGATGGCCCCGCTTGCCAAGATCTACGACCCGTCAGGCGAGCACGCCACCAACCCGTTGGCCTGGCCTTATCACGCAAAGCTCGAGGATCTCGAAGGCCTGCCTCCGCACGTCATTTCGGTGAACGAGCTCGACCCGTTGCGGGATGAGGGTCTTGCCTACTTCCGCAAGCTGCTGGTGGCAGGGGTGGCGGCCGCGAGCCGAACCGTGAACGGTACCTGCCATGCCGGCGATCTCCTGATGCGCAAAGCCATGCCCGAGGTCTATCAGTCCAGCGTCGCCGACCTGAAGGCATTCGCCTCGTCCCTCTGATGCCCGGCGCCGGCCCGGGGTGATCTTAGGCACGCGAGAACGGGAAGGTGAGCGTCTGACCGATGTCGTCGCTCCCCAGGGCAAGCATCAACAGGCGATCGATCCCCAGGGCGACGCCAGAGCACGCTGGCAGCCCCGCGGTCAGCGCGGCGAGGAATCGCTGGTCGGGCTGCACGGCTGGAAGTCCTCGTCGCTCGCGCTCTTCGACATCGGCTTCGAAGCGGCGGCGCTGCTCGTCGGCGTCGCAGAGCTCGCAGAAGCCGTTGGCCAGCTCCTGCCCGCGGAAGTAGAGCTCGAAGCGCTCGGCAATCGGGCGCTCGCCCGTGCGTAGGCGGGCCATGGCGGCCTGGTCGACGGGGAAGTCGTAGACGAAGGTGGGACGTTTGCTGCCGAGGGTCGGCTCGACGACTCGCGCGAAGAGTGCCTGGGTGGCCTCCGCAGTGGTCTCGGCGGCCGGCAACCGCCACTGAGCGAGAGCCGCTGCCAATACGTCCTCATCGGGGTCGTGTGCGTCGATGCCTGTAGCGACAAAGGCCTCGGCGTAGGTGACCCTGTCGGGTTTCGGGCTCGCGAGAACGGCCGATACCAGCTCGCCGACCTCGTCCATGAGGGTGTGGTGATCCCAGCCCGGGCGATACCACTCCAGGATCGTGAACTCGGGGTTGTGGCTCCGCCCCGACTCGCCGTTGCGAAAGGCCTTGCAGATCTGAAATATCGGGCCGAAATCAGCCGCGAGCAGGCGTTTCATCGCCAGCTCTGGCGACGTGGAGAGGTAGTAGGGGAGCCCGTCTGTCTCCCCCGGCCCGGAGTAGGTGGTCGCGAAGCTGTCCAGGTGTACGTCCGTTACCGGCGCCGCGCCGAGAAGGGGCGTTTCCACCTCGAGGACCTGGCGCTCTCGGAAGAAGTCGCGAACGCTGGCGAGAAGCTGAGCGCGCGCCTTGGCGGCCTCGAGACTCGCGTTCGGGCGCCAGTCAGTCCTTGGCCCGCGAGACGTACTCACCGCTCCGAGTGTCGATCTTGATGACCTCACCGATCTGAACGAAGAGCGGCACCCGAACGACGGCGCCGGTCTCGAGAGTCGCCGGCTTCTGGCCACCGCTCGAGGTGTCACCCTTGACTCCCGGGTCCGTCTCGGTGATCTCGAGGTTCACGAAGTTCGGGGGAGTGACCAGAATCGGCTCACTGTTGAAGAGCGTGACGGAACAGATCTCCTCGTCCTTCAGCCAGCTGGCTGCCTCCCCGACGGCCGCGGCCGTGGCGGCCACCTGCTCGTAGGTGACGGGATCCATGAAGTTCCAATCGTCGCCGTCACGATAGAGGAACTGCATGTCGGTCTCTACAACGTCGGCCGCCTCTACCGATTCGACCGACTTGAAGGTCCGCTCCACGACGCGGCCCGTGCGCAGGTTCTTGTACCTGATGCGTGTGAAGGCCTGGCCCTTGCCCGGCTTGACGAACTCAGTCTCGACGATGGAGCAGGGCGCGCCGTCGAGGAGGATCTTGAGTCCGTTGCGTAGCTGGTTCGCGCCGTAGGTGGCCATGGATCTTTCGGTCGGGTGAGGCCGTGCGCGCCGAGGAGGAAGTCCGGCCGGGCAGCGCATGATAGCAGCGCACCGCGCGTACAATGCCCAGCCGTGCCGACGATCACCGAGCCGTCTACTCTGTTCGCCAGAGTCGCCCTTGCTGCCCCGCCGTCGGGCGAGCTAGATCGCGTTCACGGGCAGTTTCCCGTTCGGGTTCCGACGAGCTTCGCGGACCGCATCACCGCCGGCCAGCTGGACGATCCGTTGCTGCTCCAGGTGGTCCCCTCGCTGCAGGAGCTCGAGGTCGCTGCCGGCTACTCGACCGATCCGCTTGCGGAAGCTGCGGCATCGCCGGCCCCTGGGGTGCTGCACAAGTACGAACGGCGCGCTCTTCTGATCGTGACCTCGGTCTGTCCGATCCATTGTCGCTACTGCTTTCGGCGGCACTTCCCCTACGGTGCGAGCTCCCTCGAAGGCGAGGACCTCGAAAAGGCGCTGTCGTACGTGGCGGCGACCTCGTCGCTGCGCGAGGTCATCCTCAGCGGTGGAGATCCACTGTCGCTTGCGGACGAGCGTCTGGCGGCTCTGGCCGAGAGACTTGCAGCAATCCCGCATGTCGTGCGGTTGCGGGTCCACACCCGGTGGCCGATCGTCAGCCCGGAGCGAGTTTCGGCCAGCCTGATCGAGTGGCTGACCTCGACCCGTCTGCGTCCGGTGATGGTCGTGCACAGCAATCACGCGCGTGAGATTGGCGACGAGGTCGCCGTCGCGCTGAGAAGGCTGGTCGACAGCGGCATCCCAGTGCTGAACCAATCTGTGCTCCTGCGGGGTGTCAACGACTCGGCAGACCGGCTACGGGAGCTGAGCGAGCGTCTGTTCGAGTGTGGTGTCGCCCCGTACTACCTGAATCTCCTCGATCCGGTCGCCGGAGCAGCTCACTTCGAGGTGCCGGAGGCGGAGGCGCGCGCGCTGATGCGTCAGGTGGAGGCTGTGCTGCCCGGCTATCTGGTGCCGTGCCTGGTGCGGGAAATGCCCGGTGCTCGAGCCAAGATCAAGGTCGATCGATGAGCGCACGCGTCTTTCTGGTCGATGCCAGCCCCTACATCTTCCGAGCCTTCTTCTCTCTGCCCTCCGACATGACGGACCGCGAGGGTCGCCCGTCCGGTGCCATTCACGGCTTTACCGACTTCCTGCTCCGCATCCTGCGGGAGCATCGGCCGACGCACCTCGAGGTGGCCTTCGATTTTCACCTTTCGCGTAGCTTCCGCAACCGCTTCTACCCTGAATACAAGGCTCACCGTGACGCGCCTCCCGCGGATCTGGAGGCCCAGGTGGCGCGTTGCATGGACGTCGCCGGATTCTTGGGCGCCCGCACCCACATCGTCGAGGACTACGAGGCCGACGACATTGTCGGCACCCTGTGCCACCAGCTCGAGGATTCAGACGCGGACCTCACGCTGGTCAGCTCGGACAAGGACCTGAGCCAGCTGGTCGGCCCGCGGGTTTCGCTGCTCGACTTTGCCCGCGGCGATCTGTACGGACCGGCCGAGGTAAGGACCAAGTTTGGTGTCCGCCCAGATCAGATCGTCGACTATCTCGGGTTGGCTGGCGATTCGGTCGACAACATCCCCGGCGTGCGGGGTGTGGGACCGAAGACGGCTGCGGCTCTTCTCGGTTCCTTCGAGAGTCTCGAGGAGATATACGAGTCGATCGCACGGGTCTCGAGCCTCGACATTCGTGGCGCTCAGGGCGTGGCGCGGCGACTGGAGGCACATCGCGCGGCTGCGTTCCTGTCGCGCCGGCTGGCGACGATCGCCCTGGATACGCCGATCGCGGAAACGCTCGCCACGCTCGAGCTAGCGCCACCGAACGCGCCGGAATTGCGACAGCTCCTCGACGAGTTGGAGTCCGAGGGCTTGGCGCAGCGGGTCGAGGCGCTGCTGGCAGGATGAGTCCCCGCGCTCCCGGCCTCCCCCTGCTATTGTCGCGAACGCTCCGTCAGCCCGGAGGTGGATGATGTCGAAAGTCTTTCGCAGCCATATCCCGTCACACCTGATCACGCCGAGCGACGTGTTCTTCAATCGGCGCCAGTTCGTTACGGCCGCCGGCGTAGGACTCGCCACGATCGCGCTGCCGTCGGTTGGCTGTGCGGCGACGCGCGAAGAGCAGATTCTCGACGTGCCCCTGTCGAGGCCCGAGGTGTTCCCGGCCAAGCGCAACGAAAAGTACGAGCTGCCTGAGGGCGTGAGCCACATCGAGACCCCGCGACTTACGGCGGCGACCCACAACAACTATTACGAGTTCCTACCCGGGCGTGGGGGTCCGGCGTGGCAGTTTGCCTCCAAGTTCGAGGTGGATCCCTGGAAGATGGAGATCGGCGGTCTGTG
>JAYZDP010000187.1:0-24515 GCA_036337765.1 Acidobacteriota bacterium
ACCAACCGGTCGGCGCCGCAGCCGAAGCGCTCGTCTCTTTGCGTGTCCGGCTCGCGAGCGCCGCCGGCACAGCCTACGTCTACGGCGTCGCCGACGTCGCCGCCGGCCCACGGCTGGTGGGCAACGTCGTGGCGGGAGACAGCCGTCGGGCGCTGGCGCACGTCGCGGCAGCCGACTTCGACCCGGCAACCACCGCCTTCGTCGCCGCCGCCAAGGCATCGACGCGGGAGGGACCGGCCGGATCGGTGCGGCGCCAGGCGACGGGGCACGAGCAGTGGACCTACCGCACACACAGCGCCGCTGCGGGAGTGCTAGTCACGGAGCGCGCCTACCTCTCTCACTACCTGGCGACGCTCGACGGCGAGCCAGTAGAGACCGAGGTCGTGAACGTGGGACTACTCGGTGTCAGCATCCCGGCTGGCGACCACGAGGTCGAGATCTGGGTAGACCGCGGACCCTTCACGCTCTCGTTGCTAGGCACCGCGCTGGGGATAGCAGTCCTGGGGTGGCTCTCACGCCGCCCCGACTCCGGCTCTCACGAGCGCCTCGAGATCGTCGCAGATGCGCCGCGCCGGGGAGACTGACACGCGAGATCCTTGCGGAGTTGGCCGGTCCCATCGTCGTCGGCCTGGCAGCCGGAGCGCTCGGCGCAGCCCTCACGAGCCGTGCCGCCAAGCGCAACCCGATGGCGGTGTTCAAGAAGCGCTAACGCTACGTCTCGAAGAGAACTCTGTACTCGCCGTAGCCCTCGGCCTCCAGCTCGCTTGCTGCTACGAAGCGCAGGGCGGCGGAGTTCATGCAGTAGCGTTGGCCCGTGGGTTGTGGGCCGTCCCCGAAGAGATGGCCGAGGTGGGAGTCGGCGTGCTTCGAGCGCACCTCGGTGCGGCGCACGATCATCCTCCAATCGCTGCGCTCGACGATATTCGCGGCCTCAAGCGGGCGGGTGAACGACGGCCAACCGGTGCCAGAGCGGTACTTGTCGATCGAGCTGAACAGCGGCTCGCCGGAGACCACATCGACGTAGATGCCTGGCTCTTTGTTGTCCCAATACTGGTTGGTAAAGGGGCGCTCGGTGGCGTCTTTCTGCGTAACCCGGTACTGGAGCGTGGTGAGTCGATCTTTGATCTGGTCCTCGGATGGACGCCGCCAGTGGCGGGTGTTGTGCTGGGACCCGGGCGGCGGCACAGCGCCGGGATCGAAGTCGTCGTCCTTCCAGTGCCGCTTCAGGAAGCGGTCGCGACCCGACCCCCAGCGGTAGGTGCGGTAGCGGATTGGGCTCTTCTTGTAAAAGTCCTGGTGGTACTGCTCGGCGCGGTAGAAGGAGTCGAACGAGGTGATCGGCACGACGATCGGGTCGTCGAAACGGCCAGAGCTGGCGATCGCCGCTTTCGAAGTCTCCGCCGCGGCGCGCTGAGCCTCGTCGTGGGCAAAGATCTCAGGCCGGTACTGTCTGCCGCGATCGACGAACTGACCGGTAGTGTCCGTCGGATCGACCTGGCGCCAGTAGACCTCGAGCAGCGTCTCGTAGGAGATCCGCGTCGGATCGAAGAGGATTTGGACGGCCTCGGTGTGGCCGGTTCTCCCCGACGACACCTGTTGGTACGAAGGATTGACCTCGCGGCCACCAGAAAATCCCGAGATGACCTCGTGGACTCCGTCGAGCTTCTCGAACGGAGTTTCCATGCACCAGAAGCAGCCTCCTGCGAACGTCGCGCGTGCGAGCCCTTCTGTGGCCGGGGATTGCGCGGTCACGTTTGGGATCGAAAGGAGAAGCCCCAGGGAAACGACGAACAGTACCGCGACATAGATGATTCGTTTCAAGGGTTCCACCTCCGCGCCTTGCCTGCCAGGTATCCGCAGCAACCGCTCTGCGGCGCCGTTCATTCCCTCAGTCGCGCGGCGCCGCTGCGGCGATCATAGTGATGAGCCGTCCGATGTCGGCGTCCGAAACCGTCGGGCTGCCTTCACGGCAGCGGCGTAGCTGGCTCGGCGTGCCGAGGCCGAGAGTGCGCCGGATGTAGTGCAGAAAGAGTGGGCCAGCCAACAGCCATCCCGAGAGCTCCAAGCGCTCGAGACTGGGCAAGTAGCCGAAACTCTCGTCGTGAGAGAGCAGCACTACCGTCGACAGACACGCCACGAGCCCAAGCTGCGCGACGAGAACCGCCCTACCTGGGATCGGGTCCTTGCGCACCCCCAGGAAGACGACGGCGAGCGATGTCGCCTGCAGCGTCCCGGCCCACGCGAGCGCGGCGATCAGGGTCAGAAGCAGGGGCATCGTGTTCATCTGGTCTACCACTGTAGACGAGCGCGCCGACGCGGGGTTGCTCCTCGAGCCCCCCGTTCCCTCTAACGATCGCCTGGGTCAAACGTGCGACACTGCCCAACGCGTGTCCCCCGCATCGCCATCAGGGCGCAACCGGATCTTCTACGGCTGGCCCCTCGCCGGCGCCGTCTGGTTCCTCTACGGCCTGCAAGTCGCAGGCTTCTACAGCTGGGGCTTCTACCTGCCGGAGATGCTGCGCGATCTCGACATGTCGCGCGCCGCGGGCGGCATGGTCTTTGGAGTACAGAGCTTCTGCGGGGGTGCCGCCTCACCGTTCGTGGGCATGGCGATCACCCGTTTCGGCCTACGAAGGGTAATGACCCTCGGCTTCGGGGTTAGTGCGCTCGGATACTTCGCCACCAGTACGGCCGACGGCTTCTGGCAGCTAGTCGTCTTCTTCGGCATCTTCACCGCATCGACGCACGCGTTCGCCACCGTTATCCCCACACAGACCCTGGCCTCGATCTGGTTTCGCAAGTATCGGGCGCGGATGATGGCGTTCCTGCTGGCCGCCGGTGGGGTCTGCGCACCCGTGATCCTGATGCTCAATGCACAGCTCCTGCAGGTCTCCACCTGGCGCACGGGATGGGTGCTCATCGGCTGTCTCAACCTGGCGCTCGCGGTACTCGCGTTCGCCATGGTGCGCGACTCGCCCGAGAGCATCGGTCAATGCCCAGATGGCGCCAGTGCGCAAGACGTCGCAGAGCACGACGAGACTGCCAGCCCGACCCGAGAGCCCTTCACCGCCGCCCAGGCCCTGCGCACGCCGCAGTTTCGACTGATGGTGCTATCGGGCCTCGGCTACGCCGTCCCTTGGGCGGTGCTCGTCAACCACGGTCGGCTGCACCTGCAGGACCTCGGCTTCGATATCCGGGCGGCAGCCGCGATCCTGTCGGCGATGGCCCTGGTGTCGACCTTCGGACGTCTCAGCGGGGCGCTCGGCGACTTCCTGTCGCCGCCGCGCCTCTTGGGTGTGGCCCTGACTCTCGAGGGGCTGGGCGCCGCGCTCTTTCTGATCGCAACCACACCGGCACGTGCCTACGCGGCCGTGATCCTGGTCGGGCTCGGTTTCGGCCTGGCCTTCATCTGCCAGGCGGCGACCTTCGCCAGCTTCTTCGGACGCAAGGCCTTCGCCACCACCACCGGCGTGCGCTTCTTCGTCGGCGCCGTCTTCGCTGCCGGGGCACCGGCTGTCACGGGCTGGTACTACGATGTGGACGGCAGCTACGCCGTGCCCTTCCTCGGGCTCACCGCCCTGAGCCTCGTCGGAGCGATCGTTGCCTTCACGATCCGGTCCCCTGAGCCCCCGCTACCGACGGTGGAGAGCTCGTGACTGGCCAAGCCTTGAGAACTCTGGCCACCGCCATGACTCTGCTCGGGTCGTGGGCCTGCTCGAAAGTGCCAGGCGCACCGGCGCCGGATGCCCGCGAAGCGACGGCGGCCACGGTCGATGTCGCGAGCTGGTCGAATCCCGCAGCGCTTCTCGAGCCGACCTCACCCAGCGCCGCCAGCGCCGAGAGCACCGACCTGGTTCGACGCATCGCCTGGGGGCCGACCGCACTCAACCCGATCTTCGCCACCCTACCCGTGGACTACAGCGCCATGGAACTGCTCTTCGAGCCCGTGGTGGTGCGCGACAACGATCTGACCCAACGAATCAACGACACGATCGTCGAGGCCTGGGAGGTGTCCGACGACGGCCTGACCTACCGGGTCCGCTTTCGAGCGGGCCTCATGTGGCACGACGACGAGCCTTGGACCGCTCGCGACGTCCGTTTCAGCTGGGAAGCGATCCTCGACGATCAGGTCCGCGCGCTTTCGTGGAAGTCGCCGGCCGCCCAACTCGACGACGTGCGCGTGGTCGACGACCGCACTGTCGAGTACGTCCACAAGTCGGTTCTCGCCACGGCGCTCGCCAACATGTCGTGGCCGGTCATTCCCGAGCACGTCTACGGCAAAGCCGCCGAGCGCGACGCCGATCCGACCCTCATGTTCAGCGACTACTACATGCACCACAACCGCGCCGAGATCGTTGGCAACGGTGCGTACCGCCTCGTGGAGTGGAACCCGGTCGACAAGCTGGTAGTGGAGCGATGGCCGGGCTACGCCGGGGAACCCGCGCGATTCGCGCGCCAGATCCTCAAGCGCCAGGACGACTTCAACATGGCTCTCATGATGCTGCTCTCAGGAGAGGTCGCAGACACAGGCCTCAGCGCACAGCAGTTCGCGACCCAGACCTCCACGGCACAGTTCGAGGCGGTCGCAAACAAGGCCTACTACCCGAGCCTCGGAGTTGCCGTCGTCGCCTGGAACGTCAACGGCTCCAACCCCTTCTTCACCGACATCCGGGTGCGCCGGGCCATGGCCCTCGCGTTCGACCACGAGAAGCTCCTCGCGCTCATCAGCTACGGCCTGTACACCAAGCCCAACGGCATCTTCCCGCCGAGCCACTGGGCGCACAATCCGGACATCGTGCCCTACCCCTATGACCTCGGACGCGCCGGCGAGCTGCTCGACGAAGCAGGCTGGCGTACCGACGCCGACGACGGCTACCGCTACAAGGAGATCGACGGCGAGAAGGTACGCTTCGAGTTCGAGGTCACGATCGGTAAGGGCTCGAACCTCGGCACCATCCCCGCGGCCGTATTCGCCGAGTCGCTCGGGAAGCTCGGCGTGATCATGCACCAGCGCTACTACGAGGTAGGAACGATGGTGGCGCTGTGGAAGGAGCACGACTTCCAGGCCCGCTTCAGCTACGCCAACGAGACTCGCGACCCCGACTTTCTGTCGATCGGTTTCGAGACCGGTGCCTATGAGTGGGGTCAGAACTACGGCGGCTACTCGAATCCGCGCGTCGACGAGCTCTTCGAGAAGGGGCGCCGGACCCTCGACGGCGAAGCCCGGGTCCCGATCTACCAGGAGATCCAACGCCTCCTCTACGAGGACCAGGCGCGCCTCTACATGTGGAACGGCGCGGTGTTGTGGGCGTTTTCCAAGGACGTAGCCGGAGTCGAGATGTCGCCACTGGGGCCGGCTCGACTGCGGCCCGGATGGCGGTCCTGGTGGTTGCGGACCGAAAGGTAGAGCGAAGACGGCCACACTCGAGGTGCAGACCATGCAGACCGAAGACAAACCACTGGACGGCTACCGCGTTGTCGACCTGACCCACGTGCTGGCGGGACCGTACTGCACCTATCAGCTCGGACTCCTGGGAGCCGAAGTGATCAAGGTGGAATCGCTGCGCGGCGATATGGTGCGCCACTGGGGCGGCTCCGACGAACAGCTGGCTCATCGCCTGGGCACCGGATTCGCAGCTCAGAACGCCGGCAAGCGAAGCCTGGCGGTCAATCTCGCAGAACCACAGGGCGCCGACATCGTTCGTGCGCTAGCCGACGGCGCAGACATCTTCGTTGAGAACTATCGGCCCGGGGCACTCGCTCGCTACGGCCTCGACTACGCGCCGGTCGCCGAGCGCAACTGTGGTGTGATCTACCTCTCCATCTCGGCGTTCGGCCAGACCGGGCCCCACGGCCACCGTCCGGGCTTCGACGACGTGGTCCAGGCTACTTCCGGATTCATGTCGATCAACGTCCGCGGTGACGGAACCATCCGAACTGGCGGCCCCGTACTCGACTACGCGACCGGCATGCACGCGGCTTCAGCGGTTCTGGCGGCCGCGCTCCTGAAGCTGAGAACCGGGAAGGGCCGGCACATCGACGTCGCGATGCAAGACGTAACGATGCTCTTGATCAACCGCAACACGAGCATCGCGGCATCGACCGGAGTCGCCCCCGAGCCAGCACAGGATCGGGAGGGGTTGATGTTGGGTCGTTACCGTGCGAAGGAGGGCTACGTGATGCTTGCGGGCTATCTACCCCGCCACCGTCGGGCGATCTGTAAGGCGATCGGCCTGGCGGAGCTCGCCGAGCTCGGCGGCCACGAGCAGGGCGCGCGCTCCGAGGAGATCGAGCAGGCGGTCGAGCTCAGGCTCCTCGAACGGAGTGCTGAGGAATGGGACGATATCTTCTCCGACGCCGGTGTCGTGGCCTGAGGCGTCCGCGATCTGAGCGCGGTGCTCGCGACCGGCCAACCGCAGTCGCGAGACCTGCTGGCCGAGGTGGACAGTGCTGCGGGGCCCTTTCAGGTCACCACCGGCGGCTACCGCTTCGACGACGAGGTCTTCTCACCGGCTTCGAGCGTGCCTCTTCTCGGTCAGCACACCCGCGAGCTTCTGCACGAGCTCGGCTACGACAAGCAGCACGTTCAGGCGCTCGTCGACGAGAATGTCGTCGGCGTACCCGGCAGCTGATCCCGCCTACGGACTGCTATTCACGAAGACCGAACGTGAACAGTGCGTGCCCTGCCGCGATCGTCACCTGCTGCTTGCCATCCACCAGATACGTGGTCGGTCCCGCGTGCACATTGCCGCCGACGCTCTGGCGCCAGAGCTCCTCGCCCGTCTCCGCCTCGAGCGCGAAGGCGGTTCCCGCTACCGTGCCGCCGAAGACCAAATTGCCGGCGGTCGTCAGTAATCCGGAGGTCGACTTGGATTGCACCTCGTACTGCCAGACGCGCTCCCCCGTCTCGGGATCGAGGGCGCGCACTGCACTGGTGAAGGTGTCGGTGGGCGCGCTTGGCCGACCGTAGCCGCCGACGAAGAGCTCGCCTTCCCGGTATTCTGCTTCGGCGATGTAGTAGGTGTCTGATCCGTCGAAGGACATAGCGTAGAACAAGCCTGTCTCGGGGTTGAAGGCAGGCGACCACCAGTTGGCCGCACCGTTGATCGACGGGAAGACCACCGTGCCATCCTCGGAGGGCAGCATGTCGGGGACGCGGATCGGACGGCCATTCTCGTCGAGTCCCTCGGCCCACGTCTGCTTGGCGAACTCGGTCCCGCGCAGGAACTCGCCGTTTTCACGATCGATGGCGTAGAAGAAGGCGTTGCGCTGCGCCATGAGTAGCACCTTGCGCATTTCGCCGCCGAACTCGACATCGGCCAAGACCGGAATCTGGCAAGCGTCCCAATCGTGGACGTCATGAGGCGTGAACTGGAAGGCCCACTTCAGCTCTCCGCTATCGGCGTCCAGGGCCAGCACCGAGTCGGAGTAGAGGTTGTCGCCCTCGCGCGCGTCGCCGTTCCAGTCGGGCCCTGGGTTGCCGGTCCCCCAGTAGACGAGGTTCAACTCCGGGTCGAAGGTACCCGTCACCCAGGTCGGCGCGCCGCCGGTCTTCCACGAGTCACCCTCCCAGGTGTCGTTGCCAGGCTCCCCTTCACCGGGAATCGTGTGGGCGCGCCAACGCCTCTTACCAGTACGGACATCGTAGGCGTCGATGAAGCCGCGAATGCCGTACTCTCCGCCCGCGACCCCGGTCAGCACCATGTCCTTCACGACCAGCGGTGCAGCCGTGATCGAGTGACCTGCTAGCCCGTCGGCGACCTCGACATCCCAAAGGACGGTACCGGTGTTGGCATCGAGCGCGACCATGTGGGCGTCGAGCGTGCCCAGAAACAGTGTTTCGCCGAGAATCGCCACCCCCCGGCTCTGCTTGCCACAGCAGAGTGTGAGCGCCTCCGGCAGCGGGTACTGATACTCCCAAAAGACCTGGCCGGTACGGGCGTCGATGGCCATTACGACGTTGTCGGGAAGAGTGGCGTACATGATGCCGTCGACGACCAGAGGCGTGGTCTCGACCGAGCTCAGGGTGTTGAGCTGGCGCACCCACTTGAGTTCGAGGCCCGAGACGTTCGAGACGTCGATCTCGTCGAGAAGGCTGTAGCGCTGAGCGTCGTACTGCCCCGAGTACATGAGCCAGTTCCCGGGCTCGTCGGCAGCGTTTCGCAGCCGTTCATAGCTAACTCCCTGGGCCAGGGAACTGGAGACGGCCACCGAGACAGCCAAGATCGCGATCGAGACGGGCAGTAGAGCTCTCATGTTTACTGCTCTCCCTTCAGAGAGTAGAGATAGGCGACCAGATCCTGGATCTCGCCGGGACTGAACAGGTCGTCAAACGCGGGCATCAGAGAGTCGGATGGTTTGTCGAGACTGGCGAGATCGCTCTTTTCGAAGGACCTCAACTTGCCGGTCTCGTCGAGCATCTGAATCGAGTAGGTGCTCTCGTTGCGAAGCAAACCGACCACCTCGCCACCGGACTTCAACTCGACCGCGACCTTGCGGTACGAGTCGTCGACGACATCGCCGGGCCGCAAGAGTGAGGTCTCGATGTGTTCCGGCGAGCGAATCCAACCGACGTCGCTTAGGTCCGGACCGAGCAGACCGCCACGACCGCCGACCCGATGACAGCCCGAGCACTCTCCCTTGGAGCGATAGAGGATCGAGCCGCTGCGGGCGTTGCCCGCAACCACGACATCCTGAGCGCCAACACTGAGCGATCGCACGTAGCTCACCACCTGCCAGATCTCGGTGTCGGGTCGGTACACGCCAGGCATATCGGTTCCGCGGATGCCGGTGAGGATGTTGCGGAACAGCACTACATCGCTCGAGCCATGCCTGAAAGCGCCACGTGTCAGATCGGGACCGAGCCCGCCGGTAGCGTCGCCGCCATGGCAGAGGGCACAGCTGCGTCGAAAGATCCGTGCCCCGGCTTCGACGTCGGCAACGCTTGTGGCCGGGTTGGCGTCTTCAGCACCCTGTCAGGTCAGAGAAACCACGTTCTCCTGGCCGTGTGCAGCAACCCCGCAGACCAGTAGCAGAGCCCAGACCCCGAGACCGGACCTCCTGCGGATGATGGCGCTCACCTGCACCTCCTCTTCGTGCTCAAGATAGACCCTGCAGTCTACCAACAGAGAAGGCACTCGCACGTGACCCGCCCCTACTGACGATTCCCTGACGTCGGCGCGCTTTCCTGCTGTGTAGACTCCTCTTCAGTCTCTACTTCCGACCACGAAGACGAGCGACGATACCGCCACTCTCCCTGGAGCATTCGCCGAGCGAATCGGTGAGCTCGAGCACGACTCTGGAGACCGAGAGAACCGCCCGCACCGCCGCCGAGCGAGAGCTCGAGATCTTCAGATCTGGAGTCGAAAACAGCCAGACGGGAGTCGCGCGACTCGACGCCGACGGGCTCCATCTGGAGGTCAATGACGCCTACGCCGCCATGCTCGCGGCAGCACCGGACCAGATCGTCGGCGAGAGTTGGCAACGCACGGTCCACCCCGACGATCTACCTGGCGCCATCGCGGCCTGGGAAACCATGGTGAGCGAAGGAGAGGCAGGCCACCAGGCTCGCGGCCTCCGCTTTGACGGTACGACGTTCTTCAGACGCACCCGGGTGGTCAGCATCCGCGACGACGTGGACAACCACATCGCCCACCACTGTTTCATGCGCGATGTCACCAATCGTGCCAATGCGCAGGAGAGGCTGCGCCAGTCCGAGCGCCACTATCGCGACCTCTTCGAACAGTCGGTCGACGCGATCACGATGACCAAGCCAGACGGCACGATTCTGGCCGCGAATCAGGCCACGGTCGACTTCTTCGGCTGCGAGTCCGAGCAGCAGTTCAAGAGGCTGAACGCCAACGACTTCTACCTCAACCGCGACGAACGACGGGCGATCATGCTGATCCTCGAGAAGCGCGGCTACATCCGAGGGCTCGAGCTGGCGATCCGCGACCACACGGGGGTCATCAAGAGGGCGGTCCTCAGTATCGTCGTGCGGCATGAGGAGTCCGTCCAGATGGTGCTCCAGGCCATCCTGCGAGACATCACCGAGAAGCGCCAGCTCGAGGAACGGCTACGTCAGTCTCACAAGATGGAGGCGGTCGGCATGCTGGCGGGCGGTATCGCCCACGACTTCAACAACCACCTGACGGCGATGATCGGCCACGCCGAGTCCGTACGTGAGGCGATGGACCCAGACGATCCGCTCGCCGATGATCTGGGTCACGTGAAGGTCGATCCGGTTCAGCTCGAGCAGGTGCTCATCAGCCTCGCGGTCAACGCCCGCGACGCCATGCCGGGGGGAGGCCATCTGGCGTTGAAGGCGACCAACGTCGAGCTCACTTCCACCGATGGCGACGGGACCTCCGGATCCAGAAGGGTAGCTACGTGATGATCTCGGTCGCCGACACCGGTGAGGGCATGGAGGAGGCAACGCGGCAGCGCCTCTTCGAGCCCTTCTTCACCACCAGGGAGATTGGCCGAGGCACCGGTCTGGGCCTGGCGACTGTCTATAGCATCGTCAAGCAGAGTGAAGGCTACATCTGGAGCGAGAACGGGCCGCTAGGGGGGTCCGTTTTTCGGGTCTGCTTTCCTCACGTCTCGGCACTGTCGATGACCGAAGAGGCCGATTCGTCGGCACAGTTTTCTGAGCAAGCCGTTCACGCCGAAACGGCTGACGACATGCATCCGCGAGGCACTCGACGCGGTCTAGCTGCCGGGATCTGACCCGCTCTCGACGTCCAAGTCAGCCCGCCTCGAAGCCGACGCGTGCATGCGCGCCGTCGCAGAACGGCCGATTCTCCGACTCGCCACAGCGGCAGAGGGCGACCTTCGTCCCCTGCCAGGCCCTACGGCCGCTGCCGGCGACGATCGTCAGGTTGCCGGAGACGACCAACGGACCGTTCGGCGCCGGGCTCACTTCCAAGGGCCCGCCGTTGATTTTGATTCCGTCGCCCTCCTGTCCGACCGCGCCGTAGTCACGGAAGCCGGCCTGCTCATGGCTGTTGTCACAGAACGGCTTGCGCGCGGACTTGCCGCAGCGGCACAGGGCGGCGCGGTACCTGACTCCAGACATATCCTCGGCGGCACCCGAGACCCGCAGATCGCCTTTCAGATACAGAGGGCCGTTGTTCGAGACCAACGCCACGTTCTCGTCCGCCGGTACCGCCGCCGGCCCACCGTCCTTGCTGGAAGGTGAGCGCACCGGTCGGGCAGCGCCCGACGACTTCCACTACCGACTCGGCGGCCACTCGATCAGGTTGGCACCACGGCTGACGGCCGCCCTCGAAGAGGTCTCCCTCCGCCCTTCCACACTCGCCGATGTGAATGCACAACCGGCTGTCCCAGAACACGTCAAACCTCGGCGCCGTCGTACTTGTAGATGGTTTTCTCGTCAGCCATGGTCGTCTCCCGTTCCGTCGTTCAAGGTTTGAAGACCCTAGCGGCTGTCATACAGCTCGACCAGCCGCGCCTCGTCGCCGGCTACCAGCGGTAGGTAGTTGCCCTCCGCAACGGACTCGGGCAAAGGCAGGCAGGGCTCACACATCAAAGAGCTAGGAACGCTGTTGTGCTCGAGGCCCAACGCGTGGCCGATCTCGTGGGCGACGACGTTGTGAGCGTTCGCGGGGTTCATCGTCGACTCGTCCGGGTTGGCGAGGGCGATGAAGTAGCGGCGGGCGTCAGACATCGGCCACGCGAAGGGCATGAGGCCCTGGCTCGACAGAAAGACGACCACGTCGGCGTCGAGATCCAGGATCTTCTGAGGCGGGCTCGGATCGTGGCTACCCGCCCGGGCTCGTCCGGCTCCTTGCCATATGAGGCGGGAGTAGTTCTCGAAGGTTCGTCTGTCGACCGGGTCAACGACCACATGACGATCGACCAGTACTGGATCCAGGCCCAGACGCCTGAAGGTCTCGCTCCAGAACCTCAGCCCCGAATCGACCAGCTCGATGCGAGGGTCCGTAGCCGTCGGGCTCAAGATCAAGATGCTGGCGTTCTCGGGCTGCTGCGCCATACACGGCATGGCCACGATCAAGGGGGCGAGAAGAATGGACCGGCGCATAGAATCGTCCTTCCCGCGAACACTACGAGTGGAGAACCGCGATGTCCATGCGCACGACGACTGCCTACCTCGGCCTCTTCCTGCTGTCGCTCGCCAGCGCCGCGATCGCACAGGACGGCTGGATCGAGCTCTTCAACGGCCGCGACCTGGCCGGTTGGAAGGTCAGTGAGAACGCCGACTCGGTCTACGTCGAGGACGGCACCCTGGTCACGCATGGTCCGCGGGCGCATGCCTTCTACGTCGGCGAAGGCGGCGACGACGCGGTCTTCGTCGACTTTCACTTCAAGGCCGAAGTGTGGACCGAGCCCGTTGCCAACTCCGGCATCTACTTTCACAGCCGTTTTCTGCAGACGGGGTGGCCCGATCGCGGCTACGAGGCCCAGGTCAACAACTCCCAGGGCGATCCGAAGCGCACCGGGGGTCTCTACAACGTGCAGGACAACTTCGACGACGTGGCGAAGGATCGGCAGTGGTTCGACTACGAGATCCGCGTCGAAGGACGCCACATCGTGGTCAAGATCGACGGCGAGACCATTTCCGACTACACCGAGCCCGATGACCTTGACCGCTCGGACCGACAGCTGTCATCGGGCCTCTTCGCGCTGCAGGCTCACGACCCGGGCTCGAAGACCCGGTACCGCAACCTCCGAGTCCGTCGCCTAGACGGCTAGCCGCTCCACCGCGGCCCCCTACGGCGAGGCGCAGCAGCCGGCCCCGGCCGCGGCCGTGGCCCCGACATCTGCCGGCTCCTCCCCAGACGACTCCTCTTCCGCAAAGAACGTCTGCGAGTCGCCGAGCACGCGGAGGGCGAGTTGAAAGCGCATATCCGGTCTCCTAGCAGCAGGCTTCTGCTGGTTCGTTCATATCTATGACTGAGTTGCGAGAGCAGCACTCGGCATAGAGGAAGGTCATGACTTCACGCAGAGCGTCGGCGCCGGCGCGGTAGCGCAGAAAGCGCCCCTCTCTCTCCTGCAGCACCAGTCCCTGATGTCGCAGGGCATCGAGATGGTGCGAGAGGGTCGAGGCCGGTATCTCGAGCTCGTCCTGAATCTCCCCGACGACCAGCCCGGCGGGGTGAGCGGCAAGGAGAAGGCGGACGATCCGAAGCCGGGCCTCGTGGCCGAGGGCGGCGAATCGGTCGGCGAGAACAAGGGCTTCAGTCACAATATTTCGATAATTGCAGAAATATAGGATCAATTCAAGCCGGCCACGCCGTCGGTGGATCTCGCAAGTGCTAGCCTGCGCCCACCCCGCCCCGCGATCGGACACCCATGAACGGAGCGCCCCGACAACGAAAGCTCTTCTACGGTTGGCCTCTGCTCGGCGTCGGATTCCTGATCTATGGCCTCGGCATCGGGCCGGGGTACTACAGCTGGGGCTTTCTGGCGCCCGAGGTGATGGGCGAGCTCGGCCTGTCGCGCGAACAGGTCGGGAGCATCTTCGGCACTTTCACCCTGACCTTCGCCCTGACCGGCCCGCTTGCGGCGCTTGCGATCCGCCACCTCGGCATCCGCGCGACGACCACCTTGGGAGCTCTGATCGCGGCCTTGGGCTTCGCTCTCGTCAGCCGCGCCGACTCGATCGTCGAGCTCTACCTCTGCTACTCATTGCTCGGAGGCATCGGAATCGGGCTGTCGACCGGGTTTCCGACCACCACGCTGGCCGTCAACTGGTTCCGCAGATACCGCGCGACCGCTATGGCGGTCATCCTCTTGGGCGCGGCGGTGGTGGGGGGCCTCGTCAACCCCATCGACGCCTGGATTCTCGGCCTTTGGGATTGGCGGGCGGCGTGGCTCGTCGTGGGTGCGATCTCGGTCTCGGTCGCCGCTCTCGCGCTACTGTTCATCCGCAACCGGCCCGAAGACGTGGACCAGCTTCCCGACGGTGCAGCGGTCCTCGAGGACGAGGAGCCCGGCGACAACGCAGTCGGCTCGTCCATGGCTCCGAGGTGGACAGCCATACAGGCCATCCGTACGCCGCAGTTCGCGATCGCAACCCTCGCGGGCATGGCCAACGTCGTGCCTTGGCGCGTGATCACGGCACACGGTCGGCTCCACTTCGAAGATCTCGGCTTCGCCGCCACCGCGACTGCGGCGATCCTCGGCGTACGGGTGGGTGTCAGCGCTTTCGGACGCGTGAGCGGCTCGCTCGGGGACATTCTGTCGGCCACCCGCGTGATGGCCGTCGCTTTGGTCATCAACGGCGCCGGGTTGGCAATGCTGGTCGTGGCCGACACCGCAGGGGTCGCTTACCTCTCCGTCGTCCTGATGGGGGTGGGCTACGGCGCTGGCTACATCAGCGAGCCGGTGGTCTTCGCCAACTTTTTCGGCCGCCACGCCTTCGTCGGCACCTCGGGGCTACGCGTGGTGCTCATCGGCATTGCCGGCTACTTCGCACCGACCCTGGCAGGCGCGGCGGCCGACCGCACCGGCACATACGGCGTCGCGATCACGGTTCTGGCGATCGGCTGCGTTGCCGGAGCCGCCGCGATCTTTCTCTGCACGACCCCCGCGCGGTCCGCTCAGACGCAGGCGCGCAACGCCGCCTCGACCGCGGCCGGGTAGCCCCCGCCGAACTTGATTGCGTGCACCACCAGCGGCGCCAGCTGGTGCAAAGGCACGCGCTGCGGCCATCCGGGCGACAACGGAAAGGCCTCTTCGTAGGCGGCGAAGCAGTCGGTTCCGAACCCACCGAAGAGCCGCATCATGGCCAGGTCGAACTCGCGGTGGCCACCATGCGCCGCGGGGTCGATGAGCCAGCTCCCTCCGCCTTCCCCCACGAGCCGATTCCCGGCCCACAGGTCCCCGTGCAACCGGGCCGCGGGCTCGAGCTCGCCGCCCAGCTCGCCGAGCCGCCCCGCTACCGCCTCGAGGTCCCGAACGGCCCCGCCTCGCAATGCCCTCTCGTCACGCGCCAGGCGAGCTAGAGGCACAAGACGCTGGGTGGCGTAGAACTCGGTCCATGTACTGCAGGGCTCATTGGGAAGGCCCCGACTACCGGTGGAGCGCCGGTCGCTGCGGCCGAAGCACTCGGCGCCGCTGCGGTGCAGCTCGGCCATCGCTCGGCCGAGCTCGCTTTCCGTCGCCACCTCCGGGCGCCCCTCGGAGATCCACTCGAGAACCAGGAAGGGTGGCTCGTCTGACACCGCCAGCACCTCGGGAATCGGGATCGCCCCGCACGCCCGCAGCCATTCGAGACCCGCCGCCTCGGTCGAGAAGTGCAGCGGCGGCGCTGAGGCGTGGGTCTTGGCAAAGACCCGGCGGCCATCGGTCAGGTCGACACAGACCGACACCGCGACGTCACCCCCGTGCATGGCCCGGGTCCCTGCGATCTCGCCGTCGATAGCGCTCGCCGCAGAGTCGAGCCAGTCGCGCTCAGTCACGGGCGCTGGCGGAAAGCTGGCTCGGCACAAGCCGCTTCAGATACTGACCGACGAAGTCGAAACCCCCAAGCTCTTCGATCCAGGCGTCCATGAGCATGCGGCTGATCGGCCCCGGGATCGAGCCATCGCCGATCGGTCGGCCGTTGAGGCTGCGTACCGGACACATGCACAGGCTGGTGGAGCTCAGAAACGCCTCGTCGGCAGTCTGCGCATCATAGACATCGAGGTCGGCCTCGACGGCCTCGAGCCCGCACGCCGCCGCGAGCTGAAAGACCGCCGAGCGGCTGACACCCGGAAGCACCAGGCGCTCCCTCGGAGTCAAGAGCAAGCGGTCACGAACCAGGAAGAGGTTTGAGCCCACGCCTTCACAGAGGTGACCGTCCATGTCGAGAAGAATCGACCAGGCGTCGGGGTTTTGCGCCTTCACCTCGCGGTCGGCGAGGATCAGATTGATGTAGTTGTGAGTCTTGGCCCGGGGGCTCTGCGCCTCGGGCGGTGTGCGGCGCAGCGACGAGACGATGAGGTCGATCCCGTCTCTGAAACACGCCGCCCGCTCCGCAAGGGGCAGCGGCTTGCACTCGATGATGACGGTGGACTTCCAGCCTTCGGGCCCGGACTGGCCCAACGTCACCCGCTGCGTGACCCAGTAGTCGTCGTCAGGGCCCAGCAACGGAACGTTTCGTTCGACCACCTCGTGGGTGAGCCGCTCCATTTCGGCGGGCTCCATGCCCGGGTCGAGATCGAGGTAGCGCAGCGAGCGATAGAAACGCTCGAGGTGCTCGTCGAGGCGATAGAGATGGTGAGCGAAGGTCCGCTCAGTGTCGAAGGCGGCGTAGCCGTAGAGAAAGCCGGCATCTCGCAGCGGAATGAGAACTCCGCTCTCCGGCACGATCTCGCCGTTGAAGTAGGCAACACGTTCGGGTACGTCCGTCATCGTAGGCTCCTCTCCGTGGCGTTCCAGTGGCGCTCCAGATTCGCGATGAGCTGATTGCTGAGGTGACAGTACGCCTGCTCGCGGCAGTAGGTGGCCATGTAAGCACGAAAGTCGTCCAGCGGCTCCTGCTACACCCGCAACGCCTTGCGGTTGGCAGCCAGCCAGGGCTTTTCCACGGTGTTCTCCGGCTCATCGTCCTCCCACTCCTCGACGACAAGCCCGCGGTAGAGCTTGTTCACCAAGCCGAGATCGCGCGCGATGTAGAACGAAACGTAGCCGATCTGGCCGTGGTAGATCTTGGTCAGATTGATGCCCGCGTCGAAGACGCGCCGCCCGCGGTAGCGCGGATGCTCGACCACGTCGCCGCGCAGCACACCCATCTTGACGTCAGGATGCAGGAGCACGAGATCGATCGCCGTTTCCTGAGGCTCGATCAGGGTCTCGTCTTCGGCGTTCAGAAAGCCCGGGTTGCCGAAGCTCACATAGCCGACCTGGCCGCGCACTTCCACGCGTACCGTTCCGAGGTCGACGCGCCCCCGCTCGACGAACTCGGGCAGCAACTCGACCGACTCCTCCTTCGGCCGCAGCATGGCTTTCAGGAGGTGCAGCCCGGCTCGGCATTCGGTGAAAACGTGACTCAAGAAGATGCCCTGGTGGATCTCGAGCCCGTCCTTGTCCATCTGCATTCTGGCTTGCTCGGCGCGCACCTCTTCGCGACTCGGCAGCAGGCCCGGCCACTGTTCCGCTGCGCGCCAGACCAGATCGTCGACCCGGAGAAAGCGCTCATAGTTCCCCGTGAGCCGTGCGTACATCGACTCTCGGTGCACGCGGAAGACGCGCTCGCACAGCTCCGCCATCGCATCGACAACCGTCTCCCCGGCGGCACGTACCGGCGAGTTTCGCTGAGACTTCAGCGGCAACGAGTCGAGAAAGGCGCGGCCGCGGCGCAGGATTCCGCCCGCCTGCTCCAGTTCCTGCTCCATGGAGGCGCGCTCAGAACCCGTCGCCAGTGCGGCGTCCAGGTCCGCGATCCAGCCGGCGACTTCGTTCTCGGACAGCCCCGCTGCCGAGAGCCAGGCCACACGGACGTCCGTCTCCGGCGAGACCAGCTCCTTCACTCGCCGCTACTCGCTGCCGGAGCTCGCTTGCTCCTCGGCTCGGGCGCCGCTGAGCGTGTTCCGCACTGCCCAATTGCCCTCGTGACAGGCGTACTCGAACAGCTCGAGGCCCGCCTCCGCGTAGAGCGGGACCTGCACCGTCCAGGGCGCGGTGTAAACCGCCGGGTCGGTGACGGTGACCTGGTAGTCGACAGTTTCGTCGTCGAGCCGGGTGAAGCGCTCGACGACATGGGTGTCGCGGGTTTGCTCGATGCCCTTGACACGCCCTTGGGACCCCGAGGTCGCGATCCAGCCATTCTCAGACAGGTTGCGGGTCTCCACCACCAGGGTGTCGCCCTCCCAGTGGCCGCGCGAGTCGCCGTTCCAGAGCACGATGTCGGAGTCGACGTAGTTGCTGCCGTCGATGGGGATGATGCGGACGTTGTGGATCATCTCGAAGTAGATCGCGACGTGGGTCGGGGTCTGCAGGATCCGGTAGTTGTTGTTGTAGCCGGCCGGGAAGACGCCTCCCGGCACACCGCGGGTGATGCAACGGTCCCAGACGCTCATGTGGACGTAGTCGTCGAAGCTGTCCTCGAGATTCTGTGTCTTGCGCGCCAGGGCTTCGGGCCGCACGGGCACCCGGCCGTTCGGCGGGTCGATGACCAGCGACGTCGCGCGGGTGCCGACCACCTTGGTGCCGAGCTCGAGCCAGTGCAGGTTGTACGCACCGATCCGGCCACCCTCTTCGGTCTGGGTCGGCGCCGCATCTGCCGCACCCTCGATCATGGCGGCGCGCGCCTTCTCCATCTCCGTAACCTCCTGCTCGGTGAGGAAGGCCTTGTCGCCCATCGCCTCAGGGCGCTCGAAGGGCGTCAGGGTGGTGTTGGAGAAGGTACCCTGCAGATCCGGATGTCCCCACGCGGTTCGTGGTGTTTGGTACTCGGCCGCCGCCGCGGCCGTGCAGACCGTGATGAGAAGCAGCGCGGCCAACATGCCGGCCCGCCGGACTTCGCCTTCGGCTCGGTTTCCCATATCCGACTCCTTTTTTCTGAGGCATCCAGTATAGGCCGGCGACACCGGTCCCGCCTGCTACAGTTCGTCCCGCCAATCGAGAGGCGAGATCGTGAAGTTGACGGCCGCATCGGTCCAGCTTCTGCTGTTGCTTGCCGCGCCGTCCTTCGGCGGGGGCGGCTCCGCATTGCTGGCCGAATCGGCCAGATCCGGCGACCTGAGCGCGGTGACCTCGCTGCTTGCTGAAGGGTCCGATCCGAGCTCCGCGGAGCCGGACGGCACGACCGCACTGCTTTGGGCGAGCTACCACGACAATCACGCCATGGCCGAGGCGCTGCTGGCCGCCGGCACCGACCCTGATGCGGCGAACCGCAACGGCGCCACGGCGCTGGGCCAAGCGTGCTTGAACGCCAGCGCCGACATGGTCCGGCGGCTTCTGGCCGCCGGTGCCGATGCCGCCAAGACAGTAAACGGCGAGCCGCCGCTCCTGACCTGCGCCCGTAGCGGCAGCGTCGAGGCGGTCGGGCGCCTTCTCGAGGCGAGCGCCGAGATCGACCAACCCGAAAGCTGGCGAGGGCAGACCGCGCTGATGTGGGCGGCGGCGGAAGACCACGCCGCGGTGGTAAGGCTGCTGCTCGCCCGAGGCGCGAACGTGACTGCCCAGAGCGAGTCGGGGTGGGACGCGCTCGCCTTCGCCGTCCGGCAGGAGGCCAGGTCGTCGGCCGCGCTCCTCATCGAGGCGGGCGCAGACGTGAACCGGCCGCTGCCGAACGGTCAGAGCCTGCTGCAGATGGCGATCCGCAACCAGCACTACTCTCTCGCCCAGGCCC
Organism: Acidobacteriota bacterium; assembly: GCA_036337765.1. Classification (GTDB taxonomy): domain Bacteria; phylum Acidobacteriota; class Thermoanaerobaculia; order Multivoradales; family Multivoraceae; genus JAYZDP01. The sequence goes on from JAYZDP010000187.1 coordinate 19,322, forward strand.
TGCTTGCAAGCAGTGCCGATCCCCGGGCCACCGACAAGGGCGGTCGCACGGCGCTGCACGACCTGATCGCCGCACGCGAGCCGCCGCGCCGGCGGCGCGCGCCTGAAGAGATCGACCCCCTCGACAGCATCGAGCTTCTAGGAAGCCTGCTCGCCCACGGGGCGGACCCGAACGCCGCCACGCCACCCGGCAAGCGGCTGTCCGACGAAGGCACCCCGTCCGCTATCCGGCCGATTATCGACAACGCCATCCGCACCGGCAGATCGACACCCGTCCTGCTCGCGGCACGAGCTGCCGACGTCGAGGCGATGCGGTCGCTGCTCGACGGTGGCGCCGACCCGACCTTGGTGACCGCGGGCGGGACCTCCGCGCTCATGTTCGCGGCGGGTCTGGTATTCGTCGAGGGCTCGCGGCCGTTTCGCAGCGAGGCCGACTCCCTCGCCGCTGCCCGGCTGGCGATCGAACTCGGACTCGATGCGAACGCCGTCAATGAGCACGGCCAGACCGCGCTTCACGGAGCGGTCTACCGAGCTTCGAACGAGATCATCTCGGCACTGGTCAACGCCGGCGCGAAACCCGACCTCGAGGACGAGCACGGCCGCACCCCACTCGACCTCGCCGAGCAGGGCTTCAACCAGGTGTCGAGCATCATCCGGCGCGAACCCGCGGCGGAGCTGCTCAGGACGTTCGCCGGTGCGATCGACGCCGACCCGCAGCGCCGACCGACCCGGGCCCTCGGCTTCGACCGGGCTCAGCCCGAGGAGATCTCGCCATGAGGCGCGACGCAGTCACGGCGCTGTTGCTGCTCCTGGCCCTCGCGACTGGACGCGGAGTCGCAGCGACGCCGGCGGAGCGGCACGCGGCGACGTTCGACCGCTACTGCCAGACCTGCCACAGCGAGCGGTTACAGACAGCGGGACTCGTGCTCGAGCGGTTGGACCTCAGTGACGTTGGGTCGGAGGCGCAGACCTGGGAGAAGGTCGTGCACAAGCTCCGCACCCGAAGCATGCCACCGCCTGCACGCAGCCGCCCGGACGAAGAATCCTACGACGATCTGCTGCAATGGCTCGAAACCGAGCTCGACGCCGCGGCCACGCGACGACCCGATCCCGGTCGACCTCTCCTCCACCGGCTGAACCGCACCGAGTACCGCAACGCGATCCGGGATCTGCTCGATCTGGAGATCGAACCCTCGACACTGCCTGCCGACGACTCGGCCTACGGCTTCGACAACGTCGCCGACTCGCTCGGCGTCTCGCCGCTGCTGCTCGAGAGCTACGTGACGACGGCGCGCAAGGTCGCCCGCCAAGCACTCGGCACGGCACTGCCAACGCCGCTCGCAAAGATCTACAGGGCGCCCGAAGACCTGACGCAGAGCTACCACCTGCGCGACATGCCACTCGGCACTCGTGGTGGCATCGCTGTCGACGAGCACTTCCCGGTCGACGGCGAGTACGAGATCCGTGTGCGGATGCGACGACTGGCGACGGGCCAGGTACGCGGAATCGCCGAGAAGAGCTGGATCGAGCTGTCTGTCGACGGCGAGCGCGCCGCGCTCTACGAGGTCGGCGGCGGCGACGTCTACAAACCCACCATCGTCAACAAGCAGAACCCGACCCAGACCCTGTCGCCATCGTTTGTCGCCGACCAGCACATGGCAGTGCGGATGCCGTTGGTCGCCGGCCGCCACACGATCACGGCCGGTTTCGTGGGCCGGCCGGCAGCGCTCGCCGAGAGCACCACGAAGCCCTACCTGCGGAGCTACGTCGGGGCTACCGGCCGTGACCTTCCCGACCTCGAGCACATCAAGCTCACGGGTCCCTACGAAGCGCGCCGCGCGTCGGGCGAAACCGCCAGCCGCACCCGAATCCTGACCTGCAAGCCCGAGGCAGAGGCCGAGGAACTCGGCTGTGCCCGCCGCATCCTCGAGCGCCTTGGACGGCGCGCGTATCGCCGCCCACTCGAGGAGCCCGAACTCGACGAGCTGCTAGGTTTCTGGCGGGCCGGGCGACAAGACGGCGACTTCGAGACCGGGATCGAGCTCGCCTTGCGCTTCCTGCTGTCGAGCCCACCGTTCATCTTCCGCTTCGAGGACGAACCGGCAAACGTGAAGCCGTCGGATCCCTTCCAGCTCTCCGACCTGGCGCTCGCCTCGCGGCTGTCCTTCTTCCTGTGGTCCTCTATCCCCGACGAGGAGCTGCTCTCGATCGCCGAGGCAGGACGCTTGAGCGAGCCTGGCGAGCTCGAGCGCCAGCTCGCCCGCATGCTGGCCGACCCCCGGTCGGCCGCGATCGTCGACAACTTCGCCGGCCAGTGGCTCTACCTGCGTAATCTCGAAGGCCGCACTCCCGACCCGCTCACCTATTCGGACTGGGACGACAACCTGCGGCGGGCACTGCGCACCGAGACCGAGCTTTTTTTCGGCTCGATCGTGAAAGAGGACCGCAGCGTCGTCGATCTCCTCACCGCCGACTACACCTTCCTCAACGAGCGCCTGGCGCGCCACTACGGGGTGAAGGGCATCCATGGCGACCGTTTCCGTCGGGTGGACATCGACGACCCGAACCGCCGCGGCCTGCTCGGCCACGCCAGCATCCTGACCGTAACGTCGCACGCCACGCGCACCTCGCCGGTGCTACGCGGCAAGTGGATCCTCGACAATCTGCTCGGCGCACCTCCTCCGCCACCCCCGCCCGAGGTTCCGGACCTGCCCGAGAGCGACCACGCCGAACCGTCCTCGGTCAGAGAGCGGCTCACCCAGCACCGGAACGACCCAGCCTGCGCCGCCTGCCACGCACAGATGGATCCGTACGGCTTCGGCCTCGAGAACTTCGACGCCATCGGCCGCTGGCGCACGCGCGACTCCGGCGGCAGCGCGATCGACGCCGCCGACGTGCTCCCGGACGGCCGGGCCTTCGACGGCCCGAGCGAGCTGCGCGAGGCGATCCTCGCCAGACCCGAGGTGTTCCTCGACACCTTCACCCGCAAGCTTCTGACCTACGCGCTCGGTCGCGGTCTCGAGTACACCGACATGCCGGCCGTGCGCCGCATCGCGCACGAGGCCGCGCAAGACGACCATCGCTTCTCGTCGTTCATCTCGGCGATCGCCTCGAGCGAGCCGTTTCGCATGAAACGGGCATCCGCGAAACCCCTCGGAGAGGAGGGCTCATGATCGTTACACGCAAGTCGCTGCCCAGACGGACCTTCCTGCGTGGCGTCGGCGCCACCCTGGCGCTGCCACTGCTCGACGCGATGGTGCCCGCGTTCGCCGCCGCTGCACGTAGTGCCGCGTCGCCGGTCCGGCGCCTCGGCTTCATCTACATTCCCAACGGCGCGATCATGGAGAAGTGGACCCCGGCACGGGAAGGGAAGCTCGAGCTCTCGCCGACCCTCAGCCCGCTGGCATCGGTACGGGACCGTCTGGTCGTGGTGTCGAATCTCACCTCGAGACCGGCCGAAGCCGCCGAGGGTGAGGGGTCGGGCGATCATGCGCGGGCCAGCGCGGTGTGGCTCTCCGGCACGCACCCCAAGCGCACCGAGGGCGCCGACGTGCGCGCGGGCAGGACGATCGACCAGATCGCCGCCGACACCCTCGGAGAGGGCACGCAGCTGCGCTCGCTCGAGCTCTCGGTCGAGGACTTCACCAACGCCGTCGGCAGCTGCGACATCGGCTACGCCTGCAGCTACGTCAATACTCTGTCGTGGCGTACTGCGACCGCGCCCCAACCGATGCAGACCAATCCGCGCGTCGTCTTCGAGCGCCTGTTCGGCGACCAGCGAGATCCTCGTAAACGCGACCAGCAGCTGCGGGAGGATGGCTCGATCCTCGACGCCATCGCCGATCAGGCATCGCGGCTGCGCAAACGCGTCGGCACCGCCGACAACGCGCGCGTCACCGAGTACCTCGACAGCGTGCGCGAGGTCGAAAAGCGCGTCGCCACCATGACGGAACAGTCCATCGACCAGCTCACGTTGCCCGAGATACCTAGTGGCGTGCCCGACTCGTACGACGAGCACGTCAAGCTGATGCTCGACCTGCAGGTGCTCGCCTACCAAGCCGACATCACCCGCGTCGGCACCCTGCAGCTCGGCCGCGAAGCCTCGACACGTTCCTATGCCCACATCGGCGTGCCCGATCCCCACCACGCCATCTCCCATCACGGCTACGTGCCTGAGTTGATGGAGCGCGTGCAGAAGATCAACCAGTACCACGTGTCGCTACTCGGCTACTACCTCGACAAGCTCGCGTCGACGCCCGACGGCGACTCGACCTTGCTGGATCAGTCGCTCATCCTCTACGGCGGCTGCATCAGCGACGGCAACCTGCACAGCCACGTCTCGCTTCCCGCGCTACTCGCCGGCGGCGCGGCGGGCGAGCTCGAAGGTGGCAGGCACCTGCGCTACGCCGACGACACACCGCATGCCAACCTGCTGGTCTCGATGCTCCAGAAGAGCGGTCTCGACATCGAGCAGATCGGCGACAGCACGGGTAGCCTGACCCGCCTCTAGCACTCGCCTCTCCGCATTCAAGGTCGCCGCGACGGACTCATCGTCGTCCGCGGGGCCGCGCCGACTTGAGACCCCGTGCGCCGCTGTCTCTGCTCCTCTCCTCGTGACATCCCACAGGAAAGGTCCCATGACGGACTCACGCTCGCCCATCCTTCAAGGCACCCTCGACCTGATGGTGCTCAAGACTCTGGAGCAGCTGGGAGCTCAGCACGGCTACGGCATCGCACGCTGCATCGAGCAAGTCGGCGAGCGGGGCGCTGACAGTGCTGGCGCTCTGGCAGGTGACGATCGCGCGGATCCGGAGCTTCCTACGTCCCAAGCTGGCGAACATGGAGTTCGACGAAGAGCTGGCGGCACACCTGGCGATGGCCGAGGCGGACAAGATCCGCGACGGCATGTCGCCCGCCGAGGCGGGTCGCGAGGCGCGTGGGCTACCGTTTGTCAGCGCCTCGTGGCTCGACCTCAAGGTGGCGCTGCGCATGCTCCGAAAATCATGGGGCTTGACCTTGATCGCGGGCCTGGCGATGATGGTCGTGATCGCCTTTGCCACCGTCGTGTTCGACGTCATCACGATGTTCGGAGCCACCGATCTGCCGCTCGACGAGGGCGAGCGTGTGGTGGTGGTGCAGACGTGGGATGCGGATGCGCGGGCCAGACGCGCGCTGCTGCACTGATGGTCCTGGTG
>JAYZDP010000188.1:0-46791 GCA_036337765.1 Acidobacteriota bacterium
GAAGATCCCGGGCACCCGAAAGCCACCCTCCCAGGCCGAGTGCTTGCCGTCGCGAAACGGGCCCGGGGAGCCTCCCAGGTCGTGGTAAGTCAGCCAGGGCCCGTTGTCGCTCGAGAAGACGACCAGGGTGTCCTCGGCGACGCCGGCGTCGCCGAGGGCTGCAATCACCTCGCCGACCGACCCGTCGAGCTCCTCGATCACGTCGCCGTACAGGCCTGCGCGGGAGTGACCCTCGAACTCTGGCGAAGCGAAGATCGGCACGTGCGGCATGGTGTGGCCGAGATACAGAAAGAAGGGACGTTCCTCGGCGATCTGCTCGCGCATCCATCCAACCGATTCTTCGGTGTAGCGCTTGGTGAGCGTCGGCTGGTGGGTCGGGCTCTCGATCTCGTCCTTCTGGCGCCAGAGCGAGAACACGAAGTCCTCCCAGCTAGCGGCCTTCATGCCCTCGTAGGTGTGCGGCACCTCGGGCCGCCGCCCGCCGTCGTTGAAGTCCTCGACGCCGTAGAAGTAGTCGAAGCCGGCGTCGTTCGGATGCACTCCCCCGTCGGCGAACCGCCCCGACATTCCCCACTTGCCGATGTAGGCGGTCGCATACCCGGCGTCTCCAAACATGTCTCCCAGGGTGATTTCACTCTCAGGCAGGTTTCCCCAGCGATTGAGATCTCCATGGATGCGGATCGGCATGCGCCCGGTCATGAGCGCGATCCGGCTCGGGTTGCATAGCGGGCTCGATGCGTAGAACGACGTCCAACGCTGCCCCTCGGCCGCCAGCCGGTCAATGTTTGGCGTGCGGATCAGGGGGTGACCGTGCGACGACAGATCGCCGTAGCCCATGTCGTCGGTGAGGATGATGACGACGTTCGGACGCGCCTCCGTTTGCGACGCCTTGGCGGCCGGCCGCTCCGGGGATGCCGCGCAGGCACCCAGGATGAGCGCCAGAAGTGGCTTTGTGATCTGCATGAGAAGGCCCGGCGGCAATAGTACCCAGCTCCCCAGAACGCCGTCCCTAGCCGTCGAACCGCGGCTCGCGCTTCTCGACGAACGCGCGGAAGGCCTCCTGGGTGTCGGCGCTCTTGGAGATCCGCTGGTGATCGACGGTCTCGTGGTCGAGGTAGGCGTCGAAGTCCATCGACTCGGCTTCCAGATAGTGGGCCTTCATACTCTTGAGCGCCGCCGGCGACTTGCGCGCCAATCTGGACACGATCGCGGCCACCTCCTCACGGAACACGTCGTCGTCGTAGGTGCGGGCGACCAGACCCATACGTTCGGCATCGGCGGCCGAGAACTTCTCGCACAGAAGCGAGAGCTCGCGTGCCTTCGAGGCGCCGACCAGCCGCGGTAGCGACCAGGGCAGTCCCATATCGCCGGCCACGGCGACGTTGAGAAACGCGGTAGAGAGATTCACCGAACGCGCGGCCAGGCGCAGATCGCAGCCGCAGGCCCAGCCGAACCCCGCCCCGGCGCAGGCGCCGTTGATCGCGGCGATGGTGATCGCGGGCATGCTGTGCAGCAGGCCCGCTACCCGGAAGTGCTCGACCTCGAGTGGCGCGTCGGCGGCCGGATCGCGGTCCTGCGACGTGTAGTGGCCGAGATCCGCGCCGGGGCAGAAGCCGCGCCCGGCCCCCGTCAGAACGAGCACACGAATCGAATCGTCCTGCGCGGCGCGCGACACAGCGTCGTGCGTTTCGCGCACCATCTGGTTGGTCATCCCGTTCAGGCGATCGGGCCTGTTCAGTGTCAGCTTGGCCACGCCATGATCGACGTCGTAAAGGATGGTGCCGTAGTCGCTCATGAGTCCGTCCCTTCGTCTCTTTATCGCTTGTCGGAGCCTTGATTCTAGCGGCGCGTCCGTGGGTACTTCTGTTAGTTTCCGCCAAACCGAAACGAGGGATCGATGCCCACGAGAGCAGAAGCCATCGCCCAGCTGACGGCCGCCGGCCAGCCGCACGAGCTCGTCGCCGAAGAGCTCTACGGCAAGCTGTGCCGAACCTTCAAGAATGCCCCACCGACGCTGCGCGAGCTCTACCATGAGACTCGCAGCGGCGAGACCTTCCTGGTCTACGACGATGAGCGCTACAGCTTCGAGGAGACCTACCAGCTGGCGTGCCGTGTGGCGGGCATCCTGGTCGACGACTACGGCGTGCTCAAGGGCGACCGGGTGGCGATCTCGATGCGCAACTTCCCCGAGTGGGTGATCTGCTTCATGGCGGCCACCTCGATCGGAGCCATCGCGGTGGCGATGAACGCGCTGTGGCACTCCGACGAGATGGAGTACGGGCTGACCGACAGTGGGGCGAAGGTGCTGTTCGCCGATCAGGAGCGACTCGACCGCCTGGCCGACTGCTCAAACGCGCCATCGGTGGACGTCATCGCGGTGCGGCCGCTCGGTGAGCTGCCCGATTCGGTGGCCGACTATCGAGAGCTCGTTGCCGCCCGACCGCCCCAGGAGATGCCCGCGACCGATGCCGGGCCACGCGACGACGCTCTGATCCTCTACACGTCGGGCTCGACAGGCCGCCCCAAGGGCGCGGTGAGCTGTCACCGCAATGTGGTGACGGCGCTCATGTCGTGGGAGCTCGATGTACAGGCGGGGCTTCTGGTCCTCGGCGAGGAGCCGCCCGCGCTCGAGCACCAGGCCGCGAGCCTGTGTGCGGTGCCGCTGTTTCACGCTACCGGGTCGCACGCGGTGTATCTGAACTCATACCGCAATCAGCGCAAGATGGTGCTGATGTACAAGTGGGACGCCGAGCGGGGCGCCGAGATCATCGAACGCGAGAAGATCACCTCGTTCATCGCGCCGGCGGCGATGACCGGCGATCTGGTGCAGACAGCCAGATTGACGAAGCGCGACCTGTCGACGCTCATGGGCGTCGGCGGCGGCGGTGCACCGCGAGCACCCGAGCAGGTCAAGCAGATCGACGAGGCCTTCGCCAACGCGATGCCAGGTACCGGTTGGGGAATGACCGAGACCAACGCCATCGGCACCGGAATCGGCGGTCAGGACTACCTCGATCGCCCGGCCAGCTCGGGTCGCTGCTCGGCGGTGCTCGATATGCGCGTCGTCGACGAAGACGGAGCCGAGTTGACCGCCGACGAGCGCGGAGAGCTGCACATCCGCGGTACCTCGGTCATTCGTGGCTACTGGAACCGCCCGGACGCGGACGCGGAGACCTTCACCGAAGATGGCTGGCTGCGTACGGGCGACGTGGCGTACCTCGACGACGAGGGGTTTCTGTTCATCGTCGACCGCATCAAGGACTTGGTGATCCGCGGCGGCGAGAACATCGGCTGCGGCCAGGTTGAAGCGGCCATTCTCGAGCACCCGGGCGTGCTCGAGGCCTCGGTCTACGCAGTTCCCGACAGGCGTCTCGGTGAGGAGGTGGGGGCGACCGTGTACTGCGCGGGCGAGGTCGGCGAGGAGGAGCTGCGTGCGTTTCTCGACGCCAGACTCGCCCGCTTCGAGATCCCGCGCTATTTCGACTTTGCAGCCGAGCCACTACCGCGGATCGCATCGGGCAAGATCTTCAAGCGAGGCCTGCGTGAAGCAGCGGTCGCCAGGCTCGGGGCCTGACGTCAGGGGCGGAACTGCAGCGGCCGGGGCCGTAGGCGCTCTGGCTCGGCGACCATCCGGTACGCGCTCTCGACCCACTCGCAGATGAACTGACGCGTGTCTCTGGGGTCGATCATCTCCTCGATCTGAAAGCGATTGAGCGGCCCGACCGGTCCGCGAGCGCTCTCGATCCGTTCCATGAGCTCGGCTCGCAGGGCGTTCGGGTCCTCGGCCTCGGCAAGCTGGCGCTTATAGGCCGCCTCGATCCCACCTTCCGGCGGGATGCCGCCGACGTCGGCTGCGGGCCAGGTAACGCGCAGCGAGGGCTGCGCCCGTGGCGTGGCGTAGTTGTTGCCGGCGACGCCGAAGCTGCGCCGCATGAGGACCGTGAAGATCGGCACCGCGATCTGGGCGAAAGCCACCATCCACTCGCCGCCCTTGCGGATCGTGCCGGTGATCTCGTGCTCCAGGCCGACCGCGAAGCCCGGGTTGTCGACCAGGTTGAGGATCGGGATGTGGAAGAGATCGCACACGTCGAGCAGCCGCCTCAACTTGTCGCAGCCGTCGGCGGTGAGCGCGCCGCCGTTGGCGTGGCGGCTGTCCGACGCGATGACCCCCAGCGGGTGGCCGTTGAAGCGGACGAGCCCGGTCACCTGATCGGTGCCCCACAGCGGCCCGATTTCGAAGAACGAGTCGTTGTCGGCCATCAGTCGGATCGCCTTGCGGATGTCGAAGGTGGTGGTGCGCTTGCGCGGGATGAGGGTGAAGAGATCTTCTTCGCGCCGGTCGGTCGGGTCGGCCGAGGCCGCGACGGGCGGGGTCTGATAGACGCTCGGCGGTAGGTACGACAGGAATCGGCGAGTCATCTCGGTCGCCTCTTCCTCGGTCTCGGCGAGATTGTCGACCGAGCCGTTGGTGCAGTGGATGTGCCAGCCGCCGAGATCCTCCTTGGAGATGTCGTAGCCCATCGCCGGGCGCACCACCGGCGGGCCGGCGACGAAGAGTTGGGCGACGTCGCGCACCATGACCGAGAAGTGGCCCAGAACGGCCTTGGCGGCGCCGATGCCGACCACCGAGCCGAGCAGCATGTTGACCACGGGTACGGTCGCCAGCTGCTCGGTGTACATCGAGGAGCCGAGGTGTCCCGGCAGGAACGAGCCGCCGGTTCCGGCGACGCGTGGTCTCCCGGCCTTGATCGCGCCCGAACTCTCCTTCGCCGCGGACTCGCCGGCCGTTTTCTGCCTCGGCACCATCGCCGCCACGCTGCCGCCGCCCGACGACCCGTCGAGAAGGCGGATCGACGGCGCTCGCAGCTCCATCGAAAGCTTGTCGAGATGATGGCTCTTGGCGCCGATGGCGCCGTCGGCGTGGCCGCCGCGTGAGGTGAAGTCGTCCGCGCACACGATCGCCGTACGTCCCTCGATCTTGCCCCAGCCGCCGACATGGTTAGCCGGGGTGAAGGCCTCGATCTGCCCCTCCTCGTCGTAGGAGGCGAAGCCGGCGGCGCTACCGATCTCGTGGAAGCTGCCGTCGTCGAGGAGCAGGTCGATCCGCTCCCGGCAGGTCAGCTTGCCGCGGCCGCGCTGGCGCACGACACCGGGGTCTTCGGATCCAGGCGCGAGGCGCTGCTCGGCGAGGCGCTTGAGGGTCTGGACGTCTTCGAGCGTCGGGGCCCAGGTCTGGGCGCCGTAGCGCGGCTCTGCGTCATCTGCGGCGCCCGCCAGTGGCGTTACCACCGCGACGATCTGCCCGGCCGCTACCGTGTCCCCTTCCTCCAGGGTTTGCAGGTCGGTCACGGTGCCGTCGCAGGGCGCGGTCACCATCGCCTCCATCTTCATGGCGCTGATGATCATCACCGGCTCGCCCGCCTCGACGGTCTCGCCCACCTCGATCCGAACCTCGACTACGGATCCCGCCATTGGCGCTTCGACCCCGCGATCACTCTGCGCTACGTCGAGCGACGGATGCGTGACGATCGCAGCGCCGCCCGCGCCCGATCTGTGCCGTGAGCTCCCCGCGCCAACGGCGGCGGCCTGCTGTGCGAGTAGCGACAGCGGACTGCCGTTGCCTGCCACTGCCGGCGGGGAAGGTGCGACCAAGTCGGGCTTTTCCGCGAGCAGCGAGGTCCTCGCATCGCCGGCGCGTACTGCGTCGCTCGCCAGGATCGCCTGCAGCTGTGCAAGGTTGGTCTGGAGGCCCGCGATGTGGAATTCGTCCAGCGCCCGGCAGGTGCGATCGAGGGCGGAGGCATAGGCCCCATCGGCCGAGCGCGAGTGGCAGATCACCTTCGCCAGCAGGGGATCGAACTGCGGCGGCGGACTGTAGCCGAGGTAACCGCAGGCGTCGACGCGAATGCCAGCACCCGAGGGCTCCTTGTACGCCTCGAGGGTACCCTGGCCCTGAGCGACGACGCGGGCTTGGATCGCGAATCCCCGCGGCGCACTCGGCGAGGCCGGGTCGAGGCCGAGATCGGCCAGCGTCGCGCCGGCCGCGATGTGGAACTGGGCCTCGACGATGTCGACGCCGGCCACCTCTTCGGTGATCGTGTGCTCGACCTGGATGCGCGGGTTGCACTCGATGAAGAAGTGCTCGCCGGTCTCAGGCGAGACCAGGAACTCGACCGTGCCCGCGTTGGTGTAGTCGGCGGCCGCGGCCAGCCGGACGGCTTCGGTGAGGATGCTCTGGCGCACCTTGTCGTCGAGACCTGGCGCGGGTGCAATCTCGAGCACCTTTTGATTTCGCAGCTGCACCGAGCAGTCGCGCTCCCACAGGTGCGTCACGTTGCCGGCCGTGTCGGCGAGGATTTGCACCTCGATGTGCCTGGGGCGAGAGACGAGCTTCTCGAGGAAGACCGTACCGTCTCCGAAGGCTGCCTCGGCTTCGCTCTGGCATCGAGCAAGGGCCTCGGCCATCTCGTCGGCGGTCGCGACGGCTCGCATCCCGCGTCCGCCGCCGCCAGCGGCCGCTTTGAGCATGACCGGGTAGCCGATCGACTCGGCCACCGCGGCCGCCTCTTGGGCGCTCGCGAGCGGCTTACGGCTTCCGGGGACTACCGGGATGCCGAGCGAGGTGGCCAGCTCCCGCGCGCGAACCTTGTCGCCGAACAGCGCCAGCGCTTCGGGTGAGGGCCCGATGAAGGCGATGCCTTCCGCGGCGCAGCGCGAGGCGAAGATGGGGTTTTCCGCCAGAAAGCCATAGCCGGGATGGAGCGCTTCGCAGCCGCACGACTTCGCGACCTCAATCACCGCGTCGCCATCGAGATAGGCGGCGACGCCGTCGCTCGAGCCGTTGCCGAGTGGATGGGCCTCGGTGGTGATGCGTGTGTGCAGCGAAAGGGCGTCGACCGGGGCGTAGACGCCGACCGACTCGACGCCGAGTGCCGAGGCGGCCTTCGCGATGCGAATGGCGATTTCGCCGCGGTTCGAGATGAGAACGCGATTGAGCACGGCCACTGACCTCCCGGGGAGTGGGAGTCTATCGCCGCCGCCTGACGAATAGATGCGGACGTGGCCCGTAGTGCTGCAGAGAAGGGATAACGATTGTGACCATCCTCATGCGCTATCGGCGACGCGAGCTCGTGGTCGCCAGTTCGTAGCCTCCCGTCGCGGGAGCCGGTAAGCTCCCTCGCCGAGGGGGAGGCCGAGGGGATGGCGATCAAGATCTACCACTGCAAGGGCGCACGATCGTTGCGCCCCGTCTGGACCGCTGAAGAGATGGAACTCGACTACGAGCTCGAGACCCTGCCCTTCCCGCCACGTGTCTTGCAGAAGGACTACCTCTCGATCAACCCGTTGGGCACCGTTCCCTGCATGACCGACGGCGACACCTGGATGAGCGAGTCGGCCGGTATCAGCCACTATTTTGTCGAGAAGTACGGGCCTACACCGCTGCGCGTCGACCCCACGGATCCCGAGTACGGGTCGTTTCTCAACTGGACTTACTTCTCTGACGCAACGCTTACCTTTCCTCAGACCCTCTTCTTGCGCTACACCCGCCTCGAACCTGAACAGCGGCGCGTACCCCAGGTCGCCGAGGATTACAGGCGTTGGTTTCTTGGCCGACTGCGCCTGGTGGAGCAGGCCACGGCCGACCGGGAGTTCCTGGTCTGCGGGCGCTTTACGATCGCCGACATCTGCGTCGGCTATGGTCTGAAGCTCGCGATGTCCCTAGGCATCGACGATTTCAAGGAAAACACGCGGCGCTATTGGGATCGCCTGCAAGAGATCCCCTCCTATCAGCGGGTCGCTGATCTCTAGCTTCCTCGCGCCGACCGCTGCGCGTCGAGACTTTCCAGCCACGCGTCGACGGTGGTCTTGCCAGCGCAGGGACAGCCGATGACGAGGATTCGGCGCATCTGAGGCGTGAGTCGGACGGTAGCATCGCAGGAAAAGCCCGAGCCAGGCATGCTAGTCTTGAGCTTCCTCGGCGCGTCCGCGCCATGTCCCTTCCCTCGATCCAGCCGCACCCAACAGGGAAAGCCGTGTCCGAATCCACGCGAAGCGAACTGCGTAATCTGGCGATCATCGCCCACGTCGACCACGGCAAGACGACCTTGGTCGACGCGATGCTCTGGCAGAGTGGCACTTTCGGCGCCCATCAGGAGGTACGCGACCGGGTCATGGACTCGATCGATCTCGAGCGCGAGAAGGGCATCACGATCATGGCCAAGAACACGGCCATCGATTTCGAGGGCGTGCGGATCAACATCGTCGACACGCCAGGCCACGCCGACTTCGGGGCTGAAGTCGAGCGCACGCTGACTCTGGTCGACGGCGTGCTGCTCCTGGTCGACGCCTCGGAGGGGCCGCTGCCGCAGACCCGGTTCGTGCTGCAGAAGGCACTGGCGGCCAACTTGGCGCCGATCGTCGTCATCAACAAGATCGACCGCTCTGACGCCCGTGTACCCGAGGTGCTCGACGAGGTCTACGACCTCTTCATCGATCTCGATGCCAACGAGGAGCAGCTCGAGTTCCCGGTGCTCTACGCCAACGCCCGAGCCGGTGTGTGCCGGACCGAGCTCGAGGGCGAGGGCGACGTCGGAGACTTACGTGCGCTGTTCGAGCAGATCGTCTCCGCAGTCCCGGCGCCGCGCTTCGATCCAGAGCTGCCGTTGCAGTTCCTGGTGACCTCGCTCGATCACGACGACTACGTCGGCAGGCTGGCGATCGGGCGGGTCTTTAACGGCAAGCTGGCCCGCAAGGGCCAGTTCGCCAGGTGCCGGCTCGACGGCGAAGTCGAGACCGTGAAGATCGTCGAGGTCTATGGCTACCAGGGGCTCGATCGCGTCCCCATCGCGGAGGCGCTTCCCGGCGACATCATCGCCATCGCCGGCCTTGACGAGGTCGCGATCGGAGAGACGATCTCCGACCTCGAGACGCCTCTTGCTCTGCCACCTATCCGTATCGACCCGCCGACCCTGTCGATGGTGTTCATGGCCAATACCTCCCCGATGGCCGGCAACGAGGGCCGCCACGTCACCTCGACTAAGCTGCGCGAGCGTTTGCGCCGTGAGGCGCTGGCCAACGTCGCCATCGAGCTCGAGGAGGCCGAGGGCTCCGACGAGATCCGGGTGACCGGCCGTGGCGAGCTGCAGCTCGCGATTCTCATCGAGACCATCCGCCGCGAAGGCTACGAGTTCTGTGTCGGCCGGCCGCAGGTCATCCTGCGCCAGGGTTCCAAAGGTCCCGAGGAGCCGTTGGAGGTTCTCAGCACCGATTGTCCGGAGGACTACATCGGCGCCGTCACACAGAAGATCGGCCCTCGCAAGGGCCGCATGCTCAAGATGACCAACCACGGTAGCGGTCGGGTGCGCATGGACTTTCGCATCCCGGCGCGCGGTCTCATCGGTTTCCGCTCCGAGTTCCTCACGGAGACGCGCGGCACCGGCATCATGAACCACATCTTCGAGGGCTACGGTCCGTGGCAGGGAGAGATCCCGCACCGCCAGACGGGAGCGCTGGTCGCTGATCGAGTCGGCAGGGTGACTCCCTTCGCGGTCGATCACCTCCAGCCGCGCGGAATCTTCTTCGTCTCGCCTGGCGACCCGGTGTATCGCGGCATGATCGTCGGCGAGCACGCCCGCCCCGACGATCTGCAGATCAACATCACGAAAGAGAAGCGCCTGACCAACATGCGTGCCGCCTCCGCCGACGACTTCGTGCGCCTGGTGCCGCCAACTCTCTTGAGCCTCGAGCAGGCGATCGAGTTCCTCGCCGAGGACGAGCAGCTCGAGGTCACTCCGAAGGCCTACCGCCTGCGCAAGCGGCCGGTCACTGCCGGCCAGGCCGCCTGACGGTCGTCAGACGCCCGGGTAGAGGCTCGGCACCCGTTCGATTCGGTAGCTGGCCCAGCCGCCCTCCGGATCGTCGATCACCACCTCCCAGACTTTCTCGGCGGGGGAGTCACGGGTCACTTCCATCACCGACGTCCAGTGGTGGCCGGCACCGAAGTTGGTGGTGAACTCGCCATTCTTGTCGGTCAGGAGACCGCCGTTGACGAACAGCACGTTGCCGGTCTGGGGCTGCGAGTCCGCCTCGCTGATGAAGGGCGAAAGGAAACGGTCGTTGTCGGCCGGTCCGCCGTAGCGCCAGACCTGCTTGAAGGTTCCTGCCTCTTCGTCGACTTCGTACTCGAGGATGCTGGTGAAGTTGTCCTTGTCTTGGATCGGCTGGCCCCAGAAGCCGACGTTGTTGCCGTATAGGAGCACCGTTCCGCGGTCCGACCGCTCGACTGCGTGCTGGAAGGAGAACCACTCGACGTCGCCTTCCGGTTGCAGCCGCAGATCGGCCCAGGGCTCGCGCCATTCGTCAGGCAGGCCGAGAATCCAGTCGAGCTCGCCCGATGCCATGTCGAGCTTGAGGATGGCGCTCTGCGCCGGTACCGAGAGCAGGACCGAATCCTGCTCCGGTAGGTACCAGAGGGCATTGGTGTGGGTCCAGTCGACGGGCAGGTCGTCTTCGCCATAGACCGGCTCGTAGGCTTCCTTGTAGAAGTCGGTGCCATAGGCGAAGGATCCGCGGCGGTCGGTGTCGAGCACATCGAAGAGCTTCCACGACCGCACCACCTTGCCGTCGGGCTGGAACTCGATCACGACGTCGCCGATGATCTTGCGCTCCTTGACCTCGGCGTCCGGGGCAGGGCTCATGGCCCATTCGAGCGGGCGGACCTCGGTCGACAGGGCCAGGAAGTTGCCCGAGGGCATCTCCTGCATATCGTGATGCAGGGTGTCGCCGTCGGTGATCTCGATCGCTCCCTCGGGCTTCTTGTCTTGTTCGGCGTAGCGAGTGACCCAGGTGCGCTGGACGCGCCCCAGCATGTCGATTTCGTACATGATGCCGCTGGTCGTCGATTGGTAGATCAGATTGCCGTTGGAGATGCGCAGGGGCTCTTCGAGGACGTGCTCGACCTGGTAGTACCAGACCACGTCGCCCTGCGCGTTTAACCCGACGAAGAGACCCCACTCATCATCCGGCTCTGGCGAGTTGCCTTCCCAACGGAAGAACGGCAAGAGCGTGATGCCGGGCTCCATGCGGTCCGGGCGGCTGGTGAGAACCTCGATCGGGGGAAAGAGGTCGGGCAGGGGAGGCGTCTCGAAATCCACCGACCCCACGCTCACCGCCTCGCCCGATTCACCGGCCAGCCGCACCTCGATGACGTTGGTGCGGCCCGGAAGGGTCCCGAGGACCATAACCTCGTGCTCGGTGACGAGCGCCTGGCTCGGCGTGACCTCGGTCACGTCGTCGCCGTTGTCGATCGCCAGCGTGACGCGAGCCGGCTGGTCGGTGGTGAAGCGCAGCAGCGCTGCCAGAGGCACCTTGCCCGACGGGTTGGCCTCAAGCTCGATGTCACTCGTGAGCTGAGGCGGTCCGCCGCAACCGATGGCGGCGGCGACAATAGCGATCATCAGGACCTTCTTCATGCGAGGTCTCCAGGAGGCTGCGTTCTCGGGACGGACGAAGTCGGGCGAGTATGCCCCAACGCCTCACTCGGGGTGAGACTTGAAGTACTCGAGCGGATCGGTGTAGTCGACCCCTCCGTAGAGGAAGTTGACCTTCTGGAACCCGAGCAGCCTCTGCAGCCTCTCGGGCATCGCCAGCCAGACTTGGCGCGGGATGCCGACGTACTGGTTCTCCTGCTGGCGTAGCCACGACAGGTTGAAGTTGAGATTGATCGAGCGTCGGCGCTGGTCGTGCGTGGTGTTGCCGCCGCCCGAGTGCCACAGCGCGCCGTCGAAGACCAGCAGCGACCCTGCCTTCATCTCGGCGTAGCTGGTATCTACGTCCTGCTCCATCGTCTTCGTCCAGTTGTGGCTGCCAGGCACGAATCGGGTGGCGCCGTTTTCGCGGGTGAAATCGTCGAGCGCAATGAGCGTGTTGGCAAGGAGTCGCATGCGTGGGCGAGGGAGCGGGTAGTGGCCGTCGTCCTGATGTAGCCCCTGGGGGGCAACGCCGGGGTCCGGGCACATGGCGGTACCCACCGACAGCTGAAAGAGCTCGCCGAGGACACCTTCGATGATCATCAACAGGACCGGATCGTTGGCGATGTCGTCCGCGGCGCGCGTTTTCGCGAACAGGTTGTGGACGTGCACGGTCTGGATGCCCGCGTACCGACCCTTGCCCGTCGCGTCGCGGCTGCCGGTCATCTCGAAGATCGGCTCCATCTCGCGTCGCACTCGATCGAGGCGGTCGGGCAACAGGAAGTCGGCGACGATCGCGAAGCCGTCGCGGTCGACGTCGGCGACGGCTTTGGCGACCGTCTCTGCCTGCTCGCCGTCGAGCTCGATACCGGTCGTCAGCTTGGGCGGTGGCCGAAGCGACTCGACCCGCCTGACCTGCTCGTCAAAGTCCTTGCTTGCCATCCTGGTGACTCAAACCGACTGCGGGCCGCGCTGTGGCGGACCGTCCTCACTCCCAGATCCGAGGCGGCAAATTGTAGCGTGCGAGAATTGGCGCGGACTCGGCCACAGATGACTAGACCGTCTCAGCGCTGCCGATCCGCATCTCGGTGGCTCGTCGCTCTCGCCCTCTTGGCCGGCGCACCGCTGGCCGCCGCCGACTGGCCCCAGTGGCGTGGGCCTGCCGGAGCGGGCGTGTCTCCGGACTCCGAGCTGCCGCTACGTTGGAGCGAGGGCGACGCTGCCTGGGCGACGCGGCTCGGCGGCTCAGGGGTCTCCTCCCCCGTGGTCGGGCGCGGCCGGGTGATCGTCACCTCGCAGCTCGGAGCCGGTGCGCGCAAGCCTGGTCGACACCCCCAACTGGCGCGCAACGATCCCGAGGTTGCCGAGAACGAGCAGCCGCTCCTCGGCTCTCGCTCCGGGGAAGGCGCGACCTTCTTGGTCGAGGCCTTCTCCCCCGACACGGGCGAGCGGCTGTGGCGCCACGAGCTCAAGGCCGAGGGCGAGCTGCCGCTCGTGCACGAGAAGCACAACCTCGCAAGTCCGAGCGCGGTGATTGACGACGAGGCGATCTACGCCTGGTTCGGCACCGGGCAGCTGGTCGCGCTTAGCCACGCGGGCGAGCTTCTCTGGCGCCGGCATCTGGGCCGTGAACTCGGCCCCTTCGAGCTCGACTGGGGCCACGCCAGCTCTCCCGCCGTCGGAGGAGAGCTCCTCTACCTGGTCTGCTTTCACGACCGATCATCGACGCTGTTGGCGCTGGACAAGCACACGGGCCGCGACAGCTGGCGCGTCCAGCGCCCCGCCGAGGTACGTACCTACTCGACCCCCACCCTCATCGAGCCGACGAGCGGCGCCGAGCTGGTCGTCAACTCCACCGAGGGTCTCCACGCCTACGCCCCGGATTCCGGCGATCTGTTGTGGCACGCCGACGGCGAGCACCGCTTCGGCGTCGGCGTGCCGTCCTACGTCGATGGTGTTCTCTACGCCAACCGTGGCTACCGCAGCGGGCCGTACATGGCGATGCTCCCCGGCGGCAGGGGCGACGTGTCGCAGAGCCACGTGCGCTGGCGCGTCGCCACGGGAGCGCCCTACGTCTCGTCGCTACTCGTCTATCGCGGCCTGATCTTCCTTGCCGGAGACTCCGGCATCATCACCTGCGCCGACGCCGAGACCGGCGAGAAGCTGTGGCAGGAGCGCACCGGCGCGATCTTCTCGGCCTCGCCCGTAGCCGGCGACGGCAAGGTCTACTTCGCCGCCGAGTCCGGAGAGACCTTCGTCTACGCCCCCGAGCGCTCCCCGCGCCGCCTCGCCACCAACTCGCTCGACGGTCGAATCGTCGCCTCGCCCGCCATCGCCAACGATCGGATCTTCCTACGCACAGACGACCGCCTGGTCGCGGTCTCTAACTAGACGTGACACTCGGGCTTGCTGGAGAGCCCGGCCCAAACAAAGCAAGGGATCCGTGAACTCACCTGGACTCTTCGGCCGTCCTCTCTTCAGCACGAGCACCTCTGAGCATGCCTGCCATGGCGTAGTTGCCTTCGTGGCACGCGTACTCGAAGATCGGGGCCTCGCCTCTCTTCATCGGAATGGCGGCGCTCCACGGTTGGGTCCACCAGGTCGGGTCCTCGACGGTGAACTGGTAGAGGAGGGTGTCGGCGTCGACACGCGTAAAGCGCTCCACCAACCGATAGGTCTCGCTGCCCGCGCCCCGGCCGAAGAGACTGCCGCTGAAGATCGGCCGTGAGCTCGGTTCCGTAGTCGAGCCAGAAGTGATTGTAGGCCCTCTCGACGTCGATGACGGTGCCCGGACTGCGACGGTCGTTGTCTAAGAGCTCGAGCGTCTGCTTCCTCAGCTGCTCCGCTTCCTCGTCGGTCAGGACTCTCTTCCCTCCGAGTTGGGGCGGCCGCTCCAGGGCGTCAACGTGCGGAAGTCCCAAACTCCCCGTAGATCCGGCTCCCCCCAGGCGGTGCGCGGCGGAGACTCGCCTTCGACCGGACCCAATGTGATCGCAACGGCGGCTATCGAAACGATAGCAGTGCCTAATCACGCCTGCCAGGCTCCGCTGCTTCTGCCGACGTCCATTGGTCCAGCTCGGCCACTGTCTTCCGATAGTGCTTCATCCCCATATAGAGAAACACCGCGGCGATGACATGCGCGGAGCAGCCGACGAGAACGATCGAGTAGTTGACCTTCATTTCGTCCTGAAAGAGATAGTCGGTCGCCAGCCCGAGAGCTCCAGGGCCGAGCCCGAGACCGATCAGCGAATTGAAGAAAAGGAAGATTGCCGACGCCCGGCCCCGCAGCGTATTGGGCATGATCTCTTGGACCCCCGCTGCCTGGACGCCGATCGTCATCGCGCCGATGAAGGAAGACGGGATCATCAGCGCGACGGCGAGATTCACGCTGGGCATGAGCGGATACAGAAGGCCGAACGGTATCCAAGCCAGGCTGACCCAGACGCCGATCCGCATCTTGGCGTCGAGGTACCCGCGAGAGGTGAGGCGATCCGCCGCCCATCCCCCGAAAATCGTCCCTGCAGTGCCAAAGACGATCCCGACACCGCCGATTACGTAGCCGGCCTCGGTCGCCGTCAAGTCATGGCGACGCATATAGAACGCGGGAAGCCAAGAGCCCAGGCCGTAGCCCGAGAACGCCAGCCATGCGTAGCCGACGTTGTGGTAGAGCACGGTCTTCCAGTTCTTGCGCAGATAGAGCGCAAACTCGCCTCTCGGGGGCTTGGCCATCTGCCATTCACCGTCGTCGCCTCGGACTCGCCTCACATTCCGTCGGAATGGTTCCTTCACAAACAGCATCAGCGCCGTCAGAGGAATGGTGGGTAGGCAAATCAGGAAAAACACGATCTGCCAGCGATATCGCTCGCCGACCACGGGCACCTCGTACAGCACGCCGGGCTCCATGAGCCCAACTGCCCACGCCCCAACAAGGTTCGCGACGTTCGCGCCCAGCGTGACCCCCATCCCGTAAACGCCTAGCGCCAACGCGATTTTCTTGAGCGGAAAGCTGTCAGCGACGATGGAATACGCCGAAGGCGACAGCGTCGCTTCCCCAACTCCCACGCCGAACCGGCTGATGAACAACTGCCAGTACCGTGTGGCCAGGCCGCAGGAAAAGGATGCCAGGGTCCAGAAGATCTGGCCGACGATGATGATCCGGGTCCGCTTGCTGCGGTCGACGAGGTAGCCGATGGGCAAACCGGCGCTCGCATAGAAGAACGCGAACGCGATACCCATCAGCATGCCCATCTGCGTGTCGCTGACATCAAGGGAGGCCTTGATGTCCTCGACCAGCAGACCCATGATCTGCCGGTCGAGAAACGAATTCAGGTAGATGCCGACGAGAATCGAGACCGTAAGCCAAGCCTTCCAGTGCGCTGGAAGGGGCGGCTCCTCAGGCGCGCCACCCGGAGCCTTCTCCAGTTCTGGCTCAATCCCATCCGGGTCCCGCGATTCTGGGGCCATACCTGCTGCTCCCACAGAGCCTGCGTAAGGGGTTGGTGAGCGTAGCCACTGACAGCTAGCGCGTCAACGTGTGCCGTCGGCGTGGATCCCGGCGAGCTCGAGGAGCTTGGTCACGGTTCGCCAGTTGCGGGCGGTCGCCGGGACGCCGAGTGAGCGCTCGACCCTCGCGGCCAGCTTGGAGCTGGCGTACCCCTTCGGGGTGTGGAGGTAGAAGACGGAGCCGGTCAACAGGTACTGCTCTGCGTGGAGCTTGAGGCGATCCAGCGCTGCCAGATCGGGATCCGTGCACGCGGTTGCCAGAAAGAAGAGGTGCACGGTCTTGGGCTCCTCTTCGGCCGCGGGAAACGGATTGGCAGCGGCCGCCGCCCGAAAGTCCTGGTCCGAAAGGACAAGAACTCTCGGTCGAAAACCGTGCTTCTTCTCAACGACGTCTTCGATCTGCGCGGCCAGGACCGGGGCCTTCACGGCGCTGGAGAAGACCGCGTTGCCGCTCTGGACGTAGGTCTCGACGTCGTGCAGGCCGAGACCTTCGAGGTCGCGCACCAGCTCCTTCATCGGCAGCCGCCCGTGCCCGCCCACGTTGATCCCGCGGAAAAGGGCGATCCAGGTGCTCATACCTGGCCGCGTGGGACCTACCCGCCCGGCATTGCCAGCGGCTCGATCGGTACCTGCAGCTCGACCGTCTCGGTGCGCGGACGGAAACAGACTGTCTCGCTGCACGCCTGGTAGACGACGTCGATCAGGATCGAGATCTCGGTCGGCTTGTCCTTGAGTGGCCAATCGAGGATCTCGGCTCCGAGCGCGATCGGTATGGCTATGTCGGCGGTGTTTTCGTAGACGTTGAGGGTCACCCCGAGCTCGGGGAACTCACGCGCGTGCGTCGGCGGATAGACCGCCTCGCCCACGCGCACGCCCACCGTGTCGATGACCCCCGCGGTGGTGGCGACGAAGCCCTCGGGCAGTGGGTTGGCGTAGACGTGAAAGCCGTCGGCCACCTCGAAGCGGACGTACAGAGTCGAGGTGTACTCGAACTTCAGCGCCGGATCGGCCAGAAAGGCGGAGACCTCGACTTGCTTGCCCTCGAGCTCGACCTGCAGCACCTCGTGACGGGCCAGGACCTCGCCGATCGCGGAGTCGCGAATCGTGCCCGCCGAGCTCCGCGTCGCGTAGTGGCGATGGAAGAACTTGTCGGTGACCGTGCCGTCCTCGCCGACTACGTAGGCACCTGGGAAGGGCAGGCCGTAGAAGCCACGCTTCGATCCGGGGTGGATCTGCGGGGAGTCCGGCTCGATGGTGGTGTTGAGGATCCCGAAGTCCTTGATGACCGCGGAGTCGTAGTCGGAGAGCAGGTCGTAGGCGATCGACTGCCGATCCGAGAAGGCCTTCAGCTGCTCCTGCGAGTCATAGCTGACGCCGTAGATCTTGATGTTCTCCTCCGAGAGGAGGCCCATGTTCTGTTGCAGCTCGACCAGCTGCGTGCGGCAGTAGGGTCACCACACGACGGAGCGGTAAAAGACGATGATCGCCTTCTCCCCTCCGCGGTGGCTGTGGAAGTCGACGAGCTTCCCGTCCTGGTTCGGCAGCTCGAAGTCGGGAATCCGCTCGCCGATAGCGGGCCCGGTCGGAAAGTCGTGGTCGGCCGGGTAGCGGCGGGCCGGGAAGCTCGTCGGTATCGGAACGGTGATGCCGAGATCGTCCTGGGTCGCGCTCGGCGGCTGGCTCTCGTGCGCGCCACGCACCTTCTCCTGAGCCAGCGCCGGAGCGGTGAGCAGACCGAAGAGGAGCCCCAAGGCAGCCATGGAAGAGCAGTTCTTCATCGTGAATCCTCGCTGGAACGGTAGACGATTGCCGGAACGGCGTAGTCTAGCGCTGGTTGGTCGCGGCTGCCGGGGGCGGGTCGGCGACGGGAACCAGCAGGTCGAGGCGGGACTCGCGCTCGGCGATCGCGGCGGCGAACGCCTCGGGTGGCTCTAGTTCCGGTCTCTTGGCGTGGACGTCGTATCCCTTGGGGTTGACTTCCTCGAGGGTCGGGATGCGGACGCCTTCGGCTTCCATCACGGCGGATACCGCGGCGACGGTCACGGCGGATGGCTTGAAGTTTCCGACACGGTAGCCACGGGCGATGGTCAGGGGAGTCCAGCCGTAGTAGTTGGGTTGGTTCCAGACCTCGATGTCGGCACCGTTGGCCGCCAGGAACTCGACCGCGGCCGGGAGGTTCTTGTAGGCGGCGCCGTGCATGGGTGTCTCGCCCCTGTCGTTGACCGCGTTGACGTCGGCGCCGAGCTCGAGAAGCACTTCCAGAGCTTCGACCACCTCCTCGGAGGTGCCCGCGTCCTCGCCCGGCGAGCGGGTGCCGAGGCCCGCTGCGGCCATCAGCGCGGTGGCGTTGTTCTCGGTGGTGATCGTGGTGTCGGCACCGAGCTCGGCCAAGGTGCGTAGGAGGTCGGCGTCGGCCACCATTGCCGCCAGCATGAAGGGCGTGGCGCCGAGTTCGTTCAAGCTGGTGTTGTTCAGGCGGCGGACTTCGGTCATCCGGGCGTCGAGGTCGGCGCCGTGAGCCGCGATGTCGCGCACGAAGTCGAGGCTCGACATCGATCCGGATCCGTCCGGCGCGGGGTTGTTGTCGCCGGTTCCCGGCTTACGGACCTTGGCCATCAGGTGAAGCGGTGTGTAGGCCGGCGCGGAGGCGTTCGGGTCGGCGCCGGCGTCCAGCAGTGCCGCCGCTAGGTCCCAGTGGCCGTTCTCGACCGCGAGGTGTAGCGGAGTCGCGCCGGTCGCAACGCCTCTGCCAACTCGGTAGGGAGTTCGGCGGCGGGCGATCTCGGCGACCGGCTCGTTGACGTCGGCGCCGGCCGCGAGAAGCGTCGACACCAGCTCGGTGTGGCCCTGACGTGCCGCGAAGAGCAGCGGAGTGAAGCCCGATGGCAGCGCACCCTTGAAGTCTGCACCGAGCTCGATCAGGACCTTGACGACGTCGTTGTGGCCTTCGACCGTCGCCCACATCAGTGCGGTCTGCCCGCGCCGTTCGTCAGTGGCGTGGATGTCCGCTCCCTTCGAAAGCAACGCCCGCAACGGGCCCATCCGACCGGTACGTGCCGCGGTCATGAGTGCGGTCTCCCCCCCGGGCAGGACGGTGTTCGGGGCGGCACCGCCCTCGAGCAGTCGCTCCACCAGCTCGCCGTTGCCGTTCTGGCAGGCAAGGGTAAGAGCGGTAACCCCATAGCGGTTCGCCAGGCTGACTTCGGCACCCGCTTCGATCAGTCGCGTCGCGAGGTCGAGATCGTCGTGGTAGGTCGCCCAGTGCAGCGCGGTCATGCCGTCGACCTGTCGAGCGTTCACGTCGACCTTGCGCTCGGAGATGTCCGCCGTCGCCAGCAGTTCGAGGGCCTGATCGCGGTCGGGTGCCTCGGCGGCGTCGGCGAGCGGTGCGTTGGACCCGGCTCCCAGCGCTGCGCCGGCAGTGATCGCTAGGACCAGGAGACTCAGACGGAAAAGACGCATCGTTTGCCTCCTCAGCCGGCCAGCGAGACCGTGTCGGTGAGGGTGTCGATCGTACCGGTGCTGTCGGCCCACGAGTCCATCTTGACCCCCATGCTGTCGAGCAGGGTGAGGTGCAGGTTCGCCATCGGCGTCGGCTCGGCGTACTGGATGTGCTGGCCACCACGGGCGGTACCACCGCCACCGCCAGCGACGAGGATCGGCAGGTTGACGTGGTCGTGCACGTTCGGGTTGCCCATCCCCGAGCCGTAGAGGTAGAGCGTCTGGTCGAGCAGCGTCCCGTCGCCTTCTGGGATCGAGCGCAGCTTGTCGACGAAGTAGGAGAACAGCGAGACGTGAAACTGGTTGATCTTGGCCAGCTTCGCGACCTTTTCAGGGTCGTTGCCATGGTGCGATATCGGGTGGTGCGGATCGGGCACGCCGACTTCGGGGTAGGTGCGATTCGACGACTCGCGCGCCAGCTGAAAGGTGATGACGCGCGTGACGTCGGCCTGAAGCGCGAGCGCCTGCAAGTCGAACATCAGCTTGGCGTGCTCAGCGTAGGCGGCCGGCACGCCGACCGGACGGTCGAGATCGGGTAGCTCCTCGCCCTGCGTCGCCGACTCGGCCCTCTGGATGCGGCGCTCCACTTCGCGCACCGAGTCGAGGTACTCAGAGACCTTCACCCGGTCGCCGGGGCCGAGCTTCGACCCGAGGCGCGAGATGTCCTCGCGTACCCAGTCGAGGAGGCTGGCGCGGCGCCCGAGAGCAGCGCGGCGGTCGGCGGCCGTACCGCCCTCGCCGAACAACCGCTCGAAGACGATGCGCGGGTGCGCCTCCGCCGGCATCGGCGTGGTCGGCGATGACCAGGACAGGTTGTTCTGGTACACGCAGGCATAGCCGTTGTCGCACTGGCCGACCATGTCCATCAGGTCCATGGCCAGCTCGAGCGAGGGCAGCTGGGTGTCCTGGCCGACCTGCTGTGCGGCGATCTGATCGACCGTCGTACCGAGGTAGTAGTCGGTGCTCTCTGTCCACTTGGCCTTTGCCGCGCTCAGAAACGCCGCGTTCGAGGTCGCGTGGGTTCCCGGGTAGGCGTTCTTGAGCTCCAGATTGGAAATGACCGTGATCGCGTCCTTGACCGACTCGAGCGGGCTCAGACTCGGCGACAGCTGGCCCAGAGCCCTGACCTGGTCGGCAGCGCCAGTGCCGCCGGACGGTGTCCAGCTCTTGATGTCCGACCCCATCGGTACGTAGATGAAACCGAGGCGGCGCACCGACCGCGCCGGCGTCTTTGCGAGAGCGGTCATCGACGGCACCATCGCGTCGAGCAGCGGCAGTGCGACGGTCGCGCCGAGACCCCGGAGGAAGGTGCGGCGGGGAAGGGCCTTCTTGGTGTTGATCACGAGGATCTCCTCATCTGAAACGGCGGACTTTTCACGATACCGATGACGATCGACGAGAAGCTGTAGTCATCGCCCTGTGCCTCTCGTAGGATCTGGCGGACCGAAGGCCCGTCGGTGTACTCGACGCCGCGGCCGGTGCCGAAGACGAGAAGCTTCTCAGTGAGAGTGGTGAGGAAGAGCTCGGAGCGTCCGAGCAGCGCCGCCTCGAGGTCGGCGACCCCATCTATCTGCGTGCCGTCGAAGAGCTCGCCCGAGGCGTCGATCTCAGCCCCGGCGTCGACCGAGCGCCAACGCCCGACTGCGTCGTAGTTCTCGAGCGCGAAGCCGATCGGGTCCATCAGCCGGTGACAGCTCGCGCACGCCGGGTTGTCGCGGTGCTCGGCGAGCTTTTGTCGGGCGGGCAGGTCCTTGCCGATCGAGCGGGTCTCGGGAAGGTCGGGCACGTCGGCGGGTGGTGGTGGCGGCGGTACGCCGAGCAGGTTGCCGAGCACCCAGTTGCCGCGCACCACCGGTGAGGTACGGGTAGCGAACGACGTCACTGCCAGAATCGAGCCGTGGCGAAGCAGACCGCCACGGTTGCCGCCGTCCTCCATGTCGACCCGGCGGAAGCGGCTGCCGTAGACATGCGGAACGCCGTAGTGCTTTGCCAGGCGCTCGTTCAAGAAGGTGTAGTCGGCGCTGAGCAGGTCGAGGACGCTGCGGTCATCGCGCATCACGCTCTCGACGAAGAGCTCGGTCTCGGTGCGGAACGCTTGACGTAGGTTGTCGTCGAAATCGGGGAAGAGGCGCTTGTCGGGCGTGAACGAGTCGAGGTTGCGCAGATGCAGCCACTGCGAGGCGAAGTTCGTGACCAGATTCGACGCCCGCTCGTCGGCGAGCATGCGCCGGACCTGCGCCTCGAGGACTGCCGGCTTTGACAGCGTTTCTCGCTCCGCGAGCTCCAGCAGCTCTTCATCGGGAATGCTCGACCAGAGGAAGAACGACAGCCGCGAGGCGAGCTCGAGCTCGCTCAGTTGGTAGGCCGATCCCTCCTCGGCGTCGGCAGGGTCACGCTCGATGCGGAACAGAAACTCGGGGCTCACGAGCACGGCGGCGACGCCCATTTCGATTCCGGCCTCGAAGCCTTCGGCATAGCGGGTCGCGCGATAGAGCTCGAGCGGCTTGGTGAGATCGGTGTCGTCGACCGGTCGGCGATAGGCGCGCCGCATCAGGTTGGCGAGGATCTCCGAGGCACAGCCCTCCTCCTCGGCCTCGGATGACGGGCGGCAGCTGAACACCCGTTGCCGGCTCGGCGTGTCGGCACCGGGGGCGGCGTTATACGGCCCGACGATCGATACCGAGAAGACCGCGGGCTGCACGCGCGGATGGCGGTAGTAGTTGAAGTGCGACTCGTAGGGCTGGCGCGCCGTCTCTGGCACCACCCATGGGTTGGCCGGGAAGGTCACGCCCAGGCTGTGCGGCCCGGCGGTAACGGGAATGCGCACCTTGAGATGTTCGTCGAGGTTGTCCTGCGACGGCTGGTAGTTGAGCTCGTGCTCGGGCATGAGCGCGGGGGGCTCGACCAGAAAGCTCTGCACGAACTCGCGATCGACAAGCAGCTCGACCTCGGTGGTCTCGTTGAGCCCTTCGACGTGCTCGTTGCGATCGCGCGCCAGGCGGATCGAGATCTCGTAGTCGCCATCTGCCGGGAAGGTGTAGGGCACCGCGATGCCACCGCGAGTGCCGATCGGCAGGCCTGGCACGTGGTGCTCCTGCGTCAGATCGGGCCTGGTGCGGATCGTCACCCCGTTCGGCGGCAGGCCCGGGCGACCGATCGCGAGGCGGCTGATCTTCTCGGCCGCCGAGACGTAGCGTTCCAGCAGCATCGGCGGCAGGTTGCCGACGGTGATGTTGTCGAAGCCGAAGCTCGACGAGTCGCCCGGCAGCAGCGTTGCCACGTCGACCTCGAGCCCGAGTAGATCGCGTACCGCGTTGTAGTACTCGGTACGGTTGAGGCGGCGAAAGGTCTCGGTGCGGCCGGGGTTCGGGTTGCCTGCTGCGGCCCGGTCGAGCGAGGTCACGAGGGAGTCGAGCGCTCTGGTGTAGGTGGCTTCGTCGGGTCGGCGTCGACCGTGCGGCGGCATCTGTCGTGCGCGCAGCTTGCGCACGACCTTCTCCCAGACCTCGGGGTGGTCGGCCACCGGTGAACCGTTGAGGCTCTCGAGGGCCAGATCGGCGGTCTTTAGCCGGTCGCTATGGCATCCCAAGCAGTACTGGGTCACCAATTCGTTGTGCGGCGCGGCCTTGGGGGCGCGCTTCGCGGCTTGAGCGCCCGCTGCGCAGATCAACCCGCAAAAAGCGGCCGCGAACACCGCTCGCGGATACGAAGACACTGCCCGATGGCTCTTCATCGGCCTCCTCCTAAACTAGCTTCGCTGAAGCCCGGCTTCGTAGAAGCCGCGCGGTCAGGGAATGCCGCATTCTACATGTCCCCCTCGCCGCGCAGCCGCATGCCGGCGGCCTGGTAGCAGCGATCGATGAGCCGGGCTTGTTTGACCGCGTCGTCGGCGTCGGTGAAGAGGCGCTGACCGTCCTGGACAGCGGCGAGAAAGGCGTCGAGCTGGTAGCCGTAGGTTGAGCGGCGGTCGAGGGTCTCCGGTGTGGTCCGGTCGCCGATCGTGAGCTCGATGAGATGACCGTTCTGGGGAACCAGAGGGTTCGTGACCGCGAGCGTGCCGGCGTCCCCGCGGACCTCGAAGCGGTACACGTAGCTCTTGTGGCGATCGGTCATGTCACCGGTCGCGGTGGCGACGACGCCCGAGGCGAAACGCATCGTCGCCACCATGCGAACGTCGACGTCGGGTGGGCCTTGTTCTGCAACGGCGCTGACTTCTTCGGGCTCGTCGTTCGTGAGGTGGCGGACCCAGGAGGTGGGGTAGCAGCCGATGTCCATCGAAACACCACCGCCGGTCTCGTAGCGCATGCGAATGTCGCTGGCCGGGATCGGTCCTGGCACCGAGAACTCGGCATCGATCTCGCGCAGAGTGCCGAGCACGCCGGATTCTACGATCTCCTTGGCACGGCGGAAGACCGGGTGGTAGCGGTAGTGGAAGGCATCCATCACCACGAGGCCCGCGTCGCGCCCGGCCTGGGCCATCTCCTCGGCCTCGGCGGCATTCGAGGCGAACGACTTCTCGCACAGCACGTGTTTGCCGGCCGCGAGTGCCTTCAGTGTCCACTCGTAGTGGTGGCTGATCGGTAGGGGGATGTAGATGGCGTTGCACTTCGGATGGTCGACCACTGCCTGGTAGTCGTCCATCACGTCGTCGATGCGCGCCCACTCGGCCATCTTCTCGGCACGGTCGCGCTCGCGCGCGGCGATCGCGCGAATGATCGCGTTGGGCTCGTCGACGCAGGGATAGACGAGCGCCCGCGGGGTGATCTTCGCCGCTCCTAGAACACCGAACTGGATCATCGGTCTCTCCGAAAGGAATCGCGCTGAGAATACTGAGTTCGGCGAATGGAATGGATATCCTGAGCGGATGCAATACGGAATGATCATCAACGGCCGCTCGGTCGCCGCCGACGTCGAGCTCGCGCGCCGCGCCGAGGCGGCCGGCTTTGCCGGCGTGTACGCGCCCGAGTTCTTCAATCGCAACGCGCTGGTGCGGGTGGCGTCGATCGCTGCGGCGACCCAGTCGATCCAGGTCGGCAGCGGCGTCGCCAACACCTTCACCCGCTCGCCTGTGGTGCTCGCCAACGGAGCACTCGATCTCGACGATGCCTCCCAGGGGCGATTCGTCCTCGGCCTGGGGACGGGCCTGCGCAGGATGAACGTCGATTGGTACGGGGTGCCGTTCTCCAAGCCGGTTTCCCAATCGCGCGAGCTCTTCTCACTCCTGCGCTACGCCTTCGGCAATCACGGCCCGGGGTTCGTATGGTCGGGCGAGTACTACAACCTCAAGATCCCCGCCTACCAGCGCCAAACCATCGTGCGCCCGGACATCCCGATCTGGCTTGCCGCAGTGGGCCGCGGGATGACGCGTGCGTGCGGTGAGTTCGCGGATGGCCTGGTCGGTCACCCGGTGCATACGCGCAAGTGGCATCGAGAGATCACCTTGCCGCTGCTGCGCGAAGAGGAGGAAAGGGCCGGGCGCGAGGCGGGTGCCTGCCCGATCTACCCGTACGTCACGACTTCGATCCAGGAGGACCGCGACCTGGCGGTGCGCGACGCGAAAAAGCAGATCGGCTTCTCGTTCTCGGTGCAGCATTACCATCAGATCCTCGACATCCACGGCATGCAGCAAGTCGGCCACGAGTGCCGGCGCCACCTCGCGACCTTCGACCTCGAGGCGATGGCCGATGCCATCCCTGACGCGCTGGTGGACGAGATCGGCATCGTCGGTACGCCCGACGAGCTGCACGACCGGCTCGCCGAGTGGGAAGAGCTCACCCCGATGCCGCTCTTCAGCGCCTGCTCGATCGGCGTACCACCGGAGCGCGTCGCGGCCTGCCTCGATCACCTGTTCGACGGCCTTCAGTAGAGGCGCCGCAGGGAGGCTTCGGCGAGAGGGTGTACTAACTTCGTGCCACCAGGAAGCTCGTCACCAGCAGGACCAGGGAAACCGGTCCCCAGAGGCGCCGTTCGCCCGGGCTCGGCGTGGCAAAGTTGGCGAGGGTGGCGAAGGCGCTGAAAGCGACGACTCCCCAGGCGAGGGTGGCGACCGATTTGTGCCAACTGGGAAGGATGAGGCCCGCGCGCGCGTCGACGATCGTCGCCATGCCCATGAGGAGCACGATCTGAACGAGGCACAGGGGACGGATGCGCGGCGGCAGCCGGCCGGGGAACCGCCCGCCCATGGCCAGATTCCCCCAGGGCGCCCCCAGCGCCAGGGCTAGCTGGAAGACGCAGACCACGGCGACGAAGAAGGTGAAGATCTGCGCTGCGAAGACCATAGGGCTCTACGGGTAGTGTAAGCGGGCTCGAGCTCGCGTTCGAGTGAGTATCCTCTGTGCATGAGCCTGACCTTCGATCACATCCACCTCATCAGCGATGACCCGGAGGCCGCCGCCAAGTGGGACCAGGACATCCTCGGCGGCGAGATCGCCGCGTCCTACGAGCTGCGCTCGGCGGCACAGATCAACGTGCGCTTCGGTCCCATGCAGATCCTCATCCGTGGTCGCCGGCCTGGCGAGGAACCGGTCTCGACCCGACCGATGCGCGAGTTCGCGGACTATTCGAGTCACGACGAGTGGGGCACGGATCACTTCGGCTTCACCTACGACGGTGACCTCGTGGCTCTGTGCGACGAGCTACGGGCAAGGGGCGCGGAGCTGGTAGTCGAGCCCTGGGAGTTCAATCCGGGGACGCTACTTTGCTATCTGGCGGCGCCTGACGGTGTGAGCATCGAGATCGTGCAGGGGAGGAAGTGATGTCGCGCTCTCCGTCGCCGGTGGGGATTGCCACCTTTCTCGCGCTGTCATTGATGCTGGCCTGCGCCTCGGGCCGATTGCCGTCGCCGTCGCCGTCGCCGTCGCCGTCGCCATCGCCTGAGCCGCCCTCCGAGCCTGCGGCTCCACAACCGCGCAGGCCTCCGTTTCGGGTGGTCGAGCCCGACATTCGGGGAGACAGCGAGGTGGTGCGTCCGAAACCGGTGCTGCGACGGCGGGCCGAGCCGGTTTCGTCTACGCCGCGCCCTGCGGAGGCCGCTGTCGAAGAGGCGCCCGCCACGCCCGAGCCCACCTCGCAGGCGCCCGCGCCTGAGGAGACTCCGCCCCAGGCTGTCGACATCCCGTACGGAGGATCCCGCTCCGCGACCGGCACCTCCGGCGTCGGAGCGCCGGCGGCCACCCTCCAGTCGGTATCGGTTGCCGAGGGCCGTTTCGGTCTGACTGTCGAGATCCGTGGCGATGGCGCCATGGGCTATTCGGCTTTCGTCCTGACCGAGCCGGACCGATTGGTGCTCGACTTCGAAGGCGTCGAGAACGGCCTCGAATCGGCGGAGCTCGATGTCAGCCGTGGTGGCCTGCTCAAGATCCGGTCGGCTCAGTTTCGGCCCGCGCCTTCACCGGTGGTCCGAGTGGTCTTCGATCTTGCGGCCGCGGCCAAAATCGCCCTGGACCATGTCGACGGAGCTCTGCGCGTCACTCTGTTGCGCTGACTCTGTCGAGGCGCCATCCCCCCGATACGGTGCGCGCCTCGGCGACGATGCTGGTGGCATCTTCGGCGAGTAGCAGCCTCTGCCCGACGAGTCGACGCGCGGCCTGCTCGACGCGAGCTACGTAGTCGTCGGCGTCGCGATAGCGCTGGGCGATCGCCGGGCGTGGGTCGCCGTTCGAATCCCGGTCGGCAGCGGTCATGGCGAACGCAATATAGGAGCCGGACGCACCACACCCCTCGCCCTCTGCGTGGCCAGCGCGGCGTAGGTTCCAGCCGGTGTAGGTGGCGATGGGTGCCTCGAGTGCGGGGAGGCGGATACCGGCGAGAGAGTTGCCGTCACCGTCGACCCGAGGTACGAGCACGCCATACTCTGCACCTTCGCGCGGCGGCATCTCGCCGTAGTCGGTTACTCGTAGCGAGTTGAAGCTGCCGTTGTAGGTGACTTCTGGAATGTTGGGGAAGCGGGCCTCGAGTGGACTCACGAGAGTTCCCTTCTCGGCGCTGCCGTAGCGGCTCTCCGGTGGCGCCGTGCCGTCGGTGATCCAGGCGTTGAGCGCGACGAGGATGGCGCGGCTGACGACTCCCTGCCCGAGTGGGTTCAGCACGTTCTGGCAGTCCCCTCGGGTCTCGCGGCGCGGGACTGAGAGGCCTGCGCCGCCATGAGGCGTTCCCGCCACCATGTAGAGCCGCACGTCGGCGGGCGTCGGCAGATCTCGCGGCCCGGCGGGGTCGCCGTCGGTCACGAGCAGCGAGCCGCGCGCTCCCCAGATCTCGAACTCGCCGTCGACGTGGGCGATCTTCGGGCACGTGCCGCTGGCACGGCAGCGAGCGAGGATACCGTCGCGTCGCCCGGTCAGCGGATCTGTGGTCTCGGGGTAGGCAAAGGGAAACTGGTCGCCGGGCTGGAGGTGGTCCTCGTGCTGCTTCGACCAGCGGCCCGGCTGAGCGAAACGGTGGTTCGCCCAGATCTTGCGTGAACCCGGAATGATCGGCAGGGCGCCGTCGAAGACGCGACGGCCCGCCTCGTCCTGATTGAAGCCGAGGTAGAGGAAGTCGCGCAGCATCCTTCCGCTCTGGGACACACCCATCGCGATCGCGCGCTCGACCGACCCGGGCGTCAGCGGATTCTCGTTGCCTGCGGCGTCGGTCTTCTCGAAGCGCAAGTGCGAAACGACGTCGCGCATGGCGGCGAACCCGATGCCGGCGATGATCGGCTCGGTCGCGGGGTAGATGAGCTCGAAGATCGCGCCTGCGTCGTAGGGCGGTCCGGGATGAGTGATCTCGACCTCGTTATTGCCGAGGTAGCGCCACGTGTCAATGCGGCGGCGCGGGTCGCGCTCGTTGTGCCTCACCGTCAGGCTGGCGCGGGAGCGGTCGAGTGTGGCGGCCGGATACTGCAGTCGACGGACGATGGGCGTTTCGGTGTCCTTGCCGATGAACTCCTCCCGACTCAGCCCCACGATCGGTTGGCCGCTGTCGGTGGCGATCGGCAGGGTCGCGCGGAGCGTCTCGCCACGATTCGGCAGGTCGCCCTGCCAGCCGGTCCAGACAAGGGTGAAGCGCTCGCTGCGGCGGGCGAATCGCCAGGCGACCTTGTTACCGCGGTTGACGACGTCGTAGAGAAGGGTGCCGTTGCTGTCGCCGATGGGTCGGTGAATCTCCACGTCCACTCGATAGCGCACCCGCCCTTCGCCGTCGCGTGGTGCCTTGTCGATGTCGACGATCACCGCGTTGCGCGAATCCGCCGGGTCGAGCGCGCCGATGGCGTAGCCACCCAGGCGCTCGTAGGCGGTGACCTCGCCGGCGGAGGGGGCGGGCAAGGGTGCGCGGGTCTCGATGACCATTCGGGTGAGCTCGGCAGAGCTCGGGGTTGCCGCAGCCAGACTGAGAAGCCCGAGCAGAGTCGGCCGGAGTGGGCGTCGTGTCATCAGCTGAAGATATCCGGTCGCTCGAGCATCCTGACCACAAGCGCTCGGAAGTCGTCTTCGCGCTCGATCTGGCTCAGCGCTCCATCTAGGTAAAGCGTCGCGGCACCGTGAACCAACGCCCACGTAGCGAACTCGGGAAGATCCATGCGATAGGTGTCCCTCTCGAAGTCGCCGGCCTCGTCTCCGCGGGCGACTCGAAGAAGCGCAAGATAGGCGCCGGTCGACTCCTCCAGCAGGCGCTGCGGACATTCGTCGCGGCCTAGGTAGCCGCCGGAGAACATCAGCTTGAAGCGCTGCGGGCAGTGGAGAGCGATGTCGACATAGGCTGTCCCGGCGGTCAACCTGACGTTCTTGCCGCACGCTAGAGCCTGCTCGAGACGGATCGGCCGTCGACCACCACACCTTGGTTGCTCTCGGTCGTCAGAATCCAGCCGTCGCCGAAGCGAGCCAGCCGCGCGTGCAGCCGCGAGACGAAACGATCGCCCAAGACCACGCTGCAGCTCTGCGCGCGGCCGAGTGCGATCTCCCCGTTCTCCTCCAGTGGCCACGAGTGAAGGCTCTCGTGCTCTTCCTGATCGAGGAGCTCGAGAATGAAGCCTTGCGTCATGAAGGTCCTCCGCGGGACGGGACAGGGGCCCTTCGGTGCGCAGAGACGAGCACGGGTCCGACGAAAGCGTCGGCCGGAGGGGTCGAAAACGACAGAAGCGTCGCCACGAGATACACCTCGAGCATTGCTACGACTAAGAAAGCAAGTTGTAGCCCAAGAGTGCCGCTAGTGCGCCTTCTCCGGCCGCGGACTACAATGCCGTGCCACGGGTGTCGCGACCAGATGACTCAGTCCTAGTGCGTCACTCGAGAGAGGGAGACGAGCCAACGAGCTACAGCTTCACTACCGAAGACATCGTCGAGATGACCGTCCTCTGTCAGTCGGGGCGTGTGACCTACGCCGAAGTCGGAGACATCCTCGGCAAGATGCTTCCGGCTGTCTTTGGGTACGCGATGGCCAATGGCATTGCCATTGCCGGTGCGCCGATGGCACGCTACTCCGACATGGATGCCGAGGGTTTCACCGTTGAGGCGGGACTGCCGGTGACGCCGGGCGCCGAGGAGACCTAGATCTACGCTCCGATCGGCTGATCCGCGAGAAAGACCAAGTGAAACGAGCCGGCGCCGCACTGTTTGTCTGGCTGACCCTCGCTTGCGGGGGCGGCGGAGCCGGCGACGCGGCTCCCGAGGTTCCGCGACTTGCCTATGTGACCAACGGTGTTGCCTCCTTCTGGGTGATCGCAGAGGCGGGCGCGCAGGCCGCCGGGACAGACCTCGGTGTGGAGGTCGACGTGCTCATGCCGGCCGAGGGCATCGCCGACCAGAAGCGCATGCTCGAGGACCTGCTCACGCGCGGGGTCGATGGCATCGCGGTTTCGCCGATCGATCCAGCCAACCAGACCGAGCTTCTCAACCAGATCGCGCAGCGCACCCACCTCATCACCCAGGACTCCGACGCGCCCGACTCGGATCGGCTTCTCTACATCGGCATGGACAACTACGACGCCGGCCGCCTGTGCGGCGCGCTGGTTAAGGAGGCCATTCCGGGCGGTGGCAAGGTCTATCTCTTCATCGGCCGCCTCGAGCAGCACAACGCCCGACGGCGCCGCCAGGGGGTGATCGACGAGATCCTCGGTCGCGATCACGATCCGGAGCGCTACGACCCGCCAGGGGTGGTGCTAGAAGGTGGGGGCTACACGGTCCTCGGCACGCTCACCGACCAGTTCGACCGCGCCAAGGCCAAGGCCAACGCCGAGGATGCGCTCTCGCGCCACGGCGACATCGACGCCATGATCGGCCTTTTCGCTTACAACCCGCCGCTTGTCCTCGAGGCGCTGCAGCAGGCAGGAAAGCTCGGTGAGGTGGCGGTGATCGGCTTCGACGAGGCGGACGAGACGCTGCAGGGGATTCTCGACGGCACCGTTCACGGCACGGTGGTGCAGAACCCCTACGAGTACGGCTATCGCTCGATCGCGGTGCTGAAGGGGCTGGTGGAGGGCGACGCCAGCGCGGTGCCCGCAGGAGAGTTCTTCGATATTCCCGCCCGCCAGATCCGCCAGGCCGACGTCGCCGAGTTCTGGTCGGACCTCAGGATCAAGCTCGGCCGAGAGTAGACGTAGACGCAACTCCCGAGCATGTGGGTCGTATCCAGGCTCTATCTCGATGCGAATCCACGGTGGTTTGTCGATGCTGTTTGTGGCGGCGGGATTCTTGTTCAGCGGAGTCGGAGGCGCCGAGGAGCCCGCGAAGCTCGACTTCGAGCTCAAGGACCAGTTCAAGAAGGTCCACAATGGCTCGGGTTTCCGTGGGCGGATCGTGGTTGTGGTCGGTAGCGATCGGGGAGGCACCAAGTTCAGCGATGCCTGGAGTGAAGCGATCGAGTCGGCACTCGGCCAGCACCCGCGCTACGACGACATCGGCTGGGTCGCGCTCGCGGTCGCGGGTTTGGTGGGCGCGCTTCGGGAGCTGCTGGACCGAACTCCCTGATGGGTGGTAGTTAGCGGGGGAGTCGGAGGTCCCGACCCCGCTATGACGCGACTGCGAGCCACCGCCATCGAGAAGCGCTTTCCCGGCGTCGTCGCGCTCGCCGGAGTCGGGCTCTCGTTGGAGCGCGGCGAGGTGCTGGGCGTGGTCGGCGAGAACGGTGCTGGCAAGAGCACCCTGATGAACATCCTGGCCGGCGTACAGTTGCCGGACGCCGGGACGATCGAGATCGACGGTCGCGAGATCCACTTCGCCGGTGTTCAAGATGCGCAGGCGGCAGGGATCGCGCTTATCCACCAGGAGCTGTGTCTGTGCGACAACCTCGACGTAGCGGCCAACATCTGCCTGGGTCGCGAGCCGAGTCGCTTCGGGATGGTCGAGCGTCGGCGAGTCCGCGAGCGAGCCAGCCGCTGTCTCGCTCGGGTGGGCCTGGACGTGGCGCCGGGCACCCGGGTGAGCGAGCTACCCATCGGCCAACGTCAGATGGTCGAGATCGCGAAGGCGGTCGACACCGATGCCGGGGTCCTCATCATGGACGAGCCCACGTCGAGCCTGTCGGCGGCCGAGTCGGCTCAGCTGTTCGAGCTCGTCGAGGAGCTCGCCGCTGCCGGGACGAGCATTGTCTACATCTCCCACCGGCTCGCAGAAGTCGAGCGGCTCGCCGATCGTGCGCTGGTGCTGCGGGATGGAGCCGTCGCCGGAGAGCTCGGCCGCAACGAAATCGATCACGGTCGCCTCGTCCGGCTGATGGTCGGCCGCGACATGTCGCGCTTCTTCGCCCGCCGCGCGCGCGAGCCAGGGGCAGTGGCGCTAGAGGTCACGGGCCTGGTGACGGCCGCTCATCCCGATCACGCCCTCGACTTGCGTGTGCACGCTGGCGAGGTGGTCGGAGTTGCTGGCCTCGTCGGGGCGGGCCGCACGGAGCTGCTGCGTGCGCTCTTCGGAGTCGAGCGTCCGCTGGCCGGGCGAGTCGCCGTTGCAGGGCGATCGTTGCGCCTGATCGGCGGGGTCGGTCCGGTCGCGGCTCTGGAGGCGGGCCTGGCGCTCGTGCCGGAGGACCGCAAAGAGGAGGCGCTGTTTCTGGATGAGACGGTCAGGCGCAATCTGTCGGTGGCCCGGCTCCTCGCCGACGCACGGGCGGGCTTCGTTGATCGGAGCGCCGAGGCCGAGCTGGCGGCGCGCGCGATCCAGGACACCGGAATCCGAGTGCCGAGCGACACTTCCGCCGTCGGCGTGCTGTCGGGCGGAAACCAACAGAAGGTGGTGTTGGGACGCGCCTTCGCGACCGAGCCGAAGGTACTGCTGCTCGACGAGCCGACGCGCGGCGTTGACGTCGGTGCGAAGGCCGAGATCTACGCCCTCATCGACGAGCACGCCCTGCGAGGGGTCGGGGTGCTGTTCGCATCGAGCGAGATGGAGGAGATTCTCGGGCTGTCGGATCGCTGCCTGGTCATGCACGAAGGCCGGCTTGCCGGAGAGCTGGCCGGCGACGAGCTGACGGAGGAGGCGATCATGGGGCTGGCCACTGGAGCTCACCGAGCCGCATGAAAAAGATCCTCGGCATCCTCGGCCTCTTCGTCTTCGTCTGCTTGGCGACGGCGGTGGCCAGCGAGTACTTCCTCACCGCCTTCAACATCGAGAATCTGCTGCGACGCAGTGCGCTGTTCGGCATCCTGTCGATCGGCGCGGCCTTCGTCATCATCTCTGGCGGCATCGATCTGTCGATCGGCTCGATCGTCTGCCTGGTAGGCGTCCTGACGCCCTGGCTGCTGGTCGAGCAGGGATGGCCTGTGATGGTCGTGGTGCCGGCCATGCTCGGGCTGGCCTGCTGTCTGGGGGCGTTCCACGGCTTTCTGGTGACGCGCCTGCGCTTGCAGCCGTTCCTGGTCACGCTCTGTGGCCTGCTCTTCTACCGCGGGCTGGCCAGGGGTGTGACGCGCGACCAGACACAGGGCTTTCGCGGCGAGTTCGGCGGTCTACGAGCCCTGGGCAACGGCAGGATCCCAGTGCCGGGAGTCGAAAGCTTCTCAATCCCGGCTCCGGTCGTGACGGTGGCCGTAGTCGCGACCCTCGCCGGGATCTTTCTCACCCGCTCGGTGTGGGGACGGTGGTTGTTCGCGATCGGCCAGAACGAGACTGCAGCTCGCTACAGCGGCATTCCGACGGGTCGGATGACGGTCGTCGCCTTCACCGCGTGCGCCGGTCTGTCGGGCCTCGGCGGACTGCTCTTCGTGCTCGACGTTGGCTCGGCGCAGCCAGTCGACTTCGGTAGCTTCTACGAGCTTTACGCGATTGCCGCCGCAGTGCTGGGAGGGTGCAGCCTGCGTGGGGGCGAGGGTAGCGTCGTAGGGGTGCTGGTCGGGGCCGCGGTCATGCAGGTGCTGCGCAACTCGATCACCTTGATCGACGCCATCCCCGACAATGTCGAGTATGCGGTGATCGGGCTCGTGATTCTCGGTGGGGTCGTCGCCGATGAACTGGTCAAGCGCATCATCGCGCGCCGCCGTCTGGAGCAGAGTAGGGCGCAGGCGGGCAGATGACGTTAAGATGTTCCGAGCTGATTCCGTTTCGCAATGCCAGGGAGCCTCGGCAGAGGCTCCAGGAGGTCCGTACCGTGAAGAACATCGCCCTCGTCGCCCTGCTGATCGCCGTCATCGCTGTGCCCGTCTTGGCCGCGAACGCCAAGGACGTGACCGGCCACGATGCCACCTACAACGGCGGGGTCGGCCAGCTCCTGCTGGACAACTGTGCGGGTTGCCACCGCGCGAATCAGATCGCTCCGATGTCGCTGCTCTCCTACGGCGAGACGCGGCCTTGGGCGCGCGCCATCAAGAGTGCGATCGTGAAAAAGGAGATGCCGCCGTGGTTCGCGGATCCCCGCTACGGCAAGTTCCGCAACGACAAGAGCCTGTCTCAGGAGCAGATCGACACGATCGTGGCCTGGGTCGATGCGGGTGCTCCCGAAGGTGAGGGGACCGGTCCCGAAGTCCCGCTCTTCTCCGCCGAAGGTTGGAGCCATCCCTCGGGTCGCGAGCCGGACTACGTCATCGAGTTTCCGATCGACTGGCACGTCGGCGCGATGGAGGAGGCGCCGAACTTCAACCTCTATACCCCCCTGCCGTTCGATGAGGAGATCCGGGTCGAGGCGATGGAAGTGCGCTCCGGCAACATCGCCGCGACGCACCACATCACCACCCGTCTGGTGAACCTGCCGTCCGGGAAGAAGCTCGGCCGTGGGGCCGCATGGCCCGGCGGACCGTTGACTGACTACGTGCCGGTCGACGATCCCGACTTCGACCCCGAGGCAGACAAGACCGAGCGGTCGAGCGACGCAGCCACGCGAGCGCGCGGGGGCGGCTTTGGCGCCTACATTCCGGGCACGGCAGCGAGAGTGACCCCGTCGGGTCAGATGCGAAAGATCCGCGCCGATCTCTTCGACTACGTCGTCTGGAACCTGCACTATCAGGCGACGGGCCAGGAGGAGACGGCTCGACCTGAGATCGGCATCTGGTACGCCAAGGACGACGCGACCACGGTAGCCGAGACCATGGTGATGCGGGAATACACCTCGGAGGGCAAGCAGCTCATCGCGCCCCCGCCCCTGACGCCAGCCGAGCGCGCCGCACTGCGCAAAACGCGCCAGATCGGCCAGGGCCTCAATCCGCTGCTCGACCCCATCCCGCCGGGGGACGCCGACTGGACCGTGACCGGCATCGGTGCCTTCCAGAATGACGCGGTGCTGCAGAGCCTCCTGGTGCACGCGCACGTTCGTGGCGAGGACTTCACCTATGTCCTGACCTACCCCGACGGTCGCGAGCAGGTTGTGCTGCGGGTGCCGAACTACGACTTCGACTGGCAGTTCCGCTATGAGCTCGACGAGCCCATCGAGGTGCCGGCCGGCTCGACGCTGAAGATGATCGCGCGCTACGACAACTCGCCTGACAATCCGTTGAATCCTGCGCCGCACAAAGAGGTCTACTGGTCGGAGCAGAGTTGGGACGACATGTTCTTGACCACTGCCTCCTACACCGAAGACGCTGGGAACGCCGGCGGCGAGTGATCGGTCTGAGGAGAGGGGCCGCGTTGGCGGCCGCGGCAGTTGTGGTGCTTCCTTTGAGCCTCGCGGCTCAGGAGAAGGAGAAGAAGAACCAGGTCGAGATCGTGAAGGCCGTCGGCTGCGCGGAGTCAGCGGCGGGCAATCCACCCTCCTGGTGGCTGAAGCGCGCCACCGAAACCGAGGTCACGCGGCAAGGGGTCTTCACCCAGCCGCAGGTGGACGAGGCGATGGCCCTCGAGCTCGGAGGTGCCGAGTACCAGCTCGTGGGGGTCGCGGACTTTCTCGATGCGGACGGGCTTTTAGCCTGGGGCCAGCGGGCCGAGTTCACCACGCGCGAGCAGGCCAACGCCACGGGCGAGCTGCGCGCCGGACACAAGGTTCTGGTGAAGGGGCTGCGGATCGAGGCGGAGCCGGCGCCGCGCATCAATCTGATGGTCGTGGTCGGCCTCGCCGAAAGCTGCGAGTAGCTTCGATGAAGGTCGCCTTCACGCTCGTCGCCCTGTTGTGCGCTGCGCTGCCGCTCGCCGCGCAATCCTTGGCCGAGATCGAGGCCGAGCCGGTCGTCAAGCAGCGGCGAGGCGAGACGGCAGTTGCGGGGCAGTGCCTCACCGAGCAGGAGCTCGAGCTGATCGCGTCTCTCAACGCTCTGCGACGCCCGACGGTCGGTAGGGAAGGGCCGGAGGGAGGCGATGATCCGGCGCCCTTCGATCCGCACTACCTGGTGGGGACCTGGAAGATCGAGGGAGCCCTTTCTGATTCTCCACTCGGCGAGGCGGGCGAGTTTCTGGGAACCGAAACGGTGGTCTACAAGGGCGACTGCGTCTACGAGGCGACGCTCGAAGCCACTTTCGGGGAAGAGCCGCTGCAGGTTTCGTCGCGCCTCGTCTACGACCGCCGCTTCAGCTATCTGGTCCGCATCGAGGACGACAGCCGTGGATTCGAGCTGCTCAAGGTCGGCACCCTCGGCGGCGACCCTGGTGGGTACTTCTCGCATCACTGGCAGGCTCCTCCGGTGGATCGGGACGGCGAGAAGG
Source organism: Acidobacteriota bacterium (assembly GCA_036337765.1). Taxonomy (GTDB): domain Bacteria; phylum Acidobacteriota; class Thermoanaerobaculia; order Multivoradales; family Multivoraceae; genus JAYZDP01. The sequence continues at coordinate 36,503 of JAYZDP010000188.1, forward strand.
TTCGTCTGCGCGGCCGTACCTACATAACCTCGCCCATCGCCTACCGGCTCAGGATGCAGATCTCGGTCGACGAAGGCCCGTTCGTCAACTACGGCACGGCCTGGTGGCGTCGGGCCGAGTCCGATCCCTGATCTGCGAGATCCCCGATCCAGCGGTCGACGGTGCCGCGGGCGAGGCGGCGGTTGCGGGCGCTTGGCACCAGGGCGGTTCGGATACCGAGCCCGTCGATCAGCGAAACCAGCTCGAGCGCGGGTGCCGCGGGGTCGTTGTGAATCTCTGCGATGAGCTTTGATAGCAGTCCCTTCCACTCGCGATAGCGCTGCGCGTTCTCTCGCGCCAGCTTCTCGTCGGCGGCGGCCGCCGCCCAGAAGGCAATCCAGACGTTCCATTCCCTGAGTCGCTCGTCGTCGAGGGGCAGGCTCTCGTAGACGACCTTGCGAAGCCGCTCCGAGCCCGATGTGGAGCGGGCGACTTCGGCCATACGATCAGTCGTGGCCCGGTAGGCGGCGCGCAGCGCCGAGACCAAGAGCTCCTCACGCCCGGAGAAGTAGTGAGCGATACGTCCGGTGGTGCAGCCAGCCGCCTCCGCCACCTTGCGCAGAGTGACTCCGTCGAGTCCTTGGTCTGTGATCACTGACCAGGTCGCACTGACCAGCTCGCTGCGCCGCGCATCGTGGTCGACCTGTCTAGGCAAGAGGTTCTTCTTGTTGCATAACAAGTGTTACGTAATGTATGTTATGTAACCAGCGAGATCAAGGAGAAGGATAGAAGCATGAGCCAAGGAGAGTTGGACCGCTTTGCTCGTCCGTACGACTGGGACGGGATCGATGCTGTCATTCACGAACGCGGTGGGATCGTCGCGAAGGGCTTGTTCACCGGCGGCGAAGTGGAGAGCTTCAACCAAGAGGTCGACCACTACCTGGAGAGCCACCATGACGCCGGCGCTCCGGACAGCGGTTCGACGGGCTCATCGGTCTGTACGAGAATGGCGATCCCACGGCCTGGCTGGAGGCGTGAGGGGTGCAGCGGGAGCTGGCGAACGGGGTAGTCTGATCGCGGAGGAATTATGAGGCCCGAAGAAGTTCTCGAGCGTCCGCCCAAAGTGCTCGGCCAGCGGCAGCGTGAGCAGTACTTCGAGGACGGCTACGTCGTCATCGACAGGCTTTTGTCGCAAGAGTGGCTCGTCCGTATCGACGAGGTCAGCCGACGGTTCATCGAATCCAGTCGAGAGGTCTCCGAGTCCAACGGTACCTACTACCTGGAAGCGGGCCACAGCTCCGAGGCGCCGCGCCTGCAGCGGCTCAACGGCCCGGTCGAGAAGGATCCGCTGTACTGGCAGGTCGCGAGCGAGTCGCCGATCGTCGACGTGGCTGAGGATCTCCTCGGGCCGAGCGTTCGCTTCCACCACTCCAAGCTCAACTTCAAGTGGTCGGGCGGCGGCGCCGAGATCAAGTGGCACCAGGACATTCAGTTCTGGCCACACACCGACTACTCGCCGCTGACGATCGGGATCTATCTGGACGACGTCGATTCCGAGATGGGCCCGATGGGGATCGTGCCGAGGAGCCACCGAGGCCCGCTCTTCGAGTTGCGCGATGCCGCGGGTGAGTGGACGGGCTATCTCAGCGACGACGACCTGGAGGAGGTGTCGCTCGACCAGGTGAGTTGGCTCGAGGGAGCCGCGGGCTCCGTGACTGTCCACAACTGCCGCTGTGTGCACGGGTCGGTGCCGAATCAGAGCGATCGGCCCCGCCCGCTGCTGCTGAACGTCTACTCGCCTGGGGATTCCGTGCCCATCACGCCGCTCGTCGCCCCGCTCGCGAAGAGCGGGACGATGGTGCGTGGAGAGGATCCCGGCTGGGTGCAGCTCGACCCGCGCCCCTGCCCGATGCCACCGCTGCCGGGAAGCGGGTACCGGTCGGTGTTCGATCGCGAGCGTGAGGGTCGGCACGGCTTTGGAGAGACATCGTGAACGTCGGTGAGCTCGGGATCATCTCGCTGACGGATGGGCAGCCGGGTGACGAGCTCGAGGCGTACGTCCGTCGGGTGGAGGAGATGGGGTACGGCTCGGTCTGGCTGCCCGAGCTCTTCGGTCGGGAGCCGTTCTCGACCGCCGCGTGGCTGCTCGGGCGTACTCAGCGGATCCAGGTGGCGACCGGTATCGCCAACGTCTACGCGCGCGACGCCATGACGGCGGCGCAGTGCGCGCAGACGCTGGCTGAGCTGTCGGGCGGTCGCTTCGCCATGGGGCTCGGGGTATCACATCCGCCGATGGCCGAGATGCGGGGCCACGAGTGGATCGCGCCCGGACGGAAGATGCGGGTCTATCTGCAAACGATCCGCGATACCGAGGTGCAGAGTGTGTCGCCCGAAGATGTCCCGCCGATCATCGTCGCCGCGCACGGGCCGGTTCTGTTGCGCACCGCCGCGGAGCTCGCGGACGGCGCCTTCGGCTATCTCATGCCGCCGGAGCATGGCGACGCGGCCAAGGCTGTGCTCGGCGACAAGCCTCTGCTGACGGTGCTTCCAGTGGCGGTCGACTCCGATCGGGACCGCGCGCTCGAGACGGCGCAGAAGGGGCTGGCCATGTACATGGCGCTGCCGGCGTATCATCGGGCCTGGGCGCGTTTCGGGCTCGATGTCTCCGATCCGGTGACGCTGATCGATGCGATCGGGGCGTTCGGCGATGTCGAGCACGTCCATCGCAAGATTCGAGAGTACCTCGACAGCGGCACCGATCAGGTGGTGTTGAGTCCGTTCCACGGCGACACTCCACGCAGCGATGGCGGTTTGACCCGGCTCGAGGTGTTGGAGTCGCTGATCAGCTGAGACTGGAGGAGAAGATGTCCGAGCCACAGACTGCATCGAACGGGCCCTTTGTTGGCAAGGAGCTCAGCACGCACAGCTTCGGAGTCGACGACGCTCTCGTCGACGACTACTACGACGGTCTCGATCTGCCGCGCTCGGCGGGTGGTCCGCTGCCCTCGACCCTGGGCAGCGAGCCCGACGGTAACTTCTTCTCGGAGATCGCCTTCCCCAATCACACCGGTCATCTGTGGATGCGGCAGGGGTGGAGCATCTCGGCTCCGCTCGTGCTCGGCACGCAGTACTCGGTAGGCGGCTCGATCCGTGAGATCTATCCGAAGCGCAACCGCAACGTCGTGCTCTACGAGGTGACGCTCACCGATCCGAACGGCAAGGTGGTGCTGACGACAGCGCACCATCAGAGCTTCCTCTCGGATCAGACCTACAGTGGCTCGGTCGAGCTGCGCGATCCGTCCACGAAGCCTGGCGCGCGGATCTTCGAAGTGCCGGAGGGCGAGGCTTTCGGCGGGCTGGAGCGCACGATTAGCCTCGAGATGTGCGGCCAGTACTTCCACGGCAACGCCAGTTATCACACCGACAAGGCTGCGTCGGAGGAGCTCGGTTTCCGAGATGTGGTCGTGGGCGGGCGCATGACGATGGCCTACGCCGCGCACATCCTGGAAGAGCGCTTCGGCGATGCGTGGTTCGCCGGGGGTCGGTTCGATCTGAAGTTCACGAACCCGACCTGGGCCGGAGATACGGTTGTCGCGCGCGGCGTCGTCACAGGGCCCGACGAGGAGGAGCCGGACCGATTGGGCGGCTTCGTCTGGTTGGCCAAGCCAGACGACACCGTGGTTCTGATCGCGCGTGCTTCGGTGCCCGCGTAGTGGAGACGGGAGAGGATAGGGTGACTTGATGACGACGCTACATCGCGTGTGCACGATGCTTCTCGGCGGTGCACTTCTGGTACCGGCCCTGGCCGTTGCGGCCGCGAACGACTGGCCCCAGTTTCGCGGCCCGACCTCGAATGCGGTCGCCGACAACCCGAACCTGCCAGAGACCTGGAGCGAGACCGAGAACGTCGAGTGGGTCACTGAGATCCCCGGCCTCGGGTGGTCGAGCCCCATCGTGTGGGGGAAGAGGGTGTTTCTCACCACTGCGGTCGCTTCGGGAGACTTCGAGAAGCCGAAACCCGGCCTCTACGCGCCGAATGGCCGCCCCGAGCCGCCGCAGTACAGTCACGACTGGCGCGTGTACAGCCTGAATCTGGAGACCGGCGAGATCGAATGGCAGAAGTCGGTCAATACCGGCATTCCGGCTTTCCCGCGCCACCAGAAGCACACCTACGCCTCGGAGACCCCCGCCACCGACGGCGAAAGGGTCTACGCGCGCTTCGGCGACTTGGGGCTTTTTACCTTCGATATGGACGGCAACGAGGTCTGGCGCAGGGAGATCCCGTTCAAGAAGACGATGTCGGACTGGGGCTCGGCGTCGTCGCCGATCGTGTACAAGGACATGGTGCTGATCCTCTACGACAACGAGGAGGACTCGTGGCTCGCGGCGCTCGACACGCGCAACGGCAAGGAGCTGTGGCGCACGGCGCGCGACGAGGTGTCGAGCTGGGCCACGCCCTACGTGTGGGAGAACGACGAGCGTACCGAGATCGTCACGTCCGGTCGTAAGCGGATCCGCTCCTACGACCTCGACGGCAAGCTGCTGTGGGAGATGGACGGCAAGATGTCGTGGGCGGCGATCGCGACGCCGTTCTCCGCGCACGGTCTCGTTTACGTGTCGTCGGGCTACTTCCAGGATTCGCACAAGCCGGTCTACGCGATCCGACCCGGGGCGAGCGGCGACATCACCTTGACCGAGGGCGTAGTTCGGAGCGATCACGTCGCCTGGTACCAGCCGCGCGCCGGCAACTACAACACCTCTCCCCTGATCTATGGCGACATCTACTACAGCCTGCTGGATCGCGGCTTCTTCGAGGCCTACGACGCCCGCAGCGGAGAGCCGGTGTACGGGCGTCAGCGCATCGCGCCGCGCGGTGGAGCCAGCTTCACATCGTCGCCGTGGGCGTACAACTCGAAGATCTTCGCACTCTCCGAGCAGGGGGATACGTTCGTCATCGAGGCGGGGAAGGAATTCTCCGTTGTGGGGATCAATAGTCTGGATGAGATGGCGATGGCTTCGCCGGCGATTGCCGGAGATAGGTTGTTGATTCGGACTCGGACGAAGCTCTACAGCATTCGCAACGACTAGCGGCTTACGGTAGCGGCCACTCAAGCGGAGGCACCGGGCTCCAATACGTGGGGCGCGAACGACGCAGAGGTGAGGGTGATGGGGTTGAGAAGCCGCGTAGCCTGGTTGCTGGTGGGAGTCTTGTTCGGGGTGCGTTTGGCTGGGGAAGAGACTCCTGAGGAAGAGGCTTGGGATGTTGGGGCGGCGGGGTATGGGGAGAGCTTCGAAGTCGGGATCGATGTGGATGAGGGGACTTGGATCAACTTGGATGTTTCGCCTGATGGGCGGGAGATCGTGTTTGATCTGTTGGGCGATCTGTTTCTGATTCCGATCGAGGGTGGGGAGGCTCGGGCGGCTACTTCCGGGGCGGAGTGGGATATGCAGCCTCGGTTCAGTCCGGATGGGTCGCGGATCGCGTTTACTAGCGATCGCGGCGGCGGGGACAACATCTGGGTGATGGACACTCGGGCCGGGCAGGATAGCGAGCCCCTGGCGGTGACCGAGGAAGGGCATCGGCTACTCAACAATCCGGCGTGGAGCCCGGATGGGGACTTCATTGCGGCTCGGAAGCACTTCACGTCGACTCGGTCGGCGGGCGCGGGGGAGATCTGGCTCTTTCACCGCAGCGGGCCGAGCCCCGGGCTGCAGTTGAACGAGAAGCCGAACGACCAGAAGGACATCGGCGAGCCGGCGTTCTCGCCGGATGGGCGCTACGTGTACTTCAGCCGCGACTCCACGGCGGGCGGTGTGTTCCAGTACGGCAAGGATCCGAACGATCAGATCTACTCGATCCGCCGTATCGACCGTGAAACCGGGGAGATCGAGGTCGTAGTTTCACGGCTCGGCGGGTCGGTACGACCGACGCCCTCGCCCGACGGCGACAGCCTGGCTTTCGTCGGGCGTGACGAGTACGGGTCGAGGCTTTTCGTACACGATCTGGAGAGTGGCGAGAACCGGGTGGTGGTCGACGATCTCGAACGCGACATGCAGGAGATCTGGGCGATCCACGGGGTTTATGCGAACTTCGCCTGGACCCCCGACAGCGAGTCGCTCGTGTTCTGGGCAGGCGGCAAGATCCGCCGCGTCTATCTGGAGAGCGGCGAGGTCCACGAGATCCCGTTCCGAGTGAGGCAGACCAAGGCAGTGAAGCGTGCGATTCGATTTCCGATCGAAGTGGTGCCCGAGAGTCCTCGAACCAAGATGTTGAGGTGGGTGGAGGTCTCTCCTGACGGGGGTCGCGTGATCTTTCAGGCGCTCGGCAGGCTGTGGATCCGTGACCTCCCGACCGGTGAGCCGCGGCGACTGACGGGTCAGGGGGATCACTTCGAGCTCTATCCGTCGTTCTCGCGTGACGGCCGCCAGGTGGTGTACGTCAGCTGGAGTGACGACGAACTCGGCGCCGTTCGCATCGTCTCTGCGGACGGCGGAGAAGGCCGTGTCGTGACTGCCGAGCCGGGTCACTACCTCGAGCCCGCGCTCTCGCCCGATGGCGAGACCCTGGTGTACCGCAAGGCTGTGGGCTTCGGTGTGCTCGATCCGCTGTGGTCCAAAGAGCCCGGGCTCTACCGGTTGGACCTCGCGTCCGGCGAGGCCGATCGGCTGCACCGGGCCGGCACGGCGCCCCACTTCGGCGCGCTCGACGATCGCGTGTACTTCACCCAGGTCTTCGACTGGAACCACCGTGAGCTGCGCAGCATCGAGCTCGACGGCACCGAGGAGCGGAGTCACGTCAAGAGCGAGCTGGCGACGGAGATACGTGTCTCGCCCGACGGCCGCTTTCTGGCGTTCGCCGAAGGCTTCCAGGCCTTCGTGGCGCCGTTCGTGGCGGCGTCGAAGCCGGTGGATCTCGGGCCGGCGACCACGAGTGTGCCGCTACGGCGACTGTCGAAGGACGCCGGCGAGTTCCTGCACTGGTCCGGGGACAGCAGCACTGTCTACTGGAGCATGGGGCCGGAGCTCTTCGAGCGAGCCCTGAGCGACAGCTTCACGTTCGTCGACGGCGCACCCGACGAGCTTCCCGAGGCGGAGGAGAACGGCCTCGACCTCGGCTTTGAGTTCGACGCCGACGCTCCACCCGGCGTGGTCGCGTTTCGTGGCGGCCGCGTGCTGACCATGGCCGAAGGCGACGACGGCGAGAGCCAGGTGATCGACAACGGCACGGTGGTGGTCGAGGGCAACCGGATCGTCGCGGTGGGTCGCCGCGGCTCGGTTTCGATCCCGGCCGAGGCCCACGTGGTCGACGCGCGGGGCAAGACCGTCATGCCGGGGCTCATCGACGTGCACTGGCACGGCTCACAGGGCTCGAACGAGATCGTGCCCGAGCGCAACTGGCAGAACTACGCCAGCCTAGCTTTCGGGGTCACCACCGCTCACGACCCGTCGACCGACACCTCGACCTTCTTCGCCGCTAGCGAGATGGCGCGCGCGGGCATCGTCACCGCGCCGCGCCTCTTCTCGACCGGCACCATCCTGTACGGCGCCGACGGGGCGATACGCGCCAAGATCGAGACCCTCGACGACGCCCGCTCCCATCTGAAGCGCCTGAAGGCGGCGGGAGCGTTCAGCGTGAAGAGCTACAACCAGCCCCGTCGCGACCAGCGACAGAAGGTTCTGAAGGCCGCGCACGAGGTCGGCATGATGGTCGTCAACGAGGGCGGAGCGCTCTTCCAGCACAACATGACGATGGTCGCCGACGGCCACACGGGCATCGAGCACTCGCTGTCGGTCCCGAAGGTCTACGACGACGTGCTGCAGCTCTGGGGCCAGACCGAGGTCGGCAACACGCCCACCCTAGGCGTGGCCTACGGCGGCATCCAGGGCGAGAACTATTGGTACCAGCACGCCGACGTCTGGGAAGACGAGCGACTTCTGAGCTTCGTGCCAAAGGACAGAGTCTGGTCACGCGCTCGCCGTCGCGAGATGGCCCCCGACGGCGAGTACAACCACCTGGCGACGGCGCGGCTGGTGAAGGACCTACACGACGCTGGCGTGTCGATCCAGCTCGGAGCGCACGGTCAGCGCGAGGGGCTGGCGGCGCACTGGGAGCTGTGGATGTTCGAACAGGGTGGGATGACGCCGATGGAAGCGTTGCGCTCAGGGACCCTCGCGGGAGCGAAGTATCTCGGTCTGGATAGGGATCTCGGTTCGATCGAGGTCGGGAAGTTGGCAGACATCATCGTTGTGGATGGAGATCCGCTCGAGGATCTGCGCCAGTCGCGCACAGTTGGGTGGGTGATGGTGAATGGGCGGTTGTTCGACGCGGCTTCGATGAATGAGGTGGGGAATCGGTCCCGGGAGCGGGGGCGGTTCTACTTCGAGTAGGCGGAGCGCTCCACCTCAGTCCCGTTCTTTGGGTTTATCGGTGCTCGGAGCCGTGGGCCAGTCGGAGGTTGGCTCGGAATTCTCCGTGGGCTCCGCGGCTCCTAGGCTTCTCAGGAGGGCGGCGATGCGGGGGCGTTCGGCCGAAAGGCCGTTGGCGCCGACGAGGGCAAGGCGGGTTTCGGCGAGGGCTAGGGGGGTTTGGTTCTGGGCGTTGGTTGCCTCCAGGTTGGCGCCGTTGGCGGCCAGCAGCTCCACGATGGAGGGGAAGTCCTTCTTGACGGCGTCGTGAAGGGCGGTGTTGCCTTGGGCGTCGGGGGTGTTCGGGTCGATGCCCAAGGCGAGGAGGATGCGGATGATCTCGGCGGAGCGGCGCTCCTCTTCTTCGACTTCCGTTGGCTCGAGGATGCGGTGGCGGCGGTCCTCCTGGGGCATGAGGGGGTTGCCGACCGCGGCCTGTAGCGAGGTGGCTCCGGTGGAGGGGATGGCGGTGGGGTCGGCGCCGGCCTTGGCGAGCAGGCGGACGATCTCGAGCTCGCCGAACTTGGCGGCGAGCCAGAAGGCGTTGGCGCCGATCTCCTGATGACGGATGTTGTAGTCGATCGAGAAGCGGCGGCCGGGAGTGCCGCGAGTGACGGGAAGGTCGGGGTCGGCTCCCTTTTCGAGCAGCGCGCGAACCACCTCGACCTGGCTTCGCAGAATCGCGGCATGCATCGCCGTGTAGCCGGCGTTGGCCGCGTCGGGGTTGGCGCCGGCCTCGATCAGGTGCAGCGCGAGGGGACTGTGGCCGCTGTGGGCGGTCAGCACCAAAGCGCTCGTCCCCGAGGCATTAGCGTCGTCGGGGTCGGCGCCGGCGGCGAGGAGCCGCTTCGCCACTTCGACATCGCCGTTGCGGGCAGCAAAGATCAGCGCCGTCGAGCCGCCGTGCGCCATGCGGAAGTTGCCGGTCGGGTTGGTGTTGCCTGCGGTGTTCTCGAGCTGGGTTCGGACCTTGGTGCGGGCGTGAATGTCGGCACCGAAGTCGGCGAGCAGGCTCACCACGTCGGCGTGACGCTGCGCGGCCGCCCACATCAGGGCTGTCTGGCCGCGCGCGTTCTCGGCCGCATTGATATCGGCACCTGCGGCGACGAGAAGGGCCACGGCTTCCCTGTCGCCCGAGCGTGCCGCGACCATCAGCGGGGTCTCGCCCATCCGTAGCTTGGCCTCAGGATCGGCGCCGGCTTCGAGAAGGCGCCCGATCATGGTCGCATCGCCGTTTTCGGCGGCGACCCACAGGGGTGTGGCACCGAGCTCGTTGGCGGCGTTCGGATCGGCACCTGCGTCCAGCAGGTCGCCTGCCGAGTCGAGGTCGCGGCGGTGTGCGGCCCAGTGCAGAGCGGTCGCGCCGTCTCGCTGCGGCGCGTTGGGGTCGGCGCCTGCCGCCAGCAGAGTCTCGAGCTGGGCCCGATCTCCGGATCGGGCAGCGCTCACGACTTCCGGCACAGCCGCGTCCACGCCTACGGCTGGGGCGGCGAGCGCCGCGATCAGTCCAACCGATGTGAGCTGCATGATCGATACGCTACCGCAGTCGAGCGCGGTCAGAGCGGGCCGAGCGCGTTGACAGCTCTCGCGCGGGTGGCACACACTGGATCGCTGCTTGTCTAGACACGAGTCGAGATGGAATCGACGCCGTTCGGCGTCCATGCGGGCCGCTCTGCTGTTCGGTCTGGCCGTCGCTAGTGCGGCCGCGGCTCAGACCGGGGCTGGCCGGGTCGGCGCGACCTTCGACCGGTACTGCACGGGCTGTCACAGCGAGCGCCAGCAGCAGGCAGGGCTGGTATTGGAAAACGCCGATCTGGCGGCGGTGGGCGCGCGCGCCAACACCTGGGAGAAGGTTGCCGCCAAGCTCCGTGCGCGCGCCATGCCGCCGGTCGGACGACCGCGCC
>JAYZDP010000189.1:0-7455 GCA_036337765.1 Acidobacteriota bacterium
GACCGTGACGTTGATGGCCGAGCGGCTGGTGTCGCGCCGCTATCCGTCACTCGAGCTGAAGGTCAAGATCTTTCCCGACGAAGACCATCTGACCGTGATGCCAATCGCCTACACGCGCGGCGTGCGGTACCTATGGTCTGAATAGCTCGAGGCTTTAGACCTCGCAACAGTCTCCCGATCTCTGAGGTCGAGCGTCATGCGGGCGACGATCTTCTCGACCTCGAGTGCGAGGGTGAAGACCTCTTGCGTCAAGAGGCCTCCCAGTCCCTTGCCGCGCATGCCCTCGGCTACCACCACCCGGATCTCAGCGACGTGACGTGACCAGGCCTGTCGCGAGAGGTGAAGCGTGCTGTAGCCGACCAGGCGCTCGCCTTCGTGGGCGAGGACGGTGTAGATCTCGCCGTCGTCGATCTCGCGGATCCAGGCGTCGACGGCGTCGATGCGTGTGATGTCCCGGCGCAGAAAGAGCAGGTCGTGAGGAGGCAACGCCTTCGCGAACGCGACCATTTCGTCGCGGTCCCCTGCGGTCATGAGTGAGAGGCCGACAGTGACTCCGTCGGTGGTGACGTCTCGTGGAAAGCGGTCGGTCGGTGTCGGCACAGGAGCAGCAAGACGGGCATGAAGGTCGGTGGTGGGCGGCTGCCGCCGCAGCCGCGCGGCGGGTAAGATGAGGCGCTGGCATGCGAGAGATCCTTCCCGACGTCGACACCTGGCTTGCCGATGGCCAGGCCGTGGCCGTGGCCACCCTGGTGAAGGCCACCGGCTCGTCGCCCAGGCCCTTGGGCTCAAAGTTGGCAATCTCCAGCTCAGGCAGCATGACTGGCTCGGTCAGCGGGGGATGCGTGGAGGGAGCGGTGTTCGAGGAAGCGCAGGAGGTCCTCGAGACCGGGGTTCCCAAGCGACTCTACTACGGCATCAGCGATGAGCAGGCTTGGTCGGTCGGGCTGACCTGCGGTGGTGAGATCGACGTGCTGGTCGAGAGGCTGGACTGAGGCCGGGTCGCCCGGCTGGCGCAATCGTGAGCTCGAACGGCTCCGTCTTTTCCCGGCTCCGGAAGCTCATCGGTGAGGAGCGCCGGGTGGGGGTCGCCACTCGTATCGACGCCGCCGGTCTCGGCACGCAACGCCTCATCCTCCCCGACGAGGATGGCGAGGGATCGCTCGGGCTGGATGCGGATACCGAGGCAGCGGCGCTGACCTCGTGCCGGGAGCTCTTGGCCGTCGGCTCCAGCCGCGCCTTCGAGCTGCCAGGGCCGGCGGGACCGGTCGAGATCTTCTTCGAGAGCCACGAACCGCCACAGCGGCTGGTCGTGGTCGGAGCTGTCCACGTCGCCGTTCCGCTGGTGGCGATCGCCAAGGCGATGGGGTTTCACACCATCGTGGTCGATGCCCGCGCGGTGTACGCGACCCGCGAGCGCTTTCCCCACGCTGACGAGCTGATCGTGCGCTGGCCGGCCGATGCCCTGAAGGAGATGACGCTTCACGAGTCGACCTACCTGGTCTTTCTGACTCACGACCCGAAGCTCGACAACCCGGGTCTCGAGATCGCTGTGCGCAGCCGGGCGCGCTACGTGGGTGCCTTGGGTTCGAAGAAGACCCACGCCAAACGTGCGACGGCACTCGGGGAGATGGGTCTCGACGCTGCGGAGATCGAGCGAATTCACGCCCCGATCGGGATCAAGATCGGGGGCAGTCGACCGGAGGAGATCGCCGTGTCGATCGCGGCTGAGATGGTTGCGGCGCGGAATGGCCGTGCCTGAGGCGGTGACCGCAGTGGTTCTCGCGGCCGGCACCTCGTCGCGCTTTGCCGACGGGGCGAAGCAGCTGGCGAAGATCGCGGCGCAGTCCGTGGTTCGCCGGGTGACGTACGCGGTGGTGCAGAGCGCGTGCGCCGAGACGGTGGTCGTGACCGGACACGAAGCCGCGACGGTCCTCGGCGAGGTGGCTGCCCTGGGGGTCCGCACGGTTCACAATCCGGACTACGCGTCGGGTCAGAGCGGGTCGGTCCGAGTCGGTCTCGCCGCGGTGTCTCCGGCCAGCGGGGGTGCGATGTTCGTGCCTTGCGATCAACCGTTTCTGGACACTCGGACCCTCGACGCCATTGTCGAGACCTGGCGCCGCGAGGGCGGGATCACGGTGCCATGTCACCACGGGCGTCGCGGTGCGCCGGTGCTATTTCCCCGCTCGCTCTTCGCCGAACTGGCCGAGATCGAAGGCGACGAAGGAGGACGGCAGATCCTGGCCCGCTACGCCGACGACGTGGTTGGAGTGGAGCTTCCCGATCTGGCTCCGCTCGAGGACTTCGACACGGTCGAGATGTTGGCCGCTCTCGTGGAGCGGCACGGAGAGCATCGATGAGAGGGCGCGCGCTGCATCGGTTGGCGGCCCAGATCCGCGACTACGACTGGGGATCGCGTACTTTCCTGTCGGGGATGCGAGGAGCAGGCGAGTCGTCCAGCCCCGAGGCGGAGCTGTGGATCGGCGCGCATCCGGCCGCTGAGTCGACGGTCGAACTCGAGGCTGGCCAGGTGCCGCTATCGAAAGCCATCGCATCGGACCCGGTCTTCTGGCTGGGCCGAGCCACCGCCGATCGCTTCGACGGAGCGCTGCCGTTCCTGCTCAAGGTGCTTGCGGTCGAAAAGCCCCTCTCGTTGCAGGCGCACCCGGATCTGGCCGCGGCCGCGAGGGGATTCGAGAGGGAGCGCCACGCCTCCCCCGACCACCGCAGCTACGTGGATCGTGGCCACAAGCCCGAGATCGTGGTGGCGCTCGAACCCTTCTGGGCCCTGCGCGGGGTCCGAAGCCGGGCCGACGTACGCGGTGCGCTGGCGGAGATCGCAGAGGCACTCGCGGAGGTCGAGCCGACCGTGCGCGGAGAGGGTGACCTGCGGGCGTTTATTCTGGCGCTGCTCGGGATGGCGCCGGAAGCCTGGCGCCGAGCGGTGATCGCGATTCGTCAGCACATAGAGGCGACGGATCCAGGCGGTCCCGGTGACCGCTGGTTCTGGGTCGACACCCTGCTTCGACACCACCCGAACGATGCGGCCTGCCTGAGCCCACTGTTCATGGAGCTAGAGCGCCTTGAGCCCGGTCAGGCCATTTTTCAGCCGGCCGGGATGCTGCACTGCTACCTGCGCGGTGCTGCGGTCGAGGCGATGGCCAGCTCTGACAACGTGTTACGTGGAGGGTTGAGCTCGAAGCACGTGGATCTCGACGAGCTTCTGAACGTTGGCGAGCTCACCGCCTCGGGTCGCGAGGCCCTGTCCCCCTCAGTGCTGGCGGAGGGGGTAGAGACCTGGCGGACACCGGCGGACGAGTTTCGCCTCTCTCGACTCTCAGCCGAGCCGGCCGGCCGGCCTGTGCCGCTCGGGGGTGCAGGCAGCATCGTGCTTGCGGTCTGCACCGGCGGCAGGGGGCGACTGGTCGAGACTCACGACGCGCTGCCGATCGAGGCAGGCCAGGCCGTTGCCGTGGCAGCCGCTGCGGATACTGTTCGCCTGGAGGCCGAAACACCGGTGACGGTCTTCGCGGCCATGGTGCCTCCTCGCGCCAGCTGACGGCTGAGTCCGCGGACCGGCTCAGCCGTTGGCGGGGTGGAGTTTGCTCTCGACGCTCGAGATCTTGTCGGCCAAGCTCTGCTCGCGATCGGTACGTGTGCCGAAGCGCAGGGTCGAGCTGATTCGTGGTGCGCCCATCTCGTGGACCACCTCGTGGCAGCGGCGAAAGGCCTCGAAGACCGTCTTCCACTCCCCTTCGACGTTGGTGCCGTAGGCGTGCAGCCGAGGCTCAAGACCGGCCTCGAGAAGGATCTTCTCGCAGGCGGCTACGTAGCGGGAGACCGATACCCCGACACCGATCGGCACCAGGCACAAGTCGGCATGGACCTTCATTCGAAACCCCCTCCCGCGGTTCGCGCCGGCTGCGGGAAGCCGACCGGCGAAGCGATAGCATAGCCGCGCCGATGCCTGAGTCGATCGCAGCCGTCGACACGTGGCTTCCCGCCGCACTCGGCGTCGTGCTGATCCTTTTCGGGCGCAAGCTGTTCTGGCTGCTGCTTGGCACGCTGGGCTTTCTCATCGCCTTCAGGCTGGTGACGCAGTTCGCCGACGACACCCCGGAACTCATGGTCTGGGTGCTCGCCGGGGGTGTTGGTGTAGCGGGGGCTGTCGCGGCGATCTTTCTACAGCGCATAGCGGCGGGAGTCGCAGGCCTTCTCTTCGGCGGGTATGCCGTCATGTGGCTACTGGACTTCTATGCTGTTGGGTTGGGCAATATCGAATGGCTGATCGTGCTCGTAGGCGCCGTGGTGGCGGCGGCGCTTGCCGTCGCGGTGCTCGAAGAGACCCTGATGGTGCTTTCTTCGATTCTCGGCGCGGCGCTCCTGGTCGCGGTCTCGGGCCTCGATGCGGTCGCGGGAGCGATCTTCTTCGTGGCTCTGGTCATCGTCGGCATCACGGCTCAGAAGCGGTCGAACAAGAAGAAAGAGTAGCGGCCGACTCCGCAGGGCTGGTCGCGGGCGGCGGGTTTTGCCATAATTGTGACCTTCTAGGTAACAATTACCTGGAGTCGTTGAGCCAAGCCTTCCCATTTCCGTCAGCGAAAGGAATGCCCATGACCCTCCCCTCGTGGAAAGACACGCTGGGAGATCGGATTCCGCCGCATCTAGAGGACGAGATCGGGATCTTCGAGACCCAGCTCGAACTGAAGCGGCAGGACAAGATCGACGACAAGATCTTCGCCGAGACCCGTCTGCGACGCGGCGTCTACGGCCAGCGCTACGACAACGGCTTCCGACACGACGGTAGCGAGAGCCGCCCGATCTCGTACCCGTCGGACGAGCTGACCAAGGGTCCGACGACGATGTGGGACGCACCAGGGATGCAGCGCATCAAGATCCCGTTCGGCGGGCTCGACTCCGACCAGCTCGAGGTGCTCTCAGATCTGGCTGAGGAGTACTCCGACGCGATCCTCCACGTAACTACACGCCAGGACTTCCAGCTGCACTTCATCCACATCGAGGACACTCCGGACCTCATGCGGCGACTCGCGGCCGTGGGTATCACGACACTGGAAGCTTGCGGCAACACGGTGCGTAACGTCACGGCGTGCCCCAAGTCGGGAGTTTGCGCCGACGAGGCGTTCGACGTCTCCCCCTACGCCCGCGCACTGGCCACTTTCCTGTTGGGCCACAAGGATGCGCAGGATTTCGGCCGTAAGTTCAAGATCTCTTTCTCCGGCTGTGGCGGGGCGGCCTGCGGGCTGGCCCACATGCACGACCTTGGCGTCGTGGCCGCCACCCGCAAGATCGACGGCGCCGAGGTGCGTGGCTTCGAGGTGTATGTCGGTGGGGGCTTGGGTGCGGTTCCGCACCAGGCCGCGCTCTTCGACGACTTTCTCGCCGAGGACGAGCTGCTGCCGACGGCACAGGCGATCTGTCGGGTGTTCGCGCGCCTGGGTGAGAAGCGGAACCGGGCCCGTGCTCGGTTGAAGTTTCTGGTCGCCAACCTCGGGCTGGACGAGTTCAAACGGTTGGTGGCCGTGGAGAAGGAGGGCATTCCCGCCGACGAGCGGTGGAGTGCCTTTCTCGACGACCTGGGCGTGGTCGACGAGGAGCCTTCGCGCGAAGGTGTGCCTCTCGGCGACGCCGCGGTGTCTGCGGATCTGGCGGCTTGGCGTGAGACCAACGTCGAGCAGCAGAAGGAGCGCGGCTACGTGATCGCCACTATCAGCTTGCCGTTGGGCGATCTGAGCTCGGAGCAGGGTCGGGCGTTGGCATCGATCGCGCGCACATTCAACGGTGGGCTCCTGCGCACGACGGTCGAGCAGAACGTCGTGCTGCGCTGGATCTCCGAGGCTGATCTCCCAGATCTGCACGCCGATCTGGTGACTTGTAATCTCGCCGAGGCCGGGGCCGCGACCCTCGTCGACATTACTGCCTGCCCAGGGACCGACACCTGCAAGCTCGGGATCTCCTCATCGCGGGGCCTGGCGGCCGAGCTGCGCAAGCGCATCGCCGCCTGCAGCTCCGAGCTCGACGCTGCGGTGCGCGGGCTCAAGATCAAGATCTCGGGCTGCTTTAACTCCTGTGGGCAACATCACATCGCCGACATCGGCTTCTACGGGGTGAGCCGTAAGGTCGGGGGCCACACGGTGCCGCACTTCCAGCTCGTGCTGGGCGGGCAGACGGTCGACAACGCCGCGGCGTACGGGCTGGCGACGGTCGCGATCCCGTCCAAGAGAATTCCCGAGGTGGTCGATCGGCTGACCGAGGCGTATATCGGCGAGCGCGATGGGCAGGAGAGCTTTCAGGACTTTGTGCGCCGCACGGGCAAGGCCAAGCTACGGACTCTGCTCGAAGACCTCATCCCGGTGCCGGCCCATTCCGAGGATGCCTCTTACTACTCCGACTGGGGCGACCCACGGGAGTACACGATCGGCGACCTGGGGATCGGCGAGTGTGCCGGCGAGGTGGTCTCGATCGTCGAGTTTGGCCTGTCGTCGAGCGAGCGGATCGTCTTCGAGGCACTCGACGATCTCGAGGGGGGTGATGCCGATCAGGCGGCCGCGAAGGCCCGGGATGCAATGCTTCAGGCCGCCAAAGCGATCACTCAGTCGCAGAACATCGACGTCACCGACAACCCGGACGACATCCTCGACGAGTTCCGCTCCCGCTTCTATGACACCGAGATCTTCTTCGATCCTTTCGCGGGAGCGAAGTTCGCGAACTACTTGTTCAAGGCGCACGACGAGCCGCTGGTCACTCCATCGCCGGACCAGGCCCACCGTCGGATCGAGGAGGCGCAGCTCTTCATCGAGGCCGCGCACGCCTGCTACAACAAGTTGACGCCGGTTTGAGGTTCGCGTGGATACCGCCAAGATCGACCTGAAGGTCTACGCTGCCTCGACCGGCAACGGCTCGGGAGCGTCCGGGCTCGAACTCGACAGGCTGATCCCTGTCTTCCATCGCTGGATCAAAGAGTCGCGCCTCGTCGAGCTACCGATCGACGTCGTCGACTACAGCCACGTTCCGGACGGACCGGGAGTGCTGTTGGTGTGTCACGACGCGCAGTACGGAGTCGAGGGCGGGGACGGGGAGCTCGGCTTGCTCTACAGTCGTCGGCGCGAGACCCATCCCTCCCTGGGCGGCATCGCGACGCTCGAGGACCGTATCGAGTCCGTCTTCGAGCGGGCGCTGGCGGCGTGCGCTCGGCTGCAGATCGAGGCCAGTCTAGGGGGCCGGCTACGCTTTCCCAGCGATCACTTCCTGCTGCGCGTGAACGATCGTCGCATCGGTGAGGAGAGCTTCGGGGATCTCTCAACGGCGCTGCACTCGTTCTTCGCCCGCCTGCTGCCGCAGACCGAGGTTTCGATCGAGGTCGCAACGGAGGCAGGGCGAGTGGCGGCACGGATCTCGGTAGCTGGGCAGCCCGGGGCGACGGCGCTCTCGCAACGGCTG
>JAYZDP010000190.1:0-6000 GCA_036337765.1 Acidobacteriota bacterium
CCGCATGAGGAGTCTCGCTCGCCGCCGGCGTTGGATCTGCACGGTCCTCATCCTGGTGGCAATGCTCCTCGGGGGGACCCTGTGGGGCCACCCGATGGACGAGCGCAACTCGTCGTTCGTGCGAGGCGTCGAGGGCACCGCTCTCGGCCCGGTCATCTATCTGGGCGCCACGCACATGGCTACCGGCCTCGACCACATCCTGTTTCTGGTCGGCGTCATCTTCTTCCTCTACCGCCCAGGCGATGTGGTCCTCTACGTGAGCCTGTTCACGATCGGGCACAGCATCACACTCCTGGCCGGAGTGCTGGCAGGCGCGAGGGTCGATCCGTATGTCATCGACGCCATCATCGGCCTATCGGTCGCCTACAAGGGGTTCGAGAACATCGGCGGCTTTGACCGGTGGCGACGACGCCCGAGCACCCGCGGCGCAGTCTTGGTCTTCGGCCTGTTCCACGGTCTCGGACTGGCGACCAAGCTGCAGGATTTCACGAGCGGCGGGGAGGGGCTGGTCGCCAACATCGTCAGCTTCAACCTCGGCGTGGAGATCGGTCAGATCCTCGCCTTGTCGATCGTCCTGGTCGGCCTCATGTGGTGGCGCTCGCGGCCGAGCTTCGGTCGTCACGCCTTCTCCACCAACACCGTGCTGATGGCCCTAGGCTTTACGCTCGCCGGGTACCAGATCGTCGGATCGCTGCTCTACTGATCGCGAATGTCCGAAAGTCCAACCACACGCAAGATCTTGCTGGCGTCGCTCGCTGCCTTGTCAGCCGCCGCTGTAGCGCTCGTCGTTGCTGTGCTGCCGGCAGAGTATGGCTTGGACCCACTCGGAACAGGCGAGGCGCTCGGTCTCTTGGCGCTGAGCCGAGAGCAACCGCTCGCGCACTCTGAGGGCGAGTACAGAACCGACTCGGCAGAGCTCGTGGTGCGGCCCGGCGAGTGGGTGGAGTACAGCTACCGCATGAAGGAGGGAGCCGACCTCATCTTCTCGTGGCAGGCTTCGGGCGAGCTCGAGACCAACTTCCACAGCGCCCCGGACGGTGCGCCGCCGGGATTCGCGGAAAGCTACGACAGTCGATTGGCGAGCCGAGACGACGGCTCCTACGAGGCCCTGTTCGCTGGCCTGCACGGCTGGTACTGGGAGAACCGAGGCGAGGAACAGGTGACGCTACTGCTCCACACGGCGGGGTTCTACGAGTTCGCCCACGAGGGTCGCCACCGGGTGAGTGGCTACCACTCGCTGACCGGACTCGATGGTGCGGAGATCCCACCTCCCAATCGCTAACGGGTCAGACCGACAGACTAGGGGGCGAAAAACCGCGGGAAGCGTGCCGGCGAGCTCTGGTGCATGAGGTCGTAGGCAGCCTCGAAGATGGTCTCCCGGTTGGGCTTGGAGAAGTAGTCGCCATCCGATCCGTAGGCTGGGCGATGTGGTGTGCCGCTGAGTGTCGACGCCGGCGCGTCGAGCCACTCGTGCCCGCCCTGTTCTTCTAGGACCTGCTGCATCATGTAGGCCGTAGTGCCCCCCGGCACGTCCTCGTCGACGAACAGGATGCGGTTGGTCCTACGCAGCGAGGCGCAGATCGCACCCGAGGTGTCGAAAAGCAGCAGCGTGCGCACATCGACGAACTCGGCCTCGACCCCGACCGCGGCAAGCACCTCGGCGGCCGCGAGAACGATCGGGCAGCAGGCACCGTAGGTCACGATCGTGACATCGGATCCGGCTCGCAGCACCTCGGGAACTCCGAGCGGTCGTGAGGCCGCCCTCCGAGGCCTGACGCGTACCCACGCACCATCATTCCGCAGACTCCAGGAGTCAACGTCGGCTCGAAGTCGAGGAAGAAGCGGTCGTCGTCGAATCCCGGCTGGGGCCACGCGAGGCGTGGGTCCACCGCTCCACCGCGCGGCGGGTGGTATCCCTCCTGCACTGATACAACGACCGCCTCGGCGCGCGACAACAAACGCTTCTCAAATTGAAGCCCCTGCCGCATCCGTAGCTGCTGAAACTGAAGGGCGAAGCCCGAGAGTAACGTCAGCCCGACCAGCGCCAGGGCCACCAGCGCCTCTAGCAGGGTGAAGCCGTGGGCGGTGGAGGGCCGATGGGAGCGACTCGTCTGCACACCGACCTCAACGCCAACGGAGCAGGCGCCTCTCGAGGCGATCCAGGGCAGCGCCGAGCACGAGACCGAGCAACGACAGAATCACCACTCCCGCAATCAGGCGATCCGTCTGCAACAGGTGACCGGCGGTGAGGATCAGCGCCCCGACACCCTTCTGTGCACCGATCATCTCCGCCGCGACCACCAGAATCAGAGCAATCGACACCGAGATCCGCGCGCCCGCCAATACACCGGGGAGGGCGCCGGGAAGCAGGATCTTGGCGACGATCGCACGCGGCCCGAGCTCGAAGCTCTGGCCCATCCGTATCAGGCTACGAGGTACTGAATCCACGGCGGCGTAGGTGCTGACGACCGTCGGGAAGAAGACCCCGAAGGCGATGGTGGCGACCTTCGATGCCTCGCCGATGCCGAACCAGAGAATGAACAACGGCAGCAGCGCGATCTTCGGGATCGGAAACAGCGCCGCGACCAGCGGCAGACCCACCGAGCGCGACAGCGAAGAGACACCGACCAGGACACCCAGTGCTAGCCCGGCCGCGAAGCCCAGGGCCCAGCCGGCGGCGATGCGCTGCAGCGACGCCGCCAAATGGCCCCAGATCTCCCCGCTTGCCACGAGCTCGACCAAGGAAGCACCGACTCGCTGGGGGCTCGGCAACATCAGCTCATCGATCCAGCCCAAGCGGCTGCCGCCTCCCCAGACGGCCAGCACCCCCGCCACAAATGCCCACGACATCCAGGGCACGACCCGCGGCTGAAATCCGTGGCCTCGTAGCTTGACCGGATTCGAAGAAGCCTGAGGGCTCATCCGATCTCCCGATCGGCCTCTACCGCCTCGTCGCGCACCAGCTCCCACAATGACTGCTCCAACCCGGCCATGGCCGCAGCCTGCGCGGCGCGGTCGCGGCGCGGGATCTGCACCGGCACAACGGCACGAAGACGTGCCGGACGACGACTTAGAACGATCACCTCGTCGGCCACGGCCACGGCCTCGGCAAGGTCGTGGGTGACCAGCACGGTCGTGACGTCGAGCTCCTCCCACAGCCGTACCAGCTCGTCGCGCAAGAGGTGACGGGTCTGGGAGTCGAGGGCCGACAGCGGCTCATCCATCAGCATCACCGCCGGGCGCACAGCCAGGGCACGAGCGATCCCGACGCGCTGTTGCATGCCACCCGAGAGTTGTGCGGGAAACGCATCCGCGAAACCCTCGAGCCCAACGCGCGTCAGCGCCTCGTTCGCCACCTCATCCCGCTCCAGCCGACTGAGCGCATGCGCCTCCAAAGGCAGCGCAACGTTGCCGGCCACGGTCCGCCAGGGCAGGAGTGCGAAGTCCTGAAAAACGAAGGTCAGCGGATTCAGGCACGACCGACCGCGCTCGCCGACAGTATCAACGCGTCCCTCCCGAGGCTCGATGAGACCCCCCAGAACCCGCAGTAGAGTCGACTTGCCACAGCCCGAAGGACCCACCACTGCCGCCACGCGGCCGTTGGGCACGCGAAACGACAGGTCGTCGAGTACCTCGAGCTCACCGTAGGCGTGCGAGATGTGCTGTGCTTCGATCTCCACGCGCCGGCCTCCGTCAACGGGACCCGCTCAGGCTGGCGAAAAGGGCGTCGGGCTGGAGCTGGCGATCCACGAGTCCCCGCGTCTGAAACCACTTCACGTGCCGGTGCACCGCCGCCAGGTCGAGTCCGCCGTCGGCCGGGATGAACGGCGTCGCGAGCCGAATCTGGGCAACCGTAGAGGGCACGAACTCGCTCAGCTCTCCGGCTAGAGCGTCGGCAGCGGCCTCTGTTTCCGCTCCCCCGCCGCGCGCCAGGAAAGTCTCGTGGTAAACAGCGGCCCCACGACGATAGGCGGCAAGAAAGCGCCGCGCCACGTCGGGTCGATCTTCGACAGTACGGGTCGATGCGAAAAGCGCCCCGAGCTGCCAGCCCTCGACCTCCGACGCCCACCCGATGATCCTGGCGGACCCCGCATCTGCCAGCGGCCGCGCCAGGTGCGACGGGAGCAGGATCGCGTCGATAGAGCCGCCACGTAGCGCGGCGATCGTGCTCGCCACCGATTCGAGCGGCACCAGCCGTACGCGCTCCAACGGGAAGCCATAGTGATCGGCCGCCTGCCCGACCATGTAGTGGAACGTCGAGCCCATCTGGGTGATCCCGACGCGCCGGCCCGCCAAATCCGCCGGCGTGCGCAGCCCGGCGGCATGGGCGTCCGGTGAGGCCAGATAGGCGACGAACTGGTAACCCTGTTGGACGCGCGCCTGGCCGGCGACGATCTTCACCGCACCGCGCGCCACGAGGTTGAAAAAACCCGCAGTGAGCCCCGTGACACCAAAGTCGGCGTCTCGCGCAGCAACCGCCAGCGCCACTGGCTGCGCCGCGTGGAAGAAGCGCAGCTCAACGTCGAGCCCTTCGTCGGCATAAAAGCCTCGACTGTGAGCGATGAAAACCGGTGCCGAGGACACGAACGGCAGGGCCGCCACAACCACACGATCAGCGCCCCCGACGGGCGCGGAGCTCACGGCAATGGCGAGAACCAAGGCGAGCCGCCAACCCGTCACCCGACGTCGCCAAAGCACCCGGGTCATCATGCCGGATGGTAGCACCGGCGTCTTCGACGGCAGCATCGGCGTCCACGCCTGAGACGGGCGTCTGACAGCACTGGGCTCTGCTAGATTCGACCACCCGGTTCCGTGCCACATCAGCCCGCGACGGATAGCCCCCTGAAGTACCGCGTAAGCCTCATTCCCGGCGACGGCATCGGCCCCGAGGTCACCGCAGCGATGGTGCGCGCCGTCGATCACGTCACCGAGGGCCGAATCGAATGGGAGACGGTCCTGGCCGGGAGTGCCGCGGTCGAGGCCGGGTTGGAGGCCCTGAACGAAGACGCCATCGCATCGATCCGCCGCAACCGGATCGCCATCAAGGGGCCGCTCCAGACCCCGATCGGTGGAGGCTGGCGAAGCGTCAACGTGTCGCTGCGCCAGGGTCTTGATCTGTATGCGTGCCTGCGTCCAGTAGCCACCCTGCCGGGCAGCACCCGCGCACGCTACGACAACGTCGATCTTGTCGTCGTGCGCGAGAACACCGAAGGGCTCTACAGTGGCCGCGAGCACGAAGTCGTCGACGGCGTGGTGGAGGCTCTGAAGATCGTCACGCGCAGAGCTTCCGAACGCATCATCCGCTTCGCCTTCGAGTACGCGCGCAACCACGGCCGCAAGCGGCTGTGCATCCTGCACAAGGCATCGGTCATGCGCCTCGGCGAGGGCCTCTTCCTCGACTGTGCACGAGAAGTGGCGCGCGACTACCCCTACCTGGAGGTCAACTACCGAGCCGTCGACAAGGTCTTTCTCGATCTGGTGCTCGATCCCACTGCCTACGACATGCTGGTCAGCGGCAATCTCGACGGCGATCTCCTGAGCGACCTGTGCGCGGGACTGGTGGGCGGTCTCGGGCTGGTGCCGGGAGCCAACATCGGCGACGGCCATGCAGTCTTCGAGGCGGTGCATGGCACCGCCCCGGACCTCGCGGGCAAGGACCTCGCCAACCCGCTAGCCGTCATTCTGTCGGCCGAGCTTATGCTGCGCCACATTGGCGAAGAGCTGCCGGCGCGTCGGTTGCGTGACGCGGTCGAGCAGCTGCTGCGCCGCGGCGAGAGCCTGACCCGCGATCTCGGCGGCCAGGCGAGCACCAGGCAGCTCACCGAAGCGCTGCTGCGCATCCTCGACCAGGGAGCGGCCGAGGTGGGGACGTGAAGCGGGTCGCGCTGATCGTCGGGGGCGGCATAGCCGCCGAGATCGTGCCGCCCGTGCTCGACATCGTCAGCGCGGCCGGGGTCGAGATCGGGTGGCAACGAGCCGATCTGCCGCTGCTCGACGACC
>JAYZDP010000191.1:0-9189 GCA_036337765.1 Acidobacteriota bacterium
GATCTCGCAGCCTCGGGGACACCGTGCGGCTCTGCGTTCGGGCGGGATTTTGGTTCCAAGACGGCTTCTCCAGCGTCGCGGCTGCGCATTCGGATGGGGCGGCTGCGCATGGATGTGAAAACAAGGATATGGACAATACCGCATAAGATGGGCGCGTGCCACTGCGGCCGTCGTCGGAGCCCTCGGCGCTCAGAATATCCAGGCGATCGCCGAGCAGGCGAGCCAGAACACTGCGCAAGCCGCGAACACGAGGCTGCCGATCACCAGTACGGGCAGCGCCAGGACCACGACCGGCACCAGGATCGTAAGCAATGGTAGCGCCACGACCAGGCAGAGCACGCCGAGCACGAGCCCGAACACCAGCTTTATGGGAAAGAGTGCGATCTTGAAAATCATTTTCCCCCTCCCCAGTCATTACGGGATTCTCGAGTGGGAGTTTCGGTGCCGCAGCCGGGGGCACCACTCAGCAATCCTAGGCAGCTCGGAAGCAGTTCGCGACGTGGTCGTCGACGAGGCCTACGGCCTGCATCAACGAATAGCAGATCGTCGAGCCGACGAAGGAGAAGCCACGTTTTTTCAGGTCTTTCGACATGGTGTCGGAGATGGCCGTGGTCACCGGGACGTCGCGCATCGTGTGCCAGCGCCCGACGATGGGCGCGCCGTCCACGAAGCTCCAGAGATACGCGTCGAAGCTACCGTGCGTGTTCTGGATCTCGATCAGCGCTTTTGCGTTTCGCACCGTGGATTCGATCTTCAATCGATTGCGAACAATGCCCGCGTCGCCGAGTAGTCGCGCGATTGAGCGCCGGTTGAAGCGAGCCACCGTCTCAGGCTCGAAGCCGCGGAAGGCGCGTCTGTAGGCGTCGCGTTTGTTGAGGATTGTCGACCAGGAAAGGCCGGCCTGAGCCCCCTCGAGGGTGAGGAGTTCGAAGAGTTCGCGATCTTCATGGGTGGGCACGCCCCACTCGTGGTCGTGGTAAGCGATCATTCGTGGGTCGGTACCCGCCCATGGGCAACGCTCGCTCATCGTCGGGATCCTACGTCCGGCGGCTCGGTACAATGGACCCGCCGACCGCTTGAAGGAGACTCCTGTGGACCCTGTGACCCAACGACCGCTCGACGCCGAGGAGTTCGCACCGTATTTGGCCGCCGGGGCGACGGTTCAGTCGGAGGATCCCTGGGTCGTGGCCCTCACCGACCGAGTGGCGTCCGGCGAGGCCGATCCGACAGCCCGGGCCGTGGCGCTGTACTACGCCGTGCGCGATGACATCCGCTACGACCCCTACTCCTCGGAGCTGACAGTGGCAGGCCTCTCGGCTCGCCGGACTCTGGAGCTGGGTAGGGGCTGGTGCGTGTCGAAGGCGATCCTGCTCGCCGCCTGTTGTCGTGCGTCCGCGGTGCCGGCGAGACTCGGTTTCGCGGATGTTCGCAACCACCTGTCGACGGAGAAGATGCGTGAGCGGATGCAGACCGATGTCTTCTACTGGCACGGCTACACCTCCATCTATCTCGAGGGTCAGTGGGTCAAGGCGACGCCGGCCTTCAACGTCGAGCTGTGCGAGAAGCTCGGGCTCGGCACCCTGGAGTTCGACGGTCGAGAGGACTCGATCTACCACCCGTTCGATCTCGAGGGCAATCGGCACATGGAATACCTCAAGTGCCGCGGAGAGTTCGCGGAGCCACCGGTCGACGCCATCGTTGCGACTTTTCGTGACGAATATTCTCACTGGCGCGAGGACCACCTCGGTGGTGGGAGCGGAGACTTCGAGCGCGAGATCATCGCCGAGACTCGGCTCAGCTGACCGGTTGGGGGCGAGGCCGTCTCAGCCGGCGGCGCCCGACGTGGCGGCGAGCAGCGCCAGCTGGAACGTCGCCATTCCGGCTAGATAGAAGGCGTTGAGCGTCGCGCCGAAGATCCCGACGCCTCGTAGGCGGGGTAGCCGGATGGCCGCGACGAGGCCGAAGGCGAGGCCTGCCAGACCCGCGGCGACGGACCCTAGGAGAATGAGAGCCGGGATCGAGGTCGGGGGCAGGTCAGGCCCGAGGAAGGAGAACAGTCCCGCGACGCTCACCGCGGGCAGCACGATGCCAGAGACCATCGAGTAGTAGGCGCCGTTGACCGTTAACGGGGTCTCGCGGTGATCGGGCATCGTTGGATCGTCGGTCAAGCTCGAGTCTCGCCGCCAGTCTAGTGCGCGTCTGGTGCGGGTCATAGGGTGATGAACGTCTATGCTAGCTTGGCGCGCCCGAAGGAGGAGTGCTTGAGCCTGCCCAACCGCGCCGCACGTCGACCGCTCGAAGGTGTCACGGTCATCGACCTTGGCCAGATCTATCAGGGGCCCTACGCGACCCTGCTGTTGGCACGCGCTGGCGCCCGAGTCATCAAGGTCGAGCCTCTGACCGGCGATCCGCTGCGGCGCCGTGAGCTGGAGGGGGAGGGTCCGTCCTACACCCTCGCCTTTCTCAACTCCGACAAGCTCGGCGTGACGCTGAACCTCAAGAAGGCTGCCGGCCGGGAAATCCTGATCGAGATGGTCCGGCGTGCGGATGTGCTGCTCGAGAACTTCGCCCCCGGGGTGATGGAGCGGCTTGGTGTGGGAGCGGAGGTGTTGATGGGCCACAACCCTCGGCTCATCTATGCTTCGGGCACCGGCTTCGGTCTGTCCGGACCCGACCACGATCGGGTGGCGATGGACCCGACGGTGCAGGCGTCGTCGGGTGTGATGTCGATCAACGGCGAGGCCGCCGGACCGCCGCTGCGAGTCGGCCCGCCGCTAGCCGATTTCATGGGTGGCACCCATCTCTACGGTGCGGTGATGACGGCTCTTTTCGAGCGCGAGCGCACCGGCGAGGGAAGGGTGGTCGAGGTGGCGATGCAGGAGGCGGTCTTTCCGACCCTGTGTAGCGATCTCGGTCTCTACCACCATAACGGCGGTCATCTCGAGCATCGGCGAGGCAACCGCCACGGCGGCGTGGCCCCCTACAACGTCTATCCCACCCGCGACGGCTACATCGCGCTGATCTGCGTCAAAGAGAGGCACTGGGAGCTGCTGGCAGCGCTCATGGGCCGGCCCGAACTGCTCGACGATCCGCGCTTCGCGAACAACTCGGCCCGGGTGGAGAACATCGAAGCGGTGGACGAGATCGTCGAGAGCTGGTCGCGGGCACTGACACGCGCGGAGGCCTGGGAGGTCGCTCATGAGCACCGCATCCCCTGTTCTCCGGTACGTGACCTGGTGGAGGTCCTCGATGACCCCCACATGCACGAGCGGGGCATGCTCCAGTGGGTCGATCATCCTGATCTCGGGCGCGTGGTGCTACCGTCGAGCCCGATTCGAGTCCACGGGGACGACCCGCCGCCGCTCGAGCCCAACCCGTCGATGGGGCAGCACAACGGCGACATCTACGGCGAGTGGCTCGGACTCGGCGCGGAGCGGGTCGCGGAACTCGAGGCCGACGGGGTCATCTGAGTCGGAAACTGGGGCTCCGTACCTGGACCTGTGGCGCGGCGAGCTCGCGCACCCAGGACGCGAGCTCATCTCCGATCGGTCGCGTCGCGACGCCGGTGAAGTCGTTCTCGAACAGCTGTTGCCAGAACGAGCGCTGCCGCGGCAAGACCAGGATAGGCACCTTCTTCTCGGGGTCGAGACCGATCCGCTCTTTGGCGACGACGAAGGCTTCCGCCAGGCCTCCCATTGAATCGACCAAGCCGAGCTCAAGGGCGTCGGCGCCCGACCAGACGCGGCCGCGGGCTATCTCGGCGACTTCATCTGGATCGAGTTCTCGTGCCCGGGCGACGTGACCTGTGAAGCGGCCGTAGACCGAGTCCATCCACGACAGCACGGCCTGTTCGCCGGCCTCGCCGAGCGGGCCGAGCGAGAGGAGGTCCGCCTCCGGCGCCGTCGTGATGCGCTCCACCCTGGTTCCGATCCACTCGTAGAAGCCGTCGAGGTTCAGCTTGGTGAAAACCACGCCGATCGATCCGGTCAGGGTGGTGGGTTGGGCGACGATGGCGTCGGCGTCCATCGCGACCCAGTAGCCGCCCGAGCCAGCTACGTCACCCATGCTGACGACGACCGTTTTGCCGCGCTCGCGGGCGTTGGCGATCTCACGTCGTACCAGGTCCGAGCCGACCGGTGACCCGCCGGGGCTCGAGACGCGAAACACGATAGCGCGGATGTCGTCATCCTCCGCGGCCTCGCGGATGTGGCGGGCCACGCGCTCGCCGCTGAAGACCTGGCCCTGGAAGAACGGAAGGACCGAGGGGGGCGCCGACACTACGATCGGGCCCTCTCCGAAGATCAGGGCGATCTCCGGGCGGGTTGATGCCGCTGGGCGGGCCGCCGACAGGTACGTCCCGACCGTGACCGACTTGTAGTCTTCGACCCCGGCGGCTCGCTCGAGCCCCGAGCGTAGCTCGTCTGAGTAGCCGAGCGCGTCAGCCAACCCGGCCGCCTCGAGGTGCTCTGCCGCCGCTATACCGCGCTCCATGAACGCGGCCACGGCAGCTTCGTCCAACCCGCGACGATCGGCGATCCGGGCCAGTAGCCGCTCGTGGGTCGTCGCGAGGACCGCGGTGAGCGACTCGCGCATGTAGGGGCTCATCTCGTAGTTGGCGTAGCCCTCGCCGGCGCTCTTGTACTCCTTGTACATGAACACCTCCGGCTCGATGTGGAGCTTGTCGAAGGTGCCGCGCATGAACTGGGCCTCGGCGGCGATGCCGTTGATCGCCGCCGACGCTGCGGGGCTGACGAGGATGCGATTCGCTCCCGTTGCGAGGAAGTAGTCGTGATCGTCGATCAGGTCCGACTCCAGCAGCGCGTGGACCGGCTTACCCGCGGCGCGCACGGCGTCGAGGTGGCTCAAGACCTCCTCGGCCCCCGCCCAGCCGATCGCGCTGCCACGAATGAGCAGGTGCACGCCGACGATGTCGTCATCCTCCGCGGCC
The DNA here is from genome assembly GCA_036337765.1 of Acidobacteriota bacterium. Taxonomy (GTDB): domain Bacteria; phylum Acidobacteriota; class Thermoanaerobaculia; order Multivoradales; family Multivoraceae; genus JAYZDP01. Next base: position 4,949 of record JAYZDP010000191.1, read on the forward strand.
GTATCGAGTGCGCGATTGAGTTCCCAGAGCGAGAGCGGACCGGACCCGAAAAACGGCCCGAGGTCGACGGGGAAGGGGCCATCGCCGACGACCGCACCGAGGTCGACCTCCAGAATCGTTCCGCCCGAGATCTCGATCTCGTCGGCCTCGAAGCTGCGCAGCAGGACCCAGAAGAAAACCACCGGCACCATCATCAGCAGCACCAGGATCGCAGCGACGATCAGACAGCTACGCGCGTTTCTCGACGTGCCTTCGTCCATCGCGCGTCCACCGTGACTGTCGAACGGGTGCTTGTCAAGCCGTGATCACAGGCCGAGACCTCGAGATCTGCTCAGTAAGTTGTCACCCTGGAGAGATCAAATGATTGTCGGTTCTCGGGACGAGTGCGAATATCCGTCATTGTTCACTTGACTACCTGGTGGATCGGGAGGGTTCGGCCCTCGAGAGGGGAAGAGGAACATGCTGCAGTCCTACACGCTTCTAGAGATGCTTCTTGGCGCCGCTGTCTTCATTCTTGCCGCCGGCGAGCTTCATGGAGTCGTGCGAGCACGCCGAGAGGGCAAGTCTAGGAACGTCTCCCGCGTGGTTACGCATGCAGTGATGCTGGCGCTGCTGGTGCCGTACGTCCTCTTCGCCTACTACTATCTACCGCTCGAGAGCTCCGAGGCCGGGATCGACACCTTCGGCACGCCCACCTTCAACTGGACCTATCTCCTGATCGGCGTGATGCTCGCCACCCTCGCCGGCTGGGAGGGCTTCAGCCTGCTGCACGCTGGCCGTCAGCGTCTGACGGCCAACACCGGCCGGCTGGTGACCCACGCGGTCATGTTGATCGTCCTAGTGGTGATGATGGGCTTGAGCGTACGCAAGTGGGATCACTACCTCGAGCGGCTCGAGGTCACGTACGCGAAGTCGATTCCCGGCGAGTAAGCCCGCTACTCGGACCCTCCGGTCGACTGCGCCCCGTCTCCGGCCAAGAGATGGCGCTCGAACCAGCTCACCAGCGCCGCGGTGGCGGTCTCGGCCGCCTCTCCCTGGAAACCGTGACCGGCTCCCTCGATGACAATCAGGTCGGTGACGACTCCCGCCTCCTGGAAGGCAGTGAGGATTCGCTCGCTGTGCACCAGTGGCACCAGAGTGTCTTGGTCGCCGTGGATCATCAGGGACGGCGGATCGTCGTCAGAGACGTGAAAGATCGGCGAGATCGACTCGGCCAGCTTGGTGTCGAAATCCAGTGCGGGAAAGCGATCGTTCGGTCCGGCGAGGCCGGTCAGGTCCACCGGGGGAAAATAGGCGACTACGGCCGCGACGTGCGAGGCGCCCTTGAGTACCGGGTCGCTCGAAGCCGCGTCGCCATCGTCACCAGTGGTGCCGAGTATCAGTGAGAGGTGACCGCCGGCGCTGCCGCCGAAGACCCCGAGCCGGTCGGGATCGATGCCCCAGCTGTCCGCATTCGCCCGCACGAAGCGAGTTGCCCGGCGGACGTCCTCCACAGCTTCGGGGACCTTGAAGCGCGGGCTCGAGCCGTGCCGGATCGGGATCACGGTGAAGCCGCCCGCCAGGAGATCCTCGAAGCGTTGCGCCATCCGTTCTGCCGGCACCCAGCGCGAAACCCAGCCGCCGCTGACCATGAACAGAACTGCCGCGCCGTTGGCCTCGGCCGGTCGGATGACGTCCAGCGTCAGAGCCATCCCCATCTTGTGGCCGTAGACGACGTCGGACTCGATGTCGACGGCGAGAATCTTGGTTGCGTCTTGCGCCGTGGCTGGTGGGCCGGCGATCACGAGTGCGGCCACGAGCATGGCGGCCACGAGAGTTCGTCTCTTCATTCGGAAACCTCCAGCGGCCGTCCTCCCCGACAGGACGGCCACTCAGACAGGATATTGTCGGCGAGGTTCGATACTACATTGGGGAGTGAACATGGCGAAGAAGCTGGTGGCGCTCGTGGATTCTCGATGAGCCGGATTCAGGCTCTCGGTCGCGATCAGCTGTCTGAGGCTCAGCGCGAGCTCTACGATGAGATTCTCGCCGGACCGCGCTCGGGGGGCGGGAGCAGTCGTGGCCTGGTCGACGACGGGGGTGGCCTCATCGGTCCCTTCAACGCGTGGCTTCATAGCCCGGAGCTGGGGCGGCGGCTGCAGGCGGTCGGCGAGAGCGTTCGCTTCGACTCGAGCTTGCCCTCGAACGTCCTCGAGGTCGGCATCCTCACCGTCGGCCGTGAGTGGCGAGCGCAGTTCGAGTGGTGGGCTCACGCGCGGCTGGCCGCGAGAGCCGGAGTCTCTGACGATGTGATTGATGGGATCCGTGCGGGTGAGAGGCCCGAGTTCGACGATCCCGGCGAGGCGGTGGCCTACGACTTCGCTCGTGAGCTCCTGGAGACACGGCGAGTTGGCGACGCGGCCTATGACTCGGTGGTCGAACGTTATGGCACGCGCGGTGCCATGGACCTGATCGCGGTGCTGGGCTACTACGTGATGGTGTCGATGACGCTGAACGTCTTCCGGGTCGCGCTGCCGCCTGGCCAGGACCCCCCGTTCCCAGAGGACTGACCTTACTCGGTGCCGATTGCGAACAGCGTCCGCTCTCCGCGAACGTACATGTGCCGGCCCGCCAAGGCGGGCGTCGCCATCAGCCGCTCGCCCATGGTGTTGGTGGCGATCAGATCGAATGCCTCGCCGGTTTGGACCACGAAGATGTCGCCGTCCTCACTCGCCAGGTACAGGAGACCATCGGCAGCGATTGGAGAGGCGCTGAAGCCGCCCCCGACGTGCGGGAGTCGCTCGCGGTAGATCTCGCGGCCGTCGGTGAGATCGTAGGCGTCGAGAATCCCCTGGTTGCCGAGCACGTAGAGCGTGCCGTCGTAGACGATCGGCGGCGGCCATCTTCTTGCCCCAGGCGCCATACTCCTGGATGACACTCTGGATCTCGTCTGGGGACATCGCGGAAAGGTCGCCGCCGCGGCGATCGTGCAACAACAGAACATACTGGGCCATGGGCTTGCTCCTCGGTCGGTGGTGGGTCTTTCATGAACGACGAACGGCACCGCGGGTTTTCGACGCCGGACTGGTAGCGTGAACCCAGTCGAGGTGCGGACCATGCAGCGCGCTATCGTTTCCTACACCGTTCTCGCCCTTGCCTCGTCGATCCTGCCGATGTCCATTCGCGCCGCCGAGCCGATCGTGATCGCGCACCGCGGCGCCAGCGGGTACCTCCCCGAGCACACGCTCGAGGCCTACGCGCTCGCCCATGGGATGGATGCGGACTTCATCGAGCCGGACCTGGTGCGTACCCGAGACGGCGCGTTCATCTGCCTGCACGACATCTATCTCGAGGCCACGACCGACGTCGAGGAAGTATTCCCGGACCGTGGCCGCGACGACGGACGGTGGTACGCCGCCGACTTCGACCTCGCCGAGATCCGCATGTTGCGCGCCCACGAGCGCTTGCCTGGCCGCTTTCCGCAGCAGGCCGAGGCACGCTTCGCGGTGCCTACGTTCGAGGAGATGATCGAGCTCGTCCAGGCGCTCAATCGATCGACAAGCCGAGAGGCCGGGATCTACCCCGAGCTGAAGGCCCCGAGCTTCCATCGCGAGGCCGGGCTCGGGATGGAAGCTCCTTTTCTCGAGCTCGTCCGGCACTACGGCTATATCGACGCTGAGAGTCCGATCTTCGTGCAATCGTTCGAACCAGGTGCCCTCGAAGAGCTGCGTCGGCTGGGATCGTCGCTGCGACAGGTCTTTTTGATCGGTGGGCAGGTCGCCGTCGACGAATCGGCCTTGCAGGCTTACAGCTCTTTTGCAGACGGCATCGGCCCCAGCAAGCACCTGCTGTTCCGCGATCCGGAGATCGTGCGTCGCGCCCACGCCGCGGGACTGCTCGTGCATTCCTACACGTTGCGGGCGGACGACATCCCGGAGGCTTTCACGACCTTCGACGAGGAGCTCGAGGAGCTGTTCGGCGTGCTGGCGGTAGACGGCGCCTTCACCGATTTCCCCGACCGCGCTCGCACGTGGCTCTCCGAGCGCTCCGCGTCGCACTGATCAGCAGCGCCGTGAAGGAAACAAGGCCGCCCCACTCCGCGCAGGACCGAGGCGGAGGGGAGATCTCGATGTATGACCTGCTGGCGGACGTCCGGTTGGCAGTCGGTGGCGGTCGACTACTTCTCGATTCTGGAGACCACGCTGCTACGTGGCCGGGCCTTCACGGATGCGGACCGCGCGGACGCGGCGCAGGTGGTGGTC
>JAYZDP010000192.1:0-39727 GCA_036337765.1 Acidobacteriota bacterium
TCGTCGATGTCGGTCTTAGTACGTCCGGTCACCCGCTGGATCAGGTGAGTGATGATCCAGTCCGCGACCTTCGCCGCAATCAGCGAGCCGACGACGATCAGCGCGGCATGTACCCAGGCGTTCTCGAGAATGGGCCCGAGCGTCTCGCGAAGGTCTTGAAGTGATTGAGCCAGAGAGTCCACCGCGGTGGCCGCGAGTCTAGCAGCGTGCGAGCCTCCGAGAGGTCGCCGGGGGGCTGCTATCGTGGCGCCGGAGGTGGAGTGATGAGCTCGATCTGGATCGCCGCCGGAGCGTTTGTGTCCGCGCTGTCGATCGCCGCCGGTGCGTTTGGAGCCCATGGTCTCGCGGCGCGCCTTGACGAACGCGGCCTCGCACTCTGGGAAACCTCGGCCCGCTACCTCATCTACTCCGGGCTCGGTTTGATCCTGCTCGGCGTCGTCGCCCGTGGCGACGAGAGCCGTGGCTTCGATCTCGTCGGTGGGATGCTCCTCGTCGGGTCCGTGATCTTCAGCGGGACGGTGGCGGTGCTCGCACTCGGCGGGCCGCGATGGCTGGGGGCGGTGACGCCGATCGGCGGCGTCTTGATGATTCTCGGTTTCGTGACGTTCGGGTGGCTGGCGCTGAAGTCATGAATCCGATGGTGAGCTGCTCGATGAAACGACCCGCGATCTTCTGGCTCGTATCCGCGCTCACCACCGCCTCGGTGGTGAGCGGGCAGGCGGCTCGCAACGGCATCGACTGGCCCTCCTACAGGGGCATCGAGGCCGCCGGTATCGCGGCTGGCTTCGAGGCACCGACCGAGTGGGACCTCGAGAGCGGGTCCAACGTTCGCTGGCAGGCGGATGTCGAAGGTCTAGCGCACTCGAGCCCGGTGATCTGGGGCGATTCGCTGTTCGTGACCTCTGCCGTTGCCTCTGCCGGCGCCGCCGATCTCAAGGTCGGCCTCTACGGCGATATCGACTCGGCGGACGATGACGGCGAGCAGCGTTGCGAGCTGCATCATTTCGACAAGCGGACCGGCGAGCTGCGCTGGCCGCGCGAGGTGTTCGAGGGCCCGCCGCGCACTCGCCGGCACACCAAGTCGACCCACGCCAACCCGACGCCGGCCACCGACGGCAAGCGCATCATCGCTTCCTTCGGCTCGGAGGGCCTCTACGCCTGCGACTACGAGGGCAACCGACTCTGGCACAGGGACCTCGGTGTGCTCGATTCCGGCTACTACATCGCTCCCGGCGCGCAATGGGGCTTCGCCAGCTCGCCCGTGCTCTACGACGGCAAGGTGGTTGTCCAGTGCGACATCCAGAAGGGCTCGTTTCTGGCGGTGCTCGACGCCTCGACCGGGGCCGAGGTCTGGCGCGCTGCTCGTGACGAGCTGCCGACCTGGAGCACTCCCACTGTCCACGCGCCAGACGGAGGCGCTCCGCTGATCTTCGTCAACGGCTACAGGCACATCGGGGCGTACGACTTCGCGTCGGGTGGCGAGGTTTGGAAGCTCAAGGGCGGCGGCGACATTCCCGTGCCGACGCCCGTCGTCGCCAAGGACCTGGTCTACGTCACCAACGCGCACGGCCGGATGGCACCGGTGTACGCAGTTCGCGTCGGCGCCAAAGGCGACATCAGCCTTGAGACCGACCAGACGTCGAACTCGGGCGTCGCCTGGAGCACGAAGCGCGACGGAGGCTACATGCAGACCCCGCTGGTCTACGGCGACGAACTGTACGTCTGTCGTGACAATGGGGTGTTGTCGTGCTTCGACGCGGCCACCGGGGAGCTTCACTACAAGACTCGTCTGGGACAGGGGCGCACCGGTTTTTCGAGCTCGGGTGTGGCCGCCGACGGCAAGATCTACTTCACCAGCGAGGAGGGCGAGGTGTACGTGATCGCCGCCGGGACCGAGTTCCGGCAGCTGGCGGTCAACGACCTCGGCGAGGTCCACATGTCGACGCCGGCGATCTCTGAGGGAGTCCTCTATTTCCGGACGCGGGGCCGGGTGATCGCAGTTGGAGCATCGGCGGGCCCGAAGCGCGAGGGCTGAAGCGCCTCGGGGATATTTTCCTCGCCGTGTGTCGCGATCGCGTCGACCAGTACCTTGGCCGAGTAGGGACCGAGCATGAGGCCGGCGGGCCCATGTCCGGTCGCGACCCATGCGTTGGCGAGGCCCGGTACCTTCCCGACGATCGGCAGGCCGTCCGCGGATAGAGGGCGGAGGCCGACGCGGATCTCCGCGATCGAGGCACCCGCCAGGCCCGGTGCGAGCTCGAGGGCGCGGTCCAGCACTTCACGGATTCCCGAGGCGGTCGTCATCGGCTCGAAGCCGGATCCGGTCTCGCGCGTCGCTCCGGCTGCGACGCGGCCGTCGGCCCAAGGAACGAGGTAGTGCTCTCGGAACCCCGACACCATCGGCCACTCCGCCGGCGATCGATCCGGCCATCTCAGGTGCACAATCTGGCCCCTCTGCGGCGCGACCGGAAGGTGGCAGCCCAGCGGGTCGACGAGAGGCGACGTCCAGGCCCCGCCGGCGATGGCCAGGCTCCGACAGTGGTGGACGCCCTCGGCCTCGACGGCGGCTACCGAGCCTGCCTCGACCCGGATGCCGGTGGCCGTCGCTTGCGCGATCTCGACGCCGAGGTCGGCAGCCCGCGCCTGCAGAGCGTCGTTGATGAGCCGACCATCGACTCGGGCGGCGCGGGGATTGAAGAGCGCAGCCTCGACCGATGCCAGCGGTGGAAAGCGCTTTTTCGCCGCGGCAGAAGAGAGCGGCTCGAGCCCGTCGCGCTGCTCCAGGAGGGTCTCGATCCGACTTCTCTCTTGCGAGTCCAGTGCCACGACCATCAGACCGCAGGTATCGAAGGCAGTCTCGGTTGGCAGGTCGGGGCCCAACTCGTCGTAGTGGCGGCGAGCGGCGAGTGCGAAGGCCCGGAGCTCACCGCGGCCACCCAGCTCGGTCTCGGGCGACAGGATGCCTGCGCCCGCGTCCGTTGCCCGGCCGTGGTCGCGGCGGTCGAGCAGCAAAGTGCGCAGCCCGCGCCGGCCGCCCTGGTAGGCAATCGAGGAGCCGACGATGCCGCCACCGACGACGATCAGGTCCCAATCCGGCATCGCGCGAGCATAGCTCGGCGTCCCGGTAAACTACGCCCCACCTTGAACAAGGCTTGGTATCCCTTTGCTCCCGGATCGGCCGCGGGGGGACGGGAGATGGCGGATCTCCTCGGCGGCAAGGGGGCGAATCTGGCAGAGATGTGCCGGCTCGGTTTCCCGGTACCTCCCGGGTTTACGCTGCCGACGGCGCTTTGTCGGCGCTTTCTCGCCGCTGGCCAGCTCGACACCCTGTCGATCGAGGCGATCGCCGCGGGGATCGAGCACATCGAAGCGACCCGGGACGCTGCGCGCAGCGGGGAGTCAGAAGGCCCCCGATTTGGGGACTCCGAGCGGCCACTTCTGGTCTCCGTTCGCTCCGGCGCGAGAGTCTCGATGCCCGGAATGATGGACACGGTGCTGAATCTCGGGCTGAACCGCGACACCCTCGAGGGGCTCGCGGTGCGGAGCTCGAGTCGCCGCTTCGCGCTCGACTCGTACCGCCGCCTGATCCAGATGTTTGGCGACGTCGTGCGCGGCGTCGATCGCGCGCTGCTCGAGGCGCCTCTGACGCGCCACAAACGAGAGGCCGGTGTGGATTCCGACCACGAGCTCGATGTGGACCGTCTCGAAGCTCTGATCGACGAGCTCGAGGCTCTCTTCGAGCGTCACGCCGGCGACGCCTTTCCCCAGCAGCCGATCGAGCAGCTGCGCCAGGCCGTCGCGGCGGTCTTCGGTAGCTGGAACGGCCGGCGCGCCGTCACCTACCGTGCGCTGCAGGGGATCTCCGACGCCGAGGGAACGGCGGCGACCGTCCAGGCGATGGTATTCGGCAATCTGGGTGGCGGCTCGGGGACCGGAGTCGCCTTCAGCCGCAATCCGGCAACGGGCTCGCGTACGCCGATGGGCGAGTGGCTCTTGAATGCGCAGGGCGAGGATGTCGTCGCTGGTGTGCGCACGCCGACGCCTCTCAGCGGAGATCCCGACGCGCCTGGCGGTGCCGAGTCCCTCGAGACCGTAATGCCCGAGGTCCACCGCCAGCTGATCGAGACGCTCGATCGTCTGGAGGGCCACTTCGGCGACCTCCAGGACGTCGAGTTTACGGTCGAGGAGGGCAGGCTCTGGCTGTTGCAGACTCGTTCGGGCAAGCGCACCGCGACCGCCGCTCTGAGGATCGCAGTCGACTTGGTGCAGGAGGGGCTCTGTGACCGCGAGACGGCGGTGCTACGTGTGTCACCCGAGCAGGCGGGTCAGCTCATGCACCCCCAGGTCGATCCCAGCCGGCCGGGCCGTGTGCTGGCCCGCGGTCTGCCCGCCTCGCCAGGCGCGGTCAGCGGTGCCATCGTGCTGGATGCCGCCGAGGCGGAGCGTCGAGGGAGAGACGGCGAGGACGTCATTCTGGTACGTAGCGAGACCAGCCCAGAGGACATCCACGGCATGTATGCGTCTCGGGGCGTTCTCACCAGGACCGGTGGCATGACGTCGCACGCCGCGGTGGTGGCTCGCGGCATGGGTCGGGCGTGCGTCGTCGGCTGTGACGCCCTGACCGTAGACGAGTCGGGGAGGTGCCTGCGTTTCGACGGTGCGGATGGTCCGGTGGAGCTCGCGGCGGGCGACGAGATCTCTTTGGACGGCACTCAGGGCGACGTCTTCGCCGGGCTCATCGCGACCGTCTCGGCGACGGTCGGCGGACGCTTCGCTCAGCTCATGTCGTGGGCCGACGACATCCGTGAGCTCGGTGTGCGCGCCAACGCCGATACGCCCGGCGACGCGATCCGCGCGGTCGAGCTCGGGGCCGAGGGGATCGGCCTGTGCCGCACCGAGCACATGTTCTTCGGCCGCCGCCGGACCTTGGCGGTGCGCGAGATGATCTTGGCCGAGGAGCCCGATGAGCGCCGGCGGGCGTTGGACCGCATCGAGCCGATGCAGCGGCAGGACTTCCTCGGTATCTTTCGCGCCCTCGGCGGCCGACCGATGAATGTGCGGTTGCTCGACCCGCCGCTGCACGAGTTCCTGCCGACCGAAGCCAGCGAGATCGCCGCGATTGCGGAGGAGCTGGGCGTGAAGCCGCGTGACATCCAGCGCAAGGCCGAGATGATCCGCGAGCAGAACCCGATGCTCGGCCACCGTGGCTGCCGGCTAGGACTGAGCTTTCCCGAAATCTACGAGGTGCAGGTCAGTGCTCTGTTCAGCGCCGCCTGTGATGTGCTCGACGCACAAGGCGCGGTCGCACCGGAGGTCATGGTGCCACTCGTGATGGAACCGGCCGAGCTCGAGAGCACGCGCGACCTGATCCTGGGCGTAGCGCGGCGCGTGCAGCGCTCACGCGGTCACGAGTTTCCGATCGTCATCGGCACCATGATCGAGCTGCCGCGCGCGGCCCTGCTCGCCGGCAGCATTGCGAATCATGCGGACTTCTTCAGCTTCGGTACCAACGACCTCACCCAGACCACCATGGGGCTGTCGCGCGACGACTCGGGGCGATTTCTGCCCGGCTACATCGAGGCCGGCATCCTCGAACGCGACCCCTTCCAGTCGATCGACGTCAGAGGCGTCGGCAGGCTGGTCGAGCTGGCGACTCGGGAGGGCCGGGTTTCCCGGCCCGATCTGAAGATCGGTGTCTGCGGCGAGCACGGTGGCGACTCCGACTCGATTCGCTTCTTCGATTCGGTAGGCGTCGACTACGTGTCGTGCTCGCCGTTTCGGGTTCCGGTCGCACGGCTCGCCGCCGCCCATGCGGTCCTGGCCCGCAGATAGATCAGAAGACCCAACGCGGACTCCGGGCCACCGTTCCGGTGAGCCTCGGTCGACCTACGCGCTCAGCCCGTCGACGGTCTCCGCGATAGCGGAAACATTTTCGCGCACCCGTGCCGGATCGAGGCCGGCGCTCGGTGAGTAGAGCAGAGCGTGATCGGTGAGGCCCTCCCACTGTTTGAGCCGGTCACGAACCTCATCGGGTGTGCCGGCGGCCGCGATGGCGTCGACCATCTCGTCGGTGACCGCCGCGACCATGGCCTTGAAGTCGCCGCGGCGGAACGCCTGCGCGATCTCCTCGCCGATGTCGCTCCAGCCGTGGGGCTCCAGGATCGAGTGGTAGATGCGGGTGGAGTAATAGAACGCGATCTGGTTGCGTGCCTCGTTTCGAGCCTGCTCTGAGTTGTCCGCGACAGCGGTGATCACGTAGGGCACGAGCTCGCAGTCGCGTCCGTCGAGCTCGGGCAGGACGCACTCGGAGATGTAGTGGCGGGTATAGACCGGATGGCCGCAGAGACCGTCCGAGGTTGCCGCGGCTCTTACCATTCCGCGGTTGACGGCGGCGACGTAGATCGGGATCGACGGTCGCGCCATGCCGCTACGCTGGTACTGCGGAATGGAGACCTGGTAGTAGCGGCCTTCGAAGGTCAGCCCGTCCCCTTCTGCTTCGGCGAAGGCCGCTCGGATCAGTGCCACGGCTTCTCGCATACGGGGCGCGGGCGGGTGCTCGAAGGGCACCGAATACCACTTCTCGTTCATATTCCGGGTGCCACTACCGAGCCCGAGGATGACCCGTCCACCCGATATCTCGTCGAGGTCCATGGCGGCCGAGGCGGCCAGCATCGGAGTGCGCATGAAGGCATAGGCGATGCCCGTGCCGAGCCTGACGCGCTCGGTCGCGGCGGCGACTGCGGCAAGGCGGACGAATCCGTTCTGGTTGAAGAACTCGGTTGTCCAGACCGAGTACAGGCCTCTCGACTCGGCAAGGCGAGCCGCCTCGATCTGTTCTACGATCGAGGCCCCTGTGAGAACTAGGCCGTAGCGCATACCCTTGCGATGGTAGCGCAGGAAACGGCTGGCGAAGGCCGGCTTCGGGCGCCGCGGCGTTACAATCGGCGTCTGCAAGTGGCCCCATCGGTAGGATTTGCCGCGAGCACCCTCCTCATGCAGCACGAATCTCTCACGCTGGGCTTGCACGTTTTCGTCGATGCCTGGGGCGCGCCGAGTGACAGGCTCGATGACCCCGAGCTGGTCGAGGCGACCGCGGCCGCCGCTGCGCAAGCCGCCGGCGCCACCCTGATCAATCTCACGGTTCACCAGTTCAGTCCGCAGGGCGTGACCGCGGTCGCTACGCTCGCCGAGTCCCACCTCGCCTTGCACACCTGGCCTGAATACGGGTACTTCGGGCTCGATATGTTCCTGTGCGGCGTGGGCACCCCAGAGAAGGCCGTGGAGCTTGCCTGCGATCGGCTTGGAGCGACCGGCCGTAAGGTGCGCGAAATCGAGCGCACCATGCCCACGCGCCTGGCTGTCGTGACCGAGGGCGAGGATCGTGCGGAGCCGCCGGTCGCCCGATCTCCCGCTGCCTGAGCATGGTTTCGCACGCGAGCGTCGCCGTCGTTCTCGCCCTCGTCGGCTCGGCCGCAGTGCGGGCCGACGAGCATCGGCTGTTGGTGGACCCGGCGACCGGCGCCGTGGAGGGTGAGATGGTGGTCGATGCGACCTCGCTAGAGAGCGGAAACGCGCGACGCGACAAGCAGATGCACCGCAAAGTGCTGGCGAGCGCCGAGTACCCGCGCATTGTCTTCCGCCCACGGGCATTCACCGGCGTGTTCGACCTCCAGCCGGTCGACGACGGGGTCCACATCGCTGTCTCTTTCCAGGTGCCCTACGTGGCGTGGGGGTTGCCGAATCCCAGCCGCGTCGTCCTGCGGGTCGCTAAAGAGGTAGAGGTCGAGATCGAGGGCACGGTCACGCTAGCGGGGGCCGCGGTAGTCATCACTGCTGACTGATCGAATCTGTACTGCGCTCATACCGCGGCCCCCGCTAGCATGCCTTCCCTCCGGGGGGTGCTGGCCGTGCAGGCCCGGAGCTGCTGCGGGAATTCCGGCCAGGAAGAGGAGGGCGTTGCGCGTCTTGCCCTACGAGTTCTTGACCCCGCTCGTCGCTCGTGTGAGCTCTTCGAGAGCGAGATCGAGCGCTGGCGCGCGGGAGCTCCACAGAAAACGTGTCATCGCCGCCCGAGGAGGGTCAGGGTCACGCATCAGTGCCGCGGCTCGGTCGGCGAGCCCAGGTGCGGAGCCGTCGTAGAAGCAGCGCTCCAGCTCCGGATGGTGTTCGAGGTCCACTAGCTCCGGGTAGGAGAGCCGGCGGGGGAGGAGGGGTGTGGCTCCTGCGGCCATCGCCTCGACGGCCGCCAGGCCGAAGAACTCGTGTCGCGCCGTGGAGACGAAGAGGTCGGTTTCGGCGAGAATCTTCAGGTAGTCGTCGCGCGGCTCGACGAAGCCCCAGTGGGCGACGCGATCGCCGAGCCTCGCCCTGGCTCTGTCGAAGACCGCGGGTCGCTCCCTGTAGGCTTCGCCGAGCACCGAGACCTGGAAGTCGTGCCCGCGTGCGGCCAGCAGGTCGAGTGCCTCGAAGAAAGTGTCGGGCCCTTTGTCGTGCTCCCAGCGCGCCGCCCACAGGATGTGCGGGACCGAGCCTCGCGGCGCGCGTTCCGCCGGGGGTTGAACGCCCGGGTGAGCCACCTGCGCGCGGGCGCGGATCCTCTCGGTCACCGCTGCGGGCCGAGGGTGGGGCATCAAGCGAACGAAGGCGGGAATGGCGCCGAGAAAGTCGTCCTGGTGAAAGCTGGAGTTGAACCAGACCCGGTCGGCGGCGAGCGCGCTGGTGACATTGGTGAGCCCGAAGTGATAGTCGCGCTCCTTCGGGAAGCGCACGGGATAGGTGAGCTGATTCTCGTGGAAGTACACGACGGTCGGTACTCCGAGGGGCGTGGCGAGTAGCCCTTTGAGCTCGGCGAGCGCCAACATGTCGGAGCAGAAGCAGACGTCCCAGCTCTCGCCGCTCGAGCGGCGCTCGTCGATCTCGCCGGCAAACAGTAGTGGGCTCTGGCGCATTCGCCACTTCCACTTGCGAGCCGGTAGGCCTAGCGTCGTCCACGTGTGGCGCGAGTGACTCTGCCACCCCTCGAGGAAGGCCCGGTGCGAGCCGCCCAGAAAAGGCTCGAGTGCGAGGACTTTCACGGCATAGGAATAGCATGGCCGTGATGACCGCAGTCAGTGGCCTGCACCACATCACCTGCATCGCTCGGGATCCTCGCCGGAATCTCGACTTCTATCGCGGCCTGCTCGGGCTGCGGCTGGTCAAGAAAACGGTGAACCAGGATGCACCCGAGACGTATCACCTGTTCTACGCCGACGCTCAGGGCAGCCCCGGTACGGATCTGACCCTTTTTCCCTGGCCCGGAATGCCGGACGGGAGGCGGGGGACGGGCTTGGCAGACGAAGTGCTACTCGCCATTCCGCAGGGCGGCCGCAGCGTTCTGGCGCGAATTCGATCGGTCGCTTCAGGGCGTGGCGCAGCAGTATCGGGGGCTGGCGGAGGCCCCGGTAGTCACGGCTGAGTGAGGAGTCGAAGCTGGAGCGCGCTCATACCGCGGCCTTCGCCAGCATGCCGTCCCTCCGGGCAGCGCTCGCCGCGCAGGCCCGGACCGGATCGGCCGCGGTGCCTTGAGTCGACGAGATCGATTCAGTTCTCGTGATGTCGTACTAGGGGCTCGTAGAGCTTATCGAAGCCGCGCAGGCGGCCTAGGCGGCTACGGGCTTCGGGTCGGGTCAGGCCTAGTTTGGCTGAGGCGGCGATCAGGTGCTCGATCGAGGCGGGGATGCGACGGCCGAAGCTCTCGTCGCCCAGGCCCGCGATGTTTCGTTCTTCGATCAGGTCGAGCAGCGCGGCCGGGCTGAGGCGCTCCCTGGCTCGCTCTGGCCAGTGTTGGATGACGCTGTCGGTGGCGCCTAGAAAGCCCGAGCGGAAGTCGACGTCGTCGCACAGTCGCTGTTGCGCCTCGCAGAAGCTCGCCGCCGCGAAGTAGAGTTGGGCGACCGCGACGAACGCGTCGAATGACGCGAGCGAGTCCCAGGCCAGACCGACCAGACTCGAGACGTGGTCGGCTTCGCGTTCGAGGAGCCGTCCGTAGCTGGCGAGCGAGTCGTCGGCCTCGCCTACCCTGCCTTCCGCCAGGGCGAGTCCCCAGACGGCTAGGCGCTCGACCGCGACCAGACTCCAGGCGATTCCGGTCGAGAACATCGGATCGTCGAAGGCGAAGCTCGAGGGCAGCATCGCCCAGTTCTCGCCCGCGGCGGTCGTCGATCGATACGCCACACGGTCGAGCCGCACCGCCGGTCCGCAACGGCGAGCGTCGGCGAAACAGGCCGCCAGGGTTGGATAGGGCGTCAGCAGTTCCTTGAGCTCACCCGCAGGAGCGACGGTGCCTCGCGAGACGAGGCCTGCCGAGGCCCTCCCGTCGTCGAAGGGCAGCACGTACAGCCAGGCGTCCCCAAGCAGGTGATGGATCGCGGCTCGCTCTTCGGGGTACGGCCCGGGCTCGAACGCCGCGTCGCGACCTGCGGTCGTAACCCACGAGTGCACGCCCTCGAAGTGACTGCCGACGAGGCTCGTGCGTAGCGCGGGCTCAATTCTGCGGGCCTCGGTGAGCTGCGCCGCGAGGACCCCACCTCGACCCGAGGCGTCGAGCACGTGGCTCGAACGTATCGCCCTGACAGGGCTGCTGTGCGATCGGATCGTCAGCTCGAAGCCGCCGCCCTCCGAGCGCTCGACGCTCGAGATATCGGTGCCGTCGAGAACCTCGACTCCCGCCTCGCCCGCACGCGCGATCAGGAAGGTGTCGACGTCGGCGCGCAGCCAATGTGAATCGGCAATCTCGTCCCGATGGCTGGCTGCGACCAGAAGCCGATGGTCATCCTCCGCGCCGTTGGCGAACCGGTGTCCGGGAGTGTGCCCGTAGAACGTGAAGCCTCGTTTGAGTCCGTGGCCCAGCTTCGGCAACCGCCGGTTCCAGCGGCCGTAGGCGGCCAGAGCGTCGAGATCGTCGAGCCGCCAGCGGGCCGCCAGGCGCTCCAACGAAAGAGCCGCCAGTGGGGTCGCGGACTCGCCGAGCGCGAAGCGAGGGTGTATTGCGCGGTCGATCAGGTACACCCGATGCCCCTGCAGCGCCAGGATGCGGGCCAGGATGGAGCCGGCGAATCCGGCGCCGACCATTGCGATCTCAGCCGTCAAGGCCGCCTCGAC
Source organism: Acidobacteriota bacterium (assembly GCA_036337765.1). GTDB lineage: Bacteria > Acidobacteriota > Thermoanaerobaculia > Multivoradales > Multivoraceae > JAYZDP01. The sequence continues at coordinate 11,140 of JAYZDP010000192.1, forward strand.
GCGCATTCAGAGCAAGCGTGTCGGGGGCGAACAACTCCGTCGAGATTCATCGCCGCGAGCCGTTTCCTGCGCTGCCCGAGGCAGCTCTCGCACGAAGCATGGAGCTCCAGATCCCAGAGGTCGACCGTGACGACGGCGTCGGTGGAGAGAGCCAGGCAGGCGTCGAAGCAGTCCTCGATCTGATCTAGATCGGGCGGTTGGAAAGCCGCTCCCAGGCGCTCGAGAGCACCGTTGCCTCCCCGGGTCGGAACGAGCGCTACGTGCCTGGCACCCATCGCCGATGCGGCGGCCACCGTCGCGACCGCGCTCTGGAGTTGTGCCTCGGGAGCGACGTAGGGGGTACCGATGAGGGCGAAGATTCGCAGGTCGATGGCATCGTGGGCCAGGGTCTCGGCGCAACGCTCGAAGTCGCGGACGGTCGTTCCTTTGCCCAGCTTGGCGTGGGCACTCGGATCGGCGGTCTCGAGACCCATGGCGATTTCGAGGCGCCCGTCGATGCCAGATGCGTAGCGACGGGCGCGCTCATCGACGAGATGCGGATGGCACTCCACTACCACGCGCTCGAGTCCCGCGAGCTGGCCGAAGATTGCGTCGTCGTCGCTCTCCGGCACGGCGCGCGGGTCGAAGAAGTTGCTCGCGTTGTAGAGCTTGACGACGCGGGGTCGTGCAACGAGGGCGGCGAGACCCTTCTCGATCTGCGCGGGAATCGCGCCTGCGGGTGTTGGTGCCGCCAACGTGAAGCGCCATAGGTCGCAGAAGACGCAGGTGTAGGGGCACTGGGCGCCAGCCAGAAACAGGGTCGCCGTCGTCTCCGCTCCGGCAGGTCCCCGCTCCTGCTCTTCTACGACCCCTATCGGTCGCCAGGGTTCTGGAGGCTCGTGCGTGGGGCGAAGGTCCCGAACGAGCTGAGGCGAGAGGCGGTCGGTCACGGCCCCGCCGGCGCTTCGTAGCGCGCCAGCAGGTGGTTGCGGTAGAGATCCGGGGCGGTCCCGTCGCGATCTGCGAACAGCGTCCCACCGACGGCCCCGTCCTGAAAGCGGCACTTCTCGAAGATCGGCATGTCAAAGCCCAGCACATCGGCGACACCGGCGCGCACGACGTCCCCTTTGAGCGCATAGAGGGCATCGACATCTCCGCGGGTGAGCGCGTCGAACGGGATGCCCTCCGCGATCTCGATCACCGCCGGCCGCGTGAATGGGCTGAAACCCTCGAAGTCGTATCGGCGCTGCGGCGCGCAGGTGCGCACGTAGCCTCGTGACAGCCCGCCGCTGTAGGTCTGTGAGTGCTTCAGCGCATCGACTCCCCAACCCTCGTGATAGAGCAGCGAGTTGGTGACGACACTGCGGATCGTCAGCTCGCGGTTCTCCTCGATGGGATAGTCCTTGAGGTTCTCGTCGCCTCCGTCGCCGTCGAGCAGGTACCGCCAGTCAGGGTAGCGCTCGCGAATCGCGGCGAGTGCCGCTAGATTCACCGCTGCACACTCGACGTCCAGGGGCTTGTAGTCCTCGATGACTTCGACCGCCTCAAGGGCGTCGATGGCGCCGGCCTCCACGCCAAGCTCCTCGTGGAGGTAGGCGAGATCGACGCGAGAGAGGAACTCGCGTGCCTGCTCGAGGTCGCTACCGCCGCCGTCTACCGTCAGCGTGAAAGCCTTCAGCCTGGCTGCCGTCTGGCCGGCGTCGAGCAGTGCCCGTACCGCGGCCAGCAGCACCGCGCCGCTGTCGATGCCACCGGAGAACAGGACGCCGATCGGAGCCTCGGCGGGCAGGGCCGCGATCCAGGCGTCGATCTCCCGCTTCAGGACGCCGATGTAGCGGCTCCCGATGAGAGAGGTGTCCTCAGGCAGCACGTCCTTCGCCGGTGCGAAGAAGCGGTGGTGCCGGGGGCTGGGATCGGGACAGCCGATCAGCTGAAGCTGCGTCACATGGTGCGCAGGGACCATGCGCGTGTAGGTGGGATGGAACTGCCAGGCGTGCCCCTCCACCTCCAGCTGGGACCGGATCTCGTCGATACGCTCTGCGATCACCAGATACGGGCCGGCGCCTTCCTTGGCGAGGAAGTAGCGCAGCGGCCTGTCAAGGCTGCGCGCGAGCCGAACGTCGGTGCCGCGGCGTGCAACCACTGCGAATGGGCCTGGAAGGCTGCGCAGAGCACCGGGGTCGTCGAACAGCGCCGACTCGACGTCGGCGCGCCCGACCCCTTCGGGCACGCGCCTCGACAAGGGGAGGAGGTTGACGATTCTGTGGATCGGCTGATCGTGCATGAGGTTCTCCGAACGGGATTATATTCCCGCGAGTGCTGGGCCTGCGCTCCACCAGGGACTCGTCCAGGCCATCGCTCCGTCGACCTGGGTGACGCGGAGGTAGTAGTAGCCCGCCGCGTCGTCGGGGCTCCCGAGCTCGAACTCGAAGTCCTGGTCGAGTGCCGCGTTTTCAGGGACGAGCTGCAGCTGGATCGCGTCGGTGCCGCCAGGTACCGGCAGGGTGCGTCGCGCGATTCCCGCCGACAGGTCGCCGAGACGGAAGGCGACGGCACCTGCTGGCAGTAGCACCGGATCGCGGGCTAGGGTTTCTCGCGTCGTGCCGTCGTCGGGGATCGTTTCGGCTGCCTCGTCCCACTGAAAGCTGACCTCGGTGGAACGGCTTGCGCCCGCCAGTTCGAGCAGCAGCGCTACCCCTCGACCCCGGGTTGTCGCCATCACCTCGATGCGTGGCGGCTCGCCTTCGAGGATCTCGGCTCGAAAACCGCGTGGATCGTGCAACGACGGCAGCTCGAGGCCTGCCAGCTCGGCACCGCGCAGCTCGATGATGCCTCGCCAGGGTCTGGCCGGCCGTGGGTTGAGAGGCTCGCTGCCGAAGGCTTCGGACTCGAGCCGCAGCTGTACACGGATGCTGTCGCGCACCCGCGCATTGAGATAGCGCTCGCTCGCGACCACCCCGTCGGCCACCATCAACTCCACGGTGTCGATCGCGGTTGTGCCGTGCACCGATCCGGCCAAGACGAGGTCATCGCCGCTCGTCAGACGACTCCCCATCGGCGCGCCGTTCAGCTGCGCCTGGATCACGATGCGCTCGCCGGTCGTAGCGTACGTCGTGCGCGCTCCCAGGGCTTCGAGAATCGTCGCCGCCGAGTTGCTGTTCGCCACCACGGCGGTGAGCCCGCCTGGCTGCACACCGCCGTCGAACGAATAGCCGGGGTGGGCGGCCGCGGTCGCCGAGGAGGCCAGGAACCCAACCTCTGCGCCGCTGTTGAGATAGCCGCGGCCGAACGGCTCGAACGTGCCGTGTGCTGAGTGGATCTCGACCAGCCGCACGGACTCGGGGTCGAAAATCGACCAGTCCACGGCCTGGTGGGCTAGCGGAATCGCAAGGCTGGTGCCGAGCTGGGCGGCGCCGAGCGCGGCGTAGAGGTCGGTTTGGGTGAGCGTGGTCTGTGACGGCGAGCGGTCGGTGCCCGGTGGACCCAGCAGCACCACGTGGTGGCCGCCCTCGGGCTGGCCGGCGGCCCACTCGTAGCCGAGAAGAGTCGTGAATCGGCCCGTTGCCTTGAAGTTCCGCGCCGCAGCCTGGATCGTCGCCCAGTCGCCGTCGTCGATAAAGGTGTCGGCTTCGGTAAGCGCTGCCCAATCGAGTCTTGCGGTGTCGCGAGCGTAGCGGTAGAAGGCGTCTGCCGAGCCCCTTCCCGAACCCAGCCCGCTGTGGCCGTGGGCATCGCCCCAGAGGACACGGCCGGCGCCGCCTGGTCGCGCCAGCACTGGGTTGGACGTAGCCGCAAGCTCGCCGCCGACCTGCCGAGCCTCGAACCGATAGATGCCCTCGTTGTCGATCCGTAGATCCTCCAGTATCACGAGCCCGGTGGCGCCGGCCGGGACATGACCGACGGTCTCGCCGTCGAGCGAGACGCGGTAGCGCGGCGCCGGTCCACTGACCAGATTCCTGGTCGCATCCTCGCTGCGCAGCGCGACGTCGAATGGCTCTCCGACCGCTACCACCGAGGGCGCCACGACGCTGAGGAAGGCGACCTGCGTTCCACCAATGATGGCGAAGCCGGCCGTCGGTACGGTCCACACGGCGCCGTCGCCGGATACGTCGACGTAGAGCGGCAGCGACTCCAAGTCGCTGGCACGAAGCGGCAGCTCCAAACCGCCAGGGCCGCGAGCAGACCCGCCGTAGGTGAGCGTCACGGATTCACCCGCCGTCAGCGCCTCGCCGCCGAGCCTGAAAGCGAGCGTCGCGGCGCCCATCCAGCTCTGCCACTCGCCCCAATCCTCAGCGGGCTCGAGTGTCGCTCGCGGGTTGGAGGTCGCGGCCGCAACGTAGTTCGGCGCTGACGAGTCGGCGCTCTGAAGCCGGGCGATGCCTTCTGCTGGGAGCACCACTCCTCCCCCCACGGCGATGCCGCGGCTTCCCACGGTGAGCATCTGCTGCAGGGTGACCCGCTCTCCGACACGGAAGGGTCCTTTTGGAGTCAAATCCGCCGAACCCACAGCTCCCGAGTCGTCGTCGAGAGCGCCGAGCTCGACCAACGCTCGATCGATGAAGGCTCCGGCAGCCTCGGCGTCGTCGGGTGTCTCGTCGCCGCCGATGCCGTCGAGAGCGATCGCGCTCTGACGAGCCAGTCGAGGGAGGTCTCTGGGAATCACGCGACCGCTCAACGCTCGGTCGTTGGCCCATCGCCAGAGGGTGTCGAGGCGCGACCGAAGCTCTGCGACGTCTTGGGCGGGGCGGCGGGCGCTACGTCGGAGCTCCTGAATCTCGACCTCCAGCGGCGAAGGTGGCGTTTCGTCGCTCTCGGATGAGCACGCAAACGCAAGAGGCGCGACGAGCATCAGCGACAGCCGCAGCACGCCGCGCGCCACCCGGGAGCGCGGCGGGGTTAGCTGCATTCGTCGGAAACCGTCTCGCCGTCGATGATGACGACACAGACGTGGCTCGTGTACTCGAACGGGTCGCCGTCGAACAGCACGAGATCGGCGTCCTTGCCAACGGCGATCGATCCGACCCGCTCTCCGACACCGAGGATGGCTGCGGCGTCGCGAGTGACGGCGGCCAGAGCGTCCTCGAAGCCGAGGCCGTTAGCGGCCGCGATGGCCGCCTCGAAAAGCACTACACGAGTCTTCGGTACGTAGGACTCGTAGCCGCTCTGGTAAGCGAAGCGGATTCCTGCGTCTCGCAGCCGCGCGCCAGTCTCGATGGAGGCATTGCGCGTCTCACCCTGAGCCCGCATCATCGGCGCGTGCAGCACGACGTCGATGTCCGCCTCCTCGATCTCGTCGATCAGTAGATAGGCCTCCGCCGCGCCATCGAGGAGCATCTCGAATCCGAACTCGCGCTGCAGACGCAGGGCGGTTGAGATCTGGGTGGCGGTGTGGGCGGTAACCAGCGCCTTCACGTCGCCCTCGAGCAGGCTGACCAAGGCCTCGAGCGCCAGATCGCGATCGGGTTCGTCGTCTTGTGCGTCCGCGAGCTTGTCCCGGTAGCGCCCGGCTTCGAGGAGCTTCGCCCGCAGCATGGCGACACCCTTGGCTCGGGTCCCGGGCGACTCGAAGTTGGAGCTGACCGATTGACCGAGGGTGATGGCGATCGCGGCGAAGGGCTCGACGATCGCCTCCTCGGCGGTGTCGCCACGGGTCTTGACGATCATCGTCTGCCCACTCATCAGCGCACCCGGGCCGTGACCGGTGTGCAGCGTCGTCACCCCGAAGGACCGCAGCCACCCGACCAGCTCCTCGCGCGCGTTGTAGGCATCGATCGCCCGCAGCTCGGGTTGGATTGGCGCCGACGTCTCGAGCTGATCCTGGTCCTGGACACGGCTCGAGCCGTCCAGCACCCCCTGGTTCAGGACTCCCGCCAGCCCGACCACCGAGTGAGCGTCGATCAGGCCGGGCGTGACGACGGCTGCCTGGTGCAGTGGCACTCCATCGGGAACACGCGCGGCGTCGAAGACGCCTACAAAGGCGATGTCGCCATCGGCCGCGATCACCAAGCCATCACGGATCGGCTCGCCGTCCATCGTGTACACGATGTCGCCGCGAACCGCGACCTGCGCGGTCGCCAGGCAGGAGAAGAGGATTGTTAGCACGCATCCGGCCTGCGCGGCTAGCGTCCCCCGGAGGGACAGCGTGGTAGCGGGGGCCGTGGTATGAGACGGGTTCATCTTTGCGACTCGCCTAGCAACTTGTGACTACCGCTGGCCCCGCTACTCCTCATGCAGGACTCCCCCTGAGTGGTAGACGCCGTAGCCGCCGGTCGCCCAAAGCTCCTGATCGGGGTCGGAACGGTCGAAGATCCGCTCTCCCTCTACCCAGGTCTCGAGGACGTGCGTGTAGACGCTCAGGGGGTCACCCGACAGCACCACCAGATCGCCGTCCTTGCCGACCTCGATCGACCCGACCCGATCGTCGAGACCCAGCATGCGTGCTCCAGCAAGGGTGAGGCCCTCCAGAGCCTTCTCGCGTGACATGCCGTAGCGCACCGCGAGGGCGGCGCTGCGCAGGTGGCGGCGGGAGTCGAGCACCGAGTCATCGGTGTTGAAGGCAACGTCGGCGCCGGCTCGTTCGAGGGCGGCGCCGGCCTCGAAGCCGGCGCCCAGAGCTTCCTCCTTGCCTCCCGGAGAGTCGACCACTGTCAACGATACGCCGAGCCCCGCGGCGGCGATCTCGTCGGCGACCTTGGCTGCGTCGCTGACGTGATGCAGCACCGGGCTGTAGCCGAACTCCTTGGCGATTCGAATGACGGTCAGGATGTCGTCGTGGCGATGGGTGTGATGTTGGACGATGCGCTCGCCACGCAGCACTTGGCCCAGGATCTCGAGCCCCAGATCCCGCTTCGGCGGTTCCTCATCTGGATCGTCGGCCGCGGCGGCGAGCGCCTCCTGATACTCCTGCGCCTCGACGTACAGCTCTCGGACCATGGCCGCGGCTTTCCCGCGAGTGCCTGGGAAGGGCTTGGCGCGCTGCGAGTTGGTGCCGTTGGCCATCTTCAAACCGCCGCAGATCTCGATCAGCGGGTCGTCGCAGAACAGCCAGTCCTCGACCTTCGTGGCTCCTGCACGCAGCTTGAGGAAGGTGGTCTGGCCGCTCATGAGATGTCCCGATCCGGACATCACGTTGACGGTCGTGATGCCTCCTGAGCGCGCCCGCTTGAACCCGTCGCTGCGGATGTCGACCGAGTCGAGGGTACGGACCTCGGGGTGCAGCGCGGCGGATCGGTCGCCTCCCGATACCGCGCCGAGGTGGGAGTGGGTATCGACCAGGCCCGGCACGATGACCTTGCCGGTGGCGTCGTGGATCTCTGCACCGGCGGGGATGGCGACATCGCTCGCCGGTCCAACGGCCGAGATGCGCCCGGCTTCGATGACTACTGTGCCCACGGCGATGACCGGGGCCGCGACCGGGTGAATCTCCGCGCCGCGGAACGCGATCGGCGCGTTCTGAGCCGCGGATGGGGCGGCGATCGACGCTAGGAACAAGGCGGTTGCGAGTCGTCTCATCTGTGGGGGATCCTGTTGGACCATAGACTACCCGGCTTTCAGGGTGCCCAGGGCGTCGGCCCGCCCTCGATCGAGCCGAGGAACCTGGCGCCCACCTCGTCGTACCAGGCGTGAAGCTTCGAGCGGAGGGCAGCGACCCGCTCCGGCTGCGACCGTGCCAGGTCGTGAAGCTCCATCAGATCGTGCTCGAGGTCGTAGAGATGAACTCTGCCGTCCTCGTATCGCTCCAACAGCTTGTAGCGTCCCACTCGCACCGCCCCGCCCGGAAAGCCGCCTTGATTCGAGTAGTGCGGGTAGTGCCAGTAGAGCGCCTCGCGACTGAGCTCGCCACCACGTAGGACTGCCAGGAGGCTCGAGCCGTCCAGATGCTGCTGCGGTCTGGGAGGCGCTTGGGCCAGGTCGAGAAAGGTGGGGTAGAGGTCCGTGGTGAGAACCGCGACCGCCGACGTCGATCCCGGCTTGGTGATGCCTGGAATCCGCGCGATGAAGGGCTCGCGGATGCCGCCCTCGTACAACCAGCCCTTGCCGCCGCGCAGCGGCAGGTTCGACGTCGGCGAGCCTTCGGCGGTCGAGAGCCCGCCGTTGTCGGAAACGAAGAAGATTGCGGTCGTATCGCGCAGGCCGAGCGCGTCGATCTCTTCCAGTACCCGTCCGACCGCGATGTCCATCGCTTCGACCATGGCGGCGTAGACGGCGTGCGACTGCAACACGCGCACTCGGCGCGGCTCTTCGGTGGGCCAGACCTGCTCCTCGGGCATGAAGTCGGGTAGCGCGTGCAGCTCCGTGTCGTCGGCGAGCTTGCGCTCGTACTTCTCGACCAGCTCCGGTGGCGCCACGAGCGGCGTGTGTACGTCGTTGAACGAGAGCATTGCGAAGAACGGCTGGCTCCGGCTGGTGCGCACGAAGCTCACCGTCTCTTCTGCAAGGCGATAGGTGTGATCAGCCCCGCGGTTGATGTCGAAGCCCTGCGCCGCGGGCCAGTTGCCGGCGAAGAAGGTCCGGTAGCCGGCCTGCTGCAACGCCTTCGCGATCGTGAGTTCCTCTGTCGGCATGTGGTCTCGGGCAAGCGCGGGCGCATAGCGCGCGGCGACCGCGCCAGAGCGCCCCTGACGCGTGCCGTTGAAGTCGTTGGTGACCCCGGCTCGCGTCGGGTAGCGCCCCGTCAGGATGCTGTAGCGCGTCGGCGAGCACACGGGGCTCGCGGCGTAGCCGTCGGTGAACCGCATCCCGCTGGCGGCGAGTGCATCGATCGAGGGAGTCTCGTAGAAGGTGGCAGGGTTGTATGCCCCGACGTCGGCCCAGCCGAGATCGTCGATGACAAGCAGAAGAATGTTGCGTGGCGACTCGGCGGCCATGGCGCCAGGGACCCAGAGTACAGCGAGGACGGCCTGGGCGAGCCAGGAGCACATTGTCTGTGCCTGCGTGGCCACTGCTACAACGCGACGACTTTCTTCTCGAGCCCGTCCGCCGACGGCGCGAGGTGAGTGATCGTGTCGACGCCGTTGGCGAGAAGGTAGTCGCGCGCCTCGGCGATTCCGGCGCCGACCTCCGAAGGCCGGTGACTGTCGTCGCCGAAGCAGAACGGGATTCCCTGCTCACTCGCGGCGCGGACCAGCCAGGGTGCTGGGTAGGGAGATCCGAGCCCCTTGCGAATCCCGGCGGTGTTGAGGTCGAGGATCGCCCCGTGGTCGTGCACAACCGCGAGGGCCTCACTTGCAGCCCGGCGTATCGGTGGAGAGTCGAGGACTGCTTCCGAGCCGGCGTTCTTGCGGATCAGGTCCAGATGGCCGACGACCTCGGGTCGCAGGGAGCGGACCATCTCCGTGACCAGACCGTAGTAACGCACGGCGAGCTCCTCGATCGATCCGTGCGCCTGGACTGCTCTCTGGAAGCTGCGGGGCTTGCCATCGATCGAGATCTCGTCGACATAGTGGACCGAGCCAACCATGTAGTCGAATTGGTGGCGTTGCCTGAGCTCGAGCATCTCCTCGACGTAGCCGGTGTTTGGCACGACCTCGACCTCGAAGCCCCGCAGGACGACGAGCCGGTCCGCGAACTCCTCGGCGAGCGCGAATACCCGTTGGGCGTAGGCCTCGAAATCGGAGGCGAGTCGGTCGACGTCGTAGCCCTTGTCGACCTCCTCGGAGTAGACAAAACGACTCTGCGAGCGCGGCGCGTGCTCCGTGACCCCGAAGGTGTGAAAGCCCGACTCGACCGCCGCCTCAAGAAGCTCCTCGAGGTCGCCTTCGGCATGCTCGCAGTAGGTGCCACTATGCCCGCCGTGTAGCGACACCATCCAGGGTGCTGCGCTCATCGCGAGATCAGACGATGCGGGTGTCGTGCTGGCCCCAGTAGCGGTCTTTGATCAGGCGCTTGTAGAGCTTGCCAGTCGGATGGCGTGGCAGCTCGCCTTCGAAGTCAATCGACGCGGGGCACTTGAACTTGGCCAGGTTGTCGACGCAGAAAGCGAGCAGCTCTCGCTCAAGGTCGTCGTCACCCTCGACATCGGGCATCGGCTGGACGACCCCCTTGACCTCCTCACCGAAGTCCTGGCTCGGCACGCCGATGACAGCGACGTCGTAGACCGAAGGGTGGGTGATGAGCACGTTCTCGGCTTCCTGTGGGTAGATGTTGACGCCGCCGCGGATGATCATGTGGGCGCGTCGATCGGTGAGGTAGAGATAGCCCTCGTCATCGAGATAGCCGATGTCGCCGAGCGTTGACCACCCTCGATCGGTGTAGCTCGCTTCTGTCTTTTCGGGATCGTTGTGGTACTCGAACTCGCCGCCTCCGGAGAAGTAGATGCCACCTGGCTTGCCCGGGGGCAGCTCGTTGCCGTCGTCGTCGATGATGTGGACCTTGCAGTTGCGCGGCTTGCCAACCGAACCGGGGTGGGAAAGCCACTCGTGCGAGTCGATACCGGTGGAGCCGTTGCCCTCGGTGCCAGCGTAGTACTCGTGCAGCGTCGGCCCCCACCACTCGATCATCTGCTGCTTGACCGGTACCGGGCACGGCGCCGCGGCGTGAATCGCGAAGCGCATGCTCGACACGTCGTAGCGCTGGCGTCGATCCTGCGGCAGCTTGAGCATGCGTACGAACATGCTCGGCACCCACTGGGCATGGGTGACCCGGTGCTTCTCGATCAGACGCAGGGCGTCCTCGGCGTCGAAGCGCTCCATCACCACACACGTCGCACCGATGCGCTGCATGTTCAGATTGAAGTGCAGCGGAGCCGAGTGGTACAGCGGCGCCGGCGAAAGGTAGACGGCGTCGCCGTCGATCTCGTAGCGCTCGAGGAAGAGGTCGAAGAGATCCGGCTTGGTCCCCATCGGGTAGCGGCTCATCGGCCGTCGGATCCCCTTGGGCCTCCCCGTGGTGCCCGATGAATAGAGCATGGTCACGCCCTCGCTCTCGTTGCTGGGTGGCTCGGCGGGCATGGCTGCGGCCATCGGATCTAGATGTTGGAAGCCGCCGGTCTCACCCGACAGCATGAATAGCTCGAGATCGGAAAGCGACGCGGACAGTTCGGCGGCGACATCAGCGTTGGCGAGCGAGGTCACGAGGGCCTTCGCGCCGCAATCGCGGACGACGTACTCGACCTCCGGAGCCGTCAGTCGCGAGCTCACGGCGGTGTAGCGCAGCGCCGAGCGTTGCGCGGCCCAGCACACCTCGAAGAAGCGCGGGTGGTTCTCGAGGAAGATCGCGATCGAGTCCTCGGGGCCGATGCCACGGGTACGGAACAGCTGCGCGATGCGCATCGACCCCTCGTCGAGGGCGCCGTAGGTCAAAACCTCCCCCGTCGCGGCCTGGATCACCGCTGGCTTGTCGGGGTGCGTGTTGGCGTAGGTTCCCGGATACATGCGGTCTTTTCCGTGATGCGCGGTGAGGGATTCTAGCGGCTCGCGGGAGCCGTCACGGCGGTGCTGGCGGGTTCTCGACTGTGACCGCGCCAAACGAAGGGCCGGGGCGGCGGGCGTAGCGGATGTCGATGAGATGGACTCTCTCGAGTCCCTGCGCCGCGGCCGCTTCGTCGACTTCGATGCTCGGGAAGCGAGCCCAATTCGCGAAGCCGCGAACGCAGGGATCGGCGAGGCCGCGCCGGCCCAATGAGCTCCCGCGTGCCGGTACCGCGGTCCAGGGCCCGAGTTCGACACGCGGTCGTCGCCGCCAATCGAAGTTGCCGACGCGGATGGAATCTGACGTCTCGACCACCACTTCCCTGCGCATCGGCGACATTGGCTGGGGCCCGACCATCAGGCCCTCGATCGGTCCGACACCGGCTTGCGCCAGCTCGGAGCGCACGATCGTAGCGGCCGCACGACCGCCGGCGACCATTGCTGCGGTGTAGACCACGAAGGCGGCGAGCAGGGCTTCGGCCAGCCGAGTCGAGGCCGGGCGGCCGCCGAACCGAGCCCGCCCGAATCCGATCGCGACCAGACCGGCGACCCATAGCGCCTTGCCTGCGGTCGAGTTGGTCGCCAAGAAGAGCAGGGCCGAGGTGGCGACGGCGAGAAGCGCCCAGCTCGGCACAGAGGCACGACGCGATTCGTGGCAGAGAAAAACACTGCCGCCGAGTAGCAGCCACATCCAGGGGTCGACGATGAACAGCGCGTCGCCGTAGAACCAGCGGGGTTCGAAGGGCATTAGCAGCCGCACGCCGTAGGTGTTGAGCCAGTCCAGCAGAGGATGACTCACAGCCATGAGGTAGGCGATGAGACCGAGCCGCTTGACGTTGAGCCCGCGCGCTTCGCCGTCGCCGGTCCACCGCCGAACCAGCAGCACCAGTCCGACAACGAGCGGAGGTAGGAGCAGCAGACCGAGCGGGCCGTGGGTCCAGCCTCGCCGAAACCAAAGAGCGAAGTCGCCGCCTCGCACGTAGGCGAAGACGTCGAGGTCCGGTACGTTGGCAGCGAGAATGGCGACCGGCAGCGCCATGCTCGTTTCTCGGCCGGCGCGGGTGCGGGCGAACGCCGCGCCGAAAAGGCCATGAGCCAAGGGATCCATGCGGCCGCTAACTCGAGGCCCTCTTCGCGGCTTCCAGGCAGCGGCGGATGTCCTCCTCCGGGTCGGGCTCCTCGTATTCGAGTGACAGGGCGCCGTCGCGCGGGAATGCGACCGCGTGCAGCGCCTCGAAGGCTGCGGTCAGGTCGAGCAGCCCCTCCCCCAGGACGACGCCGTTGGCGTTTCCAAGCGGAGCATCGAAGTCCTTGAGGTGGACACCGTAGAGTCGACCCTCGAGGGCGCGGATCGCGGCGACAGGGTCGACGCCCGCGCGGATGAAGTGCCCGAGATCGGCGCAGGCGCCGAGGCGCGCGTGCCGTCCCTCGATCTTCGCCAGGATCTTGTCCGGGGTGTCGTAGTGATGCCCAGGGCCGTGATTGTGAATCGCGATGCGAACTCCGAACTCCTCCACGAGACCCTCGAGGCTGTCGAAGGTTGCGTTGTCCGGGGTCGGGTCGGCTGCGAGGTTGCGGATGCCGGCCAGATTGGCGAACTCGAAGATACGGCGGTTTGCCGCGTCGTCGGCAGAGAACCGGTTGACGCCATGGGCGCTGATCGCAATGTCGCGTGTGCGCAGCTTCTTCAGCATGGTGCCGATCTCTGCCGGTGAGGACTCCGGCGAGAAGTGGGCGCCGAACAACTCGACGTAGTCGAGGCCGAAGCCCCGCACGGCGTCGAGGGCTGCGTCGACCCCCAGGTGGCGTAGCGAAAAGCTCTGAAGGCCCATCGCGAAGCCGCCAAAGTCGTGCGCAGCACGGGCGCCGCGTGGCAGGAGGGCACCGAGGGTGACGAGGACCGCAGCCTGCAACGACCGTCTGCGCGTCAGGGTGAGCATCGGCCCAGAGTCTATTCGAGGTTCGAGACTGCCGGTGAGGGTCAGTGTCTCGATGGCGGTCGGCGGCCGTCCAGCGCGAGCGGGTCGGTGGTGTAGACGATGGCGAAGGCCAGCGCCCCCGCCAGGACGCGGAAACCGACCATGAGGCCCACCGTCAGCTCGAGGTCCAAGAACCCGGCGCCACCGGCGGCCAAAAGCGCCACTCCCAGTGCGGTGAGGGTCTTGAGCAGTCGAGCGCTGTGGGGCCCTGCGTCGAGCAGCAGCTTCAGGACGGTCAGCAGCATAGCGAGCCCTACAGCGCTCGCGATGACACCGACCATTGGAGATCCCGCAAGCGGGCACACGGCTGCCATTGGGAATGTAGTGCCGCACGACGGTGCGGATCTGACAGCCGTTAGCAGGAATCTTCATCGCGTATAGTCCGCGGCCAACGGAAGGAGTGCAACGATGGGAGTCTTGGACGGCAAAGTCGCTCTGGTGACCGGGGCCGGAGGCGGACTCGGGCGCAGCCACGCGCTGCTGCTCGCGAAGCACGGCGCGTCGGTCGTGGTCAACGATCTCGGTGGCAACGCCGACGGCACAGGTGCTGGGGACGAGATGGCGGATCGGGTGGTCAAGGAGATCGCAGCCGCTGGTGGATCGGCGGTCGCCGACTACGGCTCGGTCAGCGACGGCGCGGCGGTGAAGCGGATGGTCGACAGGGCAGTGGAGGCGTTCGGTAAGCTCGACATCTGCATCAACAACGCCGGCATCCTGCGCGACAAGTCCTTCAAGAACATGGAGGACGCGAACTGGGACGTCGTTGTCGACGTTCACCTGCGCGGCACCTACCTGGTGACGAAGGCTGCTTACGATCAGATGCTGGCGCAGGAGTCCGGCGGACGGGTCATCATGACCAGCTCGACCTCCGGCCTGCTCGGCAACTTCGGTCAGACCAACTACGGTGCCGCGAAGGCGGGTATCGCCGGCTTCATGCGCTGCCTCGCACTTGAGGGGGTCAAGTACGGAGTGACGGTGAATCTCCTGGCACCCGCCGCATACTCGCGGCTCACGGAGGATTTGATGCCGGATGAGGCGGCCGATCCCTTGGCGCCGGAGAAGGTGTCGCCGGCGGTCGTTTGGCTGTGTACCGATGCCGCAGCCTGCATCACCGGGCGCACCTTCGCGGTGGGCGGCAACACGGTGCATCTACTCGCCTGGCAGGCGGTCGAGATCGCCCGGCGTCCGAACGAGGACGGTGAGTGGGACTTGGCGGCGATCGGCGAGAAGGTCGCCGCATCGGTCGAAGACTGGCCGGCCCCCGTCTCCTTCCAGGATCTGATGTAGGGGCGACACCCTGAGCTGGAACGACGAGATCGAGGAGCTGCGCCGCCGCGAGGGGTTGGCTCACGAGATGGGCGGGGCCGAGAAAGTCGCCCGCCAGCACCACTTCGGCAAGCTGACGGTGCGCGAGCGTGTCGACGCGATCGTCGATGGCGACAGCTTTCAGGAGATCGGGACCTTGGCCGGGCGTGCCGAATACGACGAGAACGGCGAGCTGGTTGGCTTCCGGCCGTCAAACTTCGTCTTCGGCACTGCCGAGATCGATGGCCGTCCGATCGTGGTGTCGGGCGATGACTTCACGGTTCGCGGCGGCTCCGCCGACGCCTCGATCCCCGGCAAGCGGGTGCACGCGGAAGGGCTTGCGTTCGAGATGAAGCTGCCGCACGTGCGCCTGGTGGATGGGATGGGCGGCGGCGGCTCGGTCAAGACGATCGAGATGGCGGGTCGCACCTACATCCCCCAGCTCCGCAGCTGGGAGGTCGTCGTGCAGCACCTCGCCGTGGCGCCCTCGGTGTCGCTGGCGCTGGGCTCGGTTGCCGGGATCGGGGCCGCCCGGGTCTCGACCAGTCACTACTCAGTGATCGTCCGTGGGTCGGCGCAGATGATGATCGCCGGCCCGGCCCTGGTCGAGTGGGCGGGGGGTGGAGAAGTGGCAAAGGAGGACCTGGGGCACGCCAGGATCCACACCTCGAACGGTGCCATCGACGACGCGGTCGACACCGAGGAGGAAGCTTTCGAGCGAGCGCGGCGCTTCCTCTCCTACCTGCCGAGTAACGTCGACGAGCTGCCGCCGCGGCTCGAGACCGGTGACGATCCCGAGCGTCGCGACGAGGATCTGGTCGACATCGTGCCGCGCGAGCCGCAGCGCACCTATCGCATGCGTGCGCTGATCGAGAAGGTGGTGGATCGGGATTCCTTCTTCGAGATCGGTGAGGACTGGGGAAAGTCGATCATCACCGGGCTCGCCCGACTCGACGGTTGGCCGATTGCGATCTTCGCCGAGGACGTCAATATCTACGGCGGGGGCTGGACGGCCGACTCATGCCGCAAGCTGACCCGCCTGATCGATCTCGCTTCGACTTTTCATCTGCCGCTGTGCCACCTCGAGGACTGCCCGGGCTTCTGGATCGGGAAGATCGCCGAGGAGGAGGCGACGATCCGGTTCGGCTCTCACGTGCTCGCTGCCTTGGGGCAGTCGACCGTGCCATTCTGCTGCGTCGTCATCCGCAAGGCCTTTGGCGTCGCCGGCGGCGCGAACCAGAAGCCCGGTAGCCATCACTTCCGTTACGCCTGGCCGTCTGGAGACTGGGGCTCATTGCCGATCGAGGGCGGTATCGAGGTGGCGTACAAGGCCGAGTTGGCCGAGGCGGAGGACTACGACGCCCGCCTAGCGACGATCAAGGAGCGCCTGAACCGGGTGCGCAGCCCCTTCCGTTCAGCGGAGTACTTCGAGATCGAAGAGATCATCGACCCGCGCGAAACTCGACCGATCCTCTGCCGGTGGGCCAGTCTCGTCGCCGGCTCGCGCTCGACGGGCCCCCAGGCCTTCACCTACCGCCCCTAGCCGATCCGGCCCCGCCTGCGCGGCCCCTACCACCCCCCGTAACGGTAGCCGCGTCGGTGGCGCACGTCCGCACGGTGCTTGTCGGGCACGCTGACCTCGACCTCGCGGTAGCCGGAGGTGCGGCTCGGATACTCGGAGCTGTAGCTCAGCAGGTAGTAGCCGAGGTTGTCCTCGGCCAGCTCCCGCAGGGGCGTCATGAAGTTCACGAAGGAATCGTAGTAGACGCCACCCGTGTCCTCGGCGATCGAGCTCAGCGATCCCGCCAGACCGGGGCCCGCGGGGCCGGAGCGCCGGGGCGACAGGATCTCAACCGGGTAGACGGCGACGTTGCCGGCGTTGAGGCTCTGCTCCATGTCGCCGTACCAGCGCGAATCCGGCGTCCAGAAACCGAGTCGCGCGTCGCCGAAGCCGAGGCTGAAGAGCACCAGGTTCTTGCGGCCGACGATGCCCTCGGCGGCGTGTGCGACCAGGCCCAGGGTCTTCTGGAAGATCCTGGTCTCGCGGCGCAGATCTTTGCCCTGCGGCAGGTTGAGCAGCAGAGACGGGCTGTCCCGAGCGGTGGGATCGGGCTCGAACTCGCTCCAGTCGGGCTCTCGCCGTCCGGTCGCGGCGCGGTCGATGGCCTTGAGCAGCGTGTCGGTATCGCGGGTGAAATCGGTGTAGACCCTCAACCGCACGTCGTAGGCCAAGACCGCGACCTGATCGTTGGGCTCGAGTTCGTCGCTCGCCCACCTCTTGACCCACCTGGCGAGGTCCATCTGCACCGCTCGCAGGCCCGGAGCCTCCATTGACTGGTCGTGGAAGAACAGCATGAAGTAGCGATCGCTGCGTGTCGCGCCAGTGCGGCCCTCGGACTGCAGCTGAGCACGAGTGCCGTAGAAGGCCACGCTGGTCACGTCGACTCTGCGGCCGTTCTCCTCCACGAGGAAGTCGTCGGCACCGAGCCCGGCGATGATCTCCCCCTGCCGATCGGTGACGAGAACGTCTAGCAGCACTTCTGTTACGTCCACCCGCTCTTCGACGACGGCTCTCGATCGATCCGGTGCGGCTCGCGGGGGCGGGGGCGGATCGCCCGCACGCTCAACCGGTTCCGGCTCGGCCGGCGTTTTCTCCACCGTCGGTTCGGGCTGCGTGGTGCTCGCTTCCTCGGCGTTCTCGACGGTGCTCTCGGACGGCTTGGTAGGTACGAGTGTCGCGCGCTGCCGCTTGGGGTTCTTCTTCTGCTTGCGCTCGTCCTGAATGGCCTCTTTGCCGGTGGCGGCCGAGCCTTTCGGCACCAGGCTGAGGGACAGAGCTGCCGCCAGCAGGAAGACGAGCCAGCAGGGTGAGCTACGCATTGCGATCATCCTGCCACAACGCCCTGGGGACGGCCTGAGGCGGGCATAGAATCGGAGGCGGTGCTGCGCCTCATTGCCGCTCGCTGGTCGCCACCGCGATCCCTCCGCTGGAGAGGTCGACGATCTCGACGGCCCGATTTCCGGGTAGCGTTCCGATCAAGCCACCCGCCGCATAAGAATGTTGACGCGACGTTCGCCCGACTGTCCGTCCGGTCGGCGCCTTGAGCTAGAGTCGCCGAGATGTCCGTCGGACAGGTAGAGGATCAGACGCCAGCACCCGGCGCGGAGACGGATCTCGTCGAGTGGTACTTCGATCAGGGTTGGACCGATGGCCTTCCCGTCGTGCCGCCGACCGCGGAGAAGGTTCAGGCTGTACTTGATGCCCTCGGCGTGGCAGCCCATGAGCACATCTGTCGGGTGGCCCCGCGCCACGGCGATCTCTCCGCCGAGATCCTGGCTATCAATCTGGTGATGGCGGGAGCTCGGCCCGAGTACGCGCCTTTGCTGCGCACCGCCATCGAGGCGCTCTGCGATCCGGCGTTCAACCTCAACGGGGTGCAGGCGACGACGCACATGGCGGCTCCCTTGATGGTGGTCAACGGCCCTGTTCGTCACGAGATCGGGATGAACGCCGGGCACAACGTGTTCGGCTCGGGTAACCGCGCCAACGCGACCCTAGGGCGGGCGATCCGACTGATCCTTCTCAATGTCGGCGGGGCGCAGCCAGGCGAGCTCGACAAAAGCACCCTCGGTCACCCGGGGAAGTACACCTACTGCATCGCCGAGAACGAGGAGGAAAGCCCGCTGGCGCCGTTTCACGTCTCGAAGGGCTTCGCCGGCGACACCTCGACAGTTTTCGTGATGGCGGCGGAGCCTCCCCACAGCGTCACCAACCATGTGGCCGATGATGCCGAGGGTATCCTCGCGTCGATCGCATCGGCGATGGCTACCTACGCTCACAACAACGCCGTCTCAAGTGGCCACTGTGCAGTGGTCGTCGGACCCGAGCATGCCTCGACGATCGCCGGCGACGGCTGGGACCGCGGCCGGGTGCAGAGTCACCTGTGGGAGAACGCGCGGGTACGCTTTGGCGATATCGCCTTCGACCACCGCTACGGTAAGGTCTACAACCGCAATCTACCGGCCTGGTACGGGCGGGAACTCGAGTCGCGCAATCCGATCGTGCCGTCGCCGGATCACGTTCACGTCTTCGTTGCCGGCGGAAGTGCAGGTCGATTCTCGGCCTTCATTCCGGGCTGGGGACACATGTCGACCCCGGTGCTCCGGGCGCTTGACGGGTCGCGCTCGCCTACCGGCGACGATTGTCTGGACGAGAGCTGTCGAGTGGAGGACAGATCATGAAATCAACCGACTCAACACCGCGTGTCTTTGATCCTAGAGGCGTCGTCTCCGCACGTCCGCAGCGGCCTGCGCTGCGGCGTTCGAGCCTCGCCGGCGCGAAGGTGGCGATTCTCGACAACAGCAAGTGGAACGCGGGTCAGCTGCTGCGCAACGTGGCCGTCGAGCTCGAGCGCGGCGCAGCCATCGGTGAGATGCGCTACTACACCAAAGAGAGCTTTTCGCGCGTGGCGACCCCGGAGATGGTGGCCGAGATCGTTCGCGACAATGACGTGGTGCTCACTGCGATCGGCGATTGAGGGTCTTGTACGTCGTGCTGTATGCACGACTCTGTGGCCTTGGAGCAGGCCGGCCTTCCGACCGCGGCCATTGTCACCGCCCAGTTCGTGAGCGAGGCGCACACGCAGCTCGCGGCATTGGGACTGACCGAGTTCGTGCCCGTCGTTATCGAGCACCCGCTTTCGACTCTGTCTGACGACGAGATCGCGGTGCGCGCCACAGACGCGGCGCCCATGGTGATGAGCACGTGGCTGGGCGCGTCGCGCGCAGATTATGTGCCCCGATCCGTAGCTCTCGCTGTCGCAGTCGACTAGGATAGGCGGCCCGCAGTCGCGGACCGATCGATCCCACCGCTCACCTCCCCCGCACTCAGGAGAACAGACCTCATGGCGCAGATAAGTGAATCTGTCACGCTCGAGAAGCAGGGCCGGATCGGTATCCTGCTCATCGACAACCCGCCCGTCAATGCGCTCAGTTGGCACGTTCGCGACGGCCTCGCCGATGGCATCAAGGCTGCCAGCGGCGACGATGAGATCGAGGCGATCGTCCTCGCCTGCAAAGGCCGCACGTTCATCGCCGGCGCCGACATTCGCGAGTTCGGCCAGCCGCCGAAGGGCGCGGGGCTGCGCGACGTCCAGAACAACATGGAGTTCTCCGAAAAGCCGGTGGTCGCGGCGATTCATGGCACGGCTTTGGGAGGCGGCCTCGAGGTCGCGATGTGTGCCCACTATCGGATCGGTGACGCCAAGGCGCGCTATGGCCAGCCCGAGGTCAAGATCGGCCTGCTCCCTGGTGCCGGTGGAACACAGCGCATCCCGCGTCTGGTGGGGATCGCGAAGGGCCTCGAGATGTGTGCCATAGGCGATCCGATCGGCAGTGCCGCCGCGCTCGAGTGCGGTCTGATCGACGAGATCGCTGACGGTGATCTGGTGGCCGCTGCTGTCGCCTTCGCCGACCGGGCCCTGGACGAGGCATTGCCACTGAAGCGAATTCGCGACCTCAATGACAAGCTCGAAGAGGCGAGGGCCAACCCCGGGATCTTCGACGAGTTCCGCCGCAAGATTGCGCGCAAGACCCGCAACTTCCTGGCCCCCGAGTACAACATCCAGTGCATCGAGGCTGCGGTCGAGCTGCCCTTTGACGAGGGCCTCAAGCGCGAGGGCGAGCTCTTCCAGAAGCTCGTCACAGGCGACCAGTCAGCGGCGCAGCGCTACTACTTCTTCGCGGAGCGTGAGGCCGCGAAGGTGCCGGACGTGCCGAAAGACACGCCCCTGCGCCCGATCGAAACGGTCGGCGTTTTGGGCTGCGGCACCATGGGTGGCGGCATCTCGATGAACTTCGCCAACCGGGGGATCCCGGTGACGATCGTCGAGGCGGAACAGGAGCGCCTCGATCGCGGCATGGCGGTGATCCGCAAGAACTACGAGCGCAGCGTTTCGAGCGGTCGGATCTCGATGGAGGACGTCGACCGAAGAATGTCGCTCCTGACCGGCTCGCTCGACAAGAACGATTTCGCCGACAAGGACATCGTCATCGAGGCCGTATTCGAGGACATGGAGCTGAAGAAGAGCGTCTTCCGCGAGCTCGACTCCATCTGCCGGGACGGCACGATCCTGGCCTCGAACACCTCGGCGCTCGACGTCAACCAGATCGCCGCCGAGACCCGCCGGCCCGAAGACGTGATCGGGCTGCACTTCTTCAGCCCGGCCAATGTCATGCGCCTGCTCGAGGTCGTACGGGGTTCAAAGACCGCCGACGACGTCATCGCCACCTCGATGTCGATGGCAAAGAACATCACCAAGATCCCGGTCCTGGTGGGCGTGTGCCACGGCTTCGTCGGCAACCGGATCCTCTTTCAGCGAGGCATCGAAGCCAACAAGATGATCCTCGAGGGCGCGACCCCGTGGCAGGTCGACCAGGTGCTCTACGACTTCGGCTTTCCGATGGGGCCGTTCGCGATGAGCGACCTCGCCGGGCTGGATATCGGCTGGAAGAAGGAGACCTCTTCGTCCTCCACCATTCGCGAGCTCCTCTGTGAGCGCGGCCGCCTCGGTCAGAAGAGCGGCTCGGGCTACTACGTCTACAACCCCGAGAACCGGGCCTCGTCCCCCGATCCCGAGGTTGAAGAGATCATCCGCGAGTTTGCCAACGGCCAGGGCATCGAGCAGCACGAGGTCACCGACCAGGAGATCCTCGAACGTTGCTTGTACCCGATGGTCAACGAGGGCGCCAGGATTCTCGAGGAGGGCATCGCGATTCGCGCCTCCGATATCGATGTGGTGTGGGTCAACGGCTACGGCTGGCCCGTCTACCGCGGTGGTCCGATGTTCTGGGCCGGTCTGGTAGGCCTGGGCGAGGTGGCAGCGAAGATCAACCACTATTCCGAGACGCTCGGCGGAGATCACTGGCAGATCTCGCCGCTTCTGCAGCAGCTGGCCGACGACGGCAAGAAATTCAGCTAGCGCAGTCGTAGACGGAATGTGGTGTCACCCCGGCGCATGTCGACGTAGTCGCGGTGGATGTACTGGATGAGGTAGCCGCCAAGGCCCTCGCCCATGCCCATCGCGTTGCCGTTCACGAGAGCGACGGGATGGGTGTCCGACCAGGCGATGCCCTGCAGTTCCAGTCGCACCCCGTTCGGGATCTGGACCGAGCGTACGAAGCTGCCACCGTCGAGAGATGGATGACCCCCTGCGGGGTGGCGCTGTTCCAGGGTCGTGAGCTCCGCCGGAGCCGGCTCTGTCGTTGCCTCGAGCTCGGTCGCCGCGTCGGCCGGCTGGATCGGGGCTACGGGCTCGTGCCCGGCGTCGTCCGGCTCGATGGGCGGCGGCTCTGCCTCGTTGAGGGGCTTCGCGACGGCGGGTGCTGCGTTGCGGTTGGGACCCTCGGTAGCGTCGGTAGCGGGGTTCGGTTCCTGCTCGATCGCAGCCGTGGCGAGTGTCGTCGGCTCGGGATCCGCCGTAAAGGTGCGATCCTCCTGCGACCCCGGTGTCCGCGGCCACAACAGGAAGGCCGTGAAGGCCACCGCTAGCACCCCGACCGCGACAGCGGCCCGCCGAGCTCTCGGGCGTGGCGGGACGTGGTTCGGGGCTGAAGGAATGGCGGGTGCCCCGCGATCGCGATCCTGCTTCTCGGCCTCGAGCCGTGCCTTGCGTAGCGCGTCGTTGATTAGGCTCAACGTACGCGTCCCTCTAGCTCGCGCACCGCGCGGCGCACGTGGCGGCCTTTCAGCCGCTCGTCGCCGGTGGTGAAACCGCACAGAAGCGTCTTGTCGCAAACGGCGTTGATCAGACGCGGAATCCCCCTCGAGTAGTGGTGAATCCCCAGCAGAGCGGCTCTGTTGAAGCTTGGTTTGCTGTTTGCGCCGGCGACCTGGAGCCGGTGCTCGATGTAGAAGCGGGTTTCGTACATCGACAATGGAAGCAGGTGGTAGCGGACCGTGATGCGCTGACGAAGCTGGCGCATGTTGCGACGGTTGAGCTTGTCGCGCAGCTCGGGCTGACCGATCAACACGATCTGCAGCAGCTTGCGCTGGTCGGTCTCGAGGTTGGACAGCAGCCGCACCTGCTCGAGGAGTTCGGGGCTCAGATCCTGCGCCTCGTCGATGACGAGGAGCACGTCGAAGCCGGCATCGAGCTGCTCGAGGAGGTACTCGTTGAGAGCTCCGAGGCAGCCGACCCGGTCGCGCGCTGCCTTGACGCCGAGCTCGGTCAGGATCGATCGCAGCAGCTGCGTCTCGGTCATAACTGGATTGAGGATCAGCGCTGTCCGGTACGCGCCGTCCAGGGTCTCGAGAAACGCGCGGCACAGGGTGGTCTTGCCGGCGCCGACCTCGCCTGTGATCTGAATGAACCCCTTGCGCTCCTTCACCCCGAACATCAAGTGGTTGAAGGCCTCCTGGTGGCGCTCGCTATAGAAGAGAAAGCGCGGATCTGGCGTGATGTTGAAGGGGTCTTCCCGCAAGCCGTAGAACTGGTTGTACATGACGAAGCCAGGAGGAGATTCTAGACTCCCCATCACCTCCCTGGGATGGAGGGCGACGCCAGTAGAAGATCTCGGCGACGAGCTCGGGCGGCGGGTGTGTCTCGAAGACGATCTCGATCGTTCTGACATCGCGCGGGAGAACACGCGCTCGATACCGAAGCGCATCGCATCGCCCATGAGCTGCGACAGCCGCAATCGACGCCGGGTGTTACCAACGTACGCTGTCGCCTCGCTCCCTAGGGGCAAAATGGCCTCGAAGGACAGCGAGTGGGCCCGTTTCGGGACTTTGGCGAGCGTGGCGGAAAGCGACTGGCTGCCGCTCCGATCGCGGCTCTCTTGGCGAAAGAACGAGCGTTGGTTCTAGGAGCGAGAGCGGCCGCGAGAGCAAAGGGCACGCTCGTTGTGAGGGCGCTGTACTTCGCCGCCATCGCGAGTCCCACGGCTCCGGCACCCAGCGGCGGGCGATTACAAAGCACAGCGCCACGGAAGCCAGCCCGAAGACAACGTTGATGCGCCGAGCGGCGCGGTACCCGTACGCAGTGAAGTCGAGACCGTCGGCGGCTCCGACGCGCGACATTCTGGGTCCGGTCTTCAGACGGACGACTCTGAAACGCTCGGCACCGAAGCGTTGCGCCAGCCACTCGCTGCCGATGAGAACCGGAAGATGCAGCGCGAAGGACAGTCCCGGGTAGAAATCGTTGTCGATCCGCGCCGGCCCCTCTGTCATCAGGTAGGCGACGTTGCGCATCGTGTAGCGCTCGTCTGAGCTTTTGCGCTGCTTCGGCTCGATCTGGGCGAGCGAGAGTCGGGGCGCGAGCGTCCAGGCGACCAGGCAGACGAAGGCAAACGCTCGCCAGGGAGTCTTGCTGGCGCTCACCTGTCGGCGCGCCTGGGTTTGACCGCGTGGTCGATCCAGTTGCGAACCTCGAGGGTGCGGGGGCCGGGCTCGAGTACCGAAGCGCGGGCGCCGAGGACGTCCTTGAGGTCCTCACGATCTTCGGCATCCTCCAGTGTTTCCGCGGCCTCGACCCAGCTACGAACCTCCCAGCGCGTGCCGAAGCTGCCCTGCTCGATCAGCTCTTCGCGCCGTAGGCGAGCCAGCGCGGCGATCTCGCGCAGGTCGTACTCCGGGTGGTACTGAATGGCCCAGAAGCTACCCGAGACGTGGTCGACCGCGAGTGCCTGGATCGGCGTGAACTCGTTGGATGCCAAAAGCGTCGCCGATTCGGGCAGGCCCGTTACGATGTCGGCGTGGCAGGTGAAGCCGTCGAATACGTGGCTCTTGCCTTCAAACATTGGATGGGCCTGACCTGCCGAGTTGAGCTCGATCTCACGAGCGAAACCGAACTCTCGCCCCCTGGGGTTTTGGCCCACCTCGCCTCCCGCGGCCGTGGCGGCGAGCTGCGCCGCCCAGCAGCTACCGAACTGCTGCATGCCCACCTCATATCCGTGGCGGGCGAGGTCGATCTGAGTGCGTACTGCGGGGTCGTCGTCGTGCCAGATAGTCAGGCTCGAGCCGGTCCACACCCATCCGTCGTAGTCCTCCAGAGCTACCCCGTTGGGCGTCGCCGGTGGCCCATCGGCGGGAAACGCCACGTCCACGGCTGCGCCGGGCTCGAGGCGTTCGAGGAGTCGGCGGTAGAGGGTGCCAGCCTCGGTGCCTCCGGCGGCCGTGAGCGCGTCGCGGCCCGACTGCGGATAGGCGTCGAACACGAGAAAGCGGAGCTCGGACATCAGCCGGGGGTCTCGGGGCGTCGCCAGTAGATCACTTCGACGGTGAGCTCATCGGGACTCTGGGTCTCGAAGACGATGCGGATCTCGGTCCGGCCCCGGCGCAACCGTACCCGCTCAGTGGCCATGCGCCAGGTGTCGTCTACGAACCTCTGGGAGGGGTGGAGTGGGCGTGGGGTTCGGCCGATCGACGCTGTCGCAACCGAGCCGGTGGTCGCCGCCAGCTCGAGCGAGACGGAGTGGGCACGCGGCGGCGGCTGAAGTGTGGCCACGAACGAGCCGTCTTCACTGCGCTCCATGACCAGCGGGTACGGACGCCCGCCGCGGCGCAGCGGGTGAAAGAGGATCCTCACCGGCTCGCCACGTTGGCGCAGGAGCTTTGGCTCGATCGCCAGGACCTGCTCGGCTGGCATGTTGGCCGCGCGCTGCTGCCAGCGCTCCCGCGAGGTTCCGTGCGCCAGGTAGATCTCGGCGTCTGCCATCATCAGACGCGGGTCCGGGAGCTCTCCCAGATGCTCGTTCCGAATGATCGTGGCGAACCGCGTTTTCCAGGTGGTGGGCGGCAGTTCGATCTCGCTGACGATGACGCGGCCAGCCGGACCGCCCCAGGAGGAGCGCATGTCACGTATGGCTCCCGTCAAGAGGTGCGGGACCGCCTGACGGTAGACGAAGCCTGCGGCAGGTAGCGCAACGAAGGCGCCGAGAGCCAGACACACCCCCAGAGTTGCGGGAATCGAAGGGGCCGTGCGCAGCAGCCTGCGGCCGGCGACGGCGGCAAGAAACGCGGTCACCCACGTGACGGGAAGCCAGTTGTGCGTGGCAGCGACGTGAGAGCTCGCGAGGGAGTATGAAACTACGTACGCCACGCCGAAGGTGAGCGCGATCAAGCCGTCCGGGTAGAGCTCCGATTTCGAGCGTTGCCTTAGGAGGCTCGCTGCTGCGAGTGCCGTGCCGACGACTGCGAAAAAGACGACGAGAGGGCCGTGGTAGCCCGGGTCCGCCAGCGAGGGTAGAAAGCTCATCAGTACCGCGAGACGCGACGCTCCCGGCTGGCGGTCCTGGAGTTCGTAGTGATCGAGAGTTCGGGAGAAATCGTTGAAGTAGATTTCGGGCTCACCCAGCATCCACGGGTTCAGGACGACGAAGATCGCCACCGCGGCGCCCCCACCGAGGAGCACCCTGTGCGCGAACTGTGAGCGAGTCGTGTCGGGGGTGAGCAGCGCCGCCGCCGCGAACGGGATCGCGATGGGAAGGGCGTTGTACTTTGCGGACAGCGCAACGCCGACCGCGCCACCGGCGATCGCGAAGTCGCGGTACCCGCCGCGACTCAATGCTCTGAGTGTCAAGAGGATCGCGGCGAGTATCGAGGCGAGCAGCACGATGTCGGGCTTGAAGACCGAAGACATGTGGATGTGCCACGGTATCGACGCCAGAGCGAAGGCGCTCGCCAACCCCCAGGCGTCTCCGAGGGATCTGCGAACGATCGCGAAGCACAGGATCACCGACAGCAGGCCGAAGAGGCTATTCACGCATCGCACGACGCGGTAGCCGAGCCGAGTGAAGTTGAGCCCGTCGGCTCGGCCTCGCCTCTCCATCCGCGGTCCGCCGGAGTCGTTGACGATGGCCAGGTCGGCCCGTTCGAGGCTGGACGACAGCCAGTGACAGATCGCAAGCGGCGGCAGGTGAAGGAGAAACGACATCCCCGGGTAGGAGGCGTTGTCGATCCGGGTGGGACCCTCTTGGAGGATGAGCGCGAGGTTACGTACCGAGTAACGCTCGTCCCAGTCGCGAAGGTGGTTCGGCTCGACGCTGGAGAGCCACAGCCGGGGTAGAAGGGTCCAGACCGTCAGGACCGCGATGCCGATCAGGCGCAGCCGCGGGGACGTGGCGTTCACTCCTCTCGCCGAACGATGTCCTGGATCGCTCCGATCAGCGAGGCCGCGTCTTCGAGCATGTCGTCGGCGATGGCTACCGGCTCGGCGGACATCGAGTGCGCATCGACAAAGACCGTTTGGCACCCGGCGCGAAGCGCATGCCCGAACCGACCTTCCTCGCCGCTGCCCTGCCAGGCGCGCTTCACCTTGTGGGCGATGGAGAGGAGATTGTCACCGCGGTCGGTGATCACCTCTGCGCGACCGCCGAGCGCCGCCTGAAGAATTCGACGCCAGGACTCGGCCGGATTGCGGAAGGCGCGGGTGAGGATGGCGTGCAGCAGTGCGGCGTCGACTTCGAAGGCGGCCACGGGATCGATGAGGGTACCGTTCTGGAGCTGGCCGACTTGGCCGCTGAACAGACGCTCGAAATGCTCGCTCATCAGCTGCGTCAGCCCGTCGATCTGGCGCTGGGTCGGCGCGTGGCGCAGCAGCGCCTCCCGCGTGTCACGCATCTGCTCTGCCATCGGGCCGTGTAGCGAGGTCTCGAGTGCCGAGGCTTCCCCGGCCAGGGTCTTGTGAAGCATCACATTGACGTTGCGTGCGTTCATGTCGGCCACCCGAAGGTAGTGGGTGTACCAGTCGTCGTCGGTCGCGTCGCCGAAGCGCAACCGAGAAAAGCAACGCGGAACGCCTGCTCGATCACGGCATCCGCGTCCTGTGACGCTAGGCCTTCGGAGGCCTCCTCGTCGTAGAGCGTCTCGCTCGTGATGAATCGGTCGGTCGCGTCCATGATCGCCTTCCGTAACACCGGTAGAGGCTCCGGCGCGGAAAGTGCCAGGGCTCCGGCTTCACGCAGCGCGCCGATGAGGCGCTCGCGAGCCTCGCCGGTCGAGCTTCCTACCTCGAGGATCGCCCGTTGGTCGCGCGTGGGGGCCTCGGCCGGGTGTGCGAAGTAGTGGTCCCAGGACGTGTCGACGGTCGCGTCGGGCTGGGCGGCGCGTTCCGGTTGGGCGCGCTTCTGCTGCGCGATGATCAGGGCCGCGAGGACAAAGACGACCGCGGCAATGACGATGGCGGCTGTGAACGACATTTGTCGGGGAGATCGGGCGAGAGACTAGCAGAATGGCGGGTCACGGTTCCCGGGTCGCGGCCGAGCCCTTACGGTGGGAAGATGCCCCTTCCTATGGTCATCGAAGTCGATTACCTGTCGCGCGCGCGGGACCTTCAGGATCTCGTGCGCGGCGGTGCCGATGAGGCCGAGGCCGAGCGTAGGGTCGCAGATCGCGTGGTGGCGGCGTTCTGCGACGCGGGCCTCTACAAGATCGCCGCGCCGCGCGCGATCGGCGGCGGTGAAACCGATCCGGAAACCCAGATCCGGGTCATCGAAGCGATCGCGAGGGCCGACGGGGCGACCGGGTGGACGCTGATGATCGGCGTCGAGAACGTAGGCATCCTCGGTTCTGCCCTCGATCCCGAGTTGGCTAGGCGCCTGTATGCCGATCCTGCTCTGGTCGTGGCGGGTGCCCTGAATCCCCTCGGCCGTGCGGTCGGAGAGGGGGACGGTTTCCGCATCTCGGGCCGCTGGCCGTTCGCCAGCGGCTGCGACGCGGCGCAGTACTTCTGGGGGCAGTGCATCGTCGAGCAAGACGGTGAGCGCGCCCACGAAGAGGACGGGCGTGTGCGGCTGATCGAGTGCGTGGTGCCGCGCGCCGAGTTCACGATCGCGGATACGTGGAGGGTGAGCGGTCTGCGCGGCTCCGGCAGCCACGACATCGAGATCGATGACGTTTGGGTGCCCTCGAGTCATGTG
>JAYZDP010000193.1:0-6125 GCA_036337765.1 Acidobacteriota bacterium
CACGGATCGGCGCGCGTCGCCCCGGTGCGGCCCGCGAGGTAGCCGACGCCGCCGGCCGAGGCTACCGTCCCGACTCCGGTCACCACCAGCGCGATGCCCACACTCGCGAATACCGGGTAGGCGGTGGCTGCCGGGTCTCGACGCAGCCCGAAGGCGTCGAGCAGGGGGCGGGCTTCACAGGACATGGCCACGGCGATGTGCGTCGTCATCGCGGCCCTCGACACGGCGAAGTGCCCTCGGTGAGGCGGCGCCGGCGCAGCTCCAGCTCCGCGACCTCCTCGACCCGGTTTCTCTTGCGCACACCCGCAAGATAGATGTCGAGCTTCTCTAGCGCAACGTCGCGGGCAGCCTGCCAGTCGATGGGGTCCAGCTCGGCCGCCGCCAATATTTTCTCCAGTGCGGCGATCCGGAAGCGGTCCATGCCCTCGAACTGGCGCGAGAGCTGGCCGTCGTGGCCGCCATACTTGACGATCAGAGGTTCGTCGACGAGCACCACCTCGTAGCGGGCGCAGACGCGCAGCCACAGATCGTAGTCCTCACAGGCCGGCAGGGTTTCGTCGAAGGTACCCACGTCCGAGAAAACGTCACGGTGGATCAACACCGACGACGGAGAAATCGCGCACAGCGGCAGACAGTCCCGGAACATCCGGCCCGAACACTTGCGATGGCGGTGGCCCGGGTTCACACGACGACCGTTGCGGATCCAGATCTCGTCGGTGTGGCAAACGCGCAACTCGCTCGATTCGCTGAGCGACTCAAGCTGCCGTTCGAGCTTGTGAGGATGCCACTCGTCGTCGCTGTCGAGGAAGCCGATCCAAGAGCCGCGGGCCTGGGCAACGCCACGGTTTCGGGCCGCACTGACCCCCCTTCGCTCCTGCACCAGACAGCGAGCACGGGGATACCGGTCCGCGACGAACTCCTCGGTACCGTCGGTCGAGCCGTCGTCAACGACCAGGACCTCTCCCGCAGGGGTGCTCTGCGCGAAGACAGAGTCCAGCGCTCGCGAAAGCGTATGGGCGCGATCGAAGGTCGGGACGATGACGCTTACGTCGCGGCCCGAGATCGGCATTCCTGCAGCATGCTAGCGGGACCCACGAAAGGTGATCATGAAGTCCCGTAGGGCCTCGACCCCCGCAACCGGCATGGCGTTATAGATCGACGCACGGACGCCACCCACCGAGCGGTGTCCCTTGAGCTGATGAAGGCCGGCATCGCGCGCCTCGGAGAGAAAGGCTGCGCCGGTCTCGTCGTCCGGGAGACGGAAAGTGACGTTCATGAGCGAACGGCTCGCCGGCTCTGCATGACCGGAGTAGAAGCCGTCGGACGAGTCGAGCACCTCGTAGAGCAGGCTTGCTTTAGCGGCGTTGTGCGTGGCCACGGCATCCAGACCGCCCATGTCTCGCATCAGCCAGCGCGTCACCAGCATCAGGATGTAGATCGCGAAGACCGGAGGTGTATTGACCAGGCTGCGTTGCCGAGCGTAGAGCCCGTAGTCGAGCATGGTGTGCAGTTCGCCGTCCGTGCGTAGCAGATCGTCGCGCACGATGACCGCGGTCAGACCGGCCGCGCCGGCGTTTTTCTGCGCGCAGGCGTAGAGCAGGCCGTAGCGATCGATCGGGATCGGACGGGACAGGAAGTCCGACGACGTGTCGCAGACCAGAGGCACCTCACCCACCGCGGGCTCAGCGGGGAACTGGACGCCCTGAATGGTCTCGTTCGAGGTGTAGTGGATGTAGGCCGCCAGCGGGTCGAGGTCGAGCTCCTCGTTGGTGGGCACGCGGCAAAAGTCGACACCGCTCCCGTCCCAGGCCAGACTGACCTCACCCTCTCGGCGCGCCTCGTCGATCGCCTTCTTGCCCCATGATCCGGTGAGGACGTACTGGGCACTCGTTCCACGACCGTAAAGCAGATTGAGGGGTACGAGCGAGAACTGCAGCCGTCCCCCACCCTGCATGAAGAGCACCCGGTAGTTGTCGGGGATCGACAACAACAAACGCAGGTTGGCTTCGGTCTCGTCGAGGATGTCGTCCATCGTCGGCGACCGATGGCTGATCTCCAGGATCGAGGCTCCCGCACCCGGATAGGCCAGTATGTCCCGCTGGATCTGTTCAAGAACAGACAGGGGCAGCGTCGCCGGCCCCGGAGAGAAATTGAAGACGCGCTGTTTGGCTCGATCGCTCATGATGTGTCACCTCCGCGGCGAGACGTGTCGCCAAGGCGACCAGACAGGCAGCAGAGCGTATCGGAGCCACCTCCGACCAACAAGACACAGTTAGCGACCGTCAGATCGAGCCCGGGACCGAAGAGCGGCTCCGGTAGGATCGCTGAATGGCCACCCTGCGCACCGCCTGCCCGCTCGACTGCCCCGACGCCTGCTCGCTCGCCGTCGAGGTCGAAAACGGCATCGCCACGCGCATCGACGCCACCCTCGACAACACCTTCACCCAGGGATTCATCTGCTCGAAGGTGCGTCGTTTTCCGCGCCGCGTCTACGGCGACGCCCGCCTCCGCAGCCCGCTGCGCCGAATCGGCGCCAAAGGCGAAGGACGGTTCGAAGAGATCGGGTGGAGCGAGGCCTACGACGCCATCGCCGACGCGATCGAGCGGGTGCGCGATCAAGCCGGAGCAGAAGCAATCCTGCCGCTGTCCTACGGCGGCTCCAACGGCGCGCTCACCCAGGACACGACCGACGCGCGCTTCTTCGCCCGCCTGGGCGCCTCGCGACTCAAGCGTAGCGTCTGTGCCGCCGCTACCGGCGCCGCCATTTCGGGGATCTATGCCTCGATGCCCGGAGTCGCCCCGGAGGACTACCCCGAGGCCGCGCTGATCGTCGTCTGGGGCGCCAATCCTTCGGCCGCGAACATCCACCTGGTGCCGATCCTTCAACGCGCGCAGCGCGCCGGCACGATCCTGGTGGTCATCGATCCGCGCCGCACCCCGCTCGCCGCCAAGGCCGATCTCCACCTGCAGCTGCACCCGGGCACGGATCTGCCCGTTGCGCTGAGCCTGCACCGCTGGCTGTTCGAGTCGGGGGCGGCCGATCGCTCCTTCATCGAGGGCCATACGCGCGGCAGCGACGCGCTGTCGCGGCGGTCCTCCGAGTGGAGCTTCGAGCGCGCGGCCGACCTCGCCGGAGTCGACGCGTCCGATCTCGACTGGCTCGCACGGAGCTACGCAAAGGCATCTCCGGCGCTGATCCGGTGTGGTTGGGGCTTGGAGCGCAATCGCAACGGCGGCTCGGCGGTCGCTGCGGTCCTGGCCCTGCCGGCGGTCGCGGGCAAATTCGGGGTCAGGGGCGGCGGTTACACCCTGAGCAACTCGCGATCGATCCCGCTGCGCTCCGACCGCGCCGCCGCAGCCCGCGAGGCGCAGACCCGAATCGTGAACATGAACCATGTTGGACGGCTGCTCAACGGCGACGAAGGCCCGCCGGTGGACCTGCTCTTCGTATACAACAACAACCCCGTCGCCACCTTGCCCGATCAGGAGGCGGTCAAACGGGGCCTCGCCCGTGAGGATCTCTTCACCGTGGTCTTCGATCAGGTACACACGGACACCGTGCCCTTCGCCGACATCGTGCTGCCGGCTACGACCTTCCTCGAGCATCACGACCTGCGCGTCGCCTACGGGCCGCACCTAGCGCAGGACGTCACGCCAATTGTCGACCGCGTAGGCGAGGCAAAGCCGAACTACGAGGTCTTCGAGGCGCTCTGTGACCGCCTCGGGCTCGATCAGCCCGACGACCCTCTCGGCGTCGAGGGCTTGAGGCGCGCCCTGGCCTCGGACAGGCCGAGGATCCTCGAAGATCTGGCAGCGACAGGCCTCGTCGTTCCCGAGACCGGCGGCCGGCCGGTGCAGATGGTCGATCTTAAGCCCGACACTCCCGACGGTCGCATCGATCTCTTCCCGGAACATCTCGATCGCGAGGCTCCGGAGGGCCTGTACGCCTACCAGCCCGATCCCGCCACCCACGACTATCCGCTCGCGCTGCTGTCGCCGTCGACTCACCGCACCACCAACTCGAGCCTCGGCGAGCTCTATCGCGACCAGGCCGTGCTCGAGATGGCAACCGCTGACGCGAATCCCCGTGGCTTGGCCAGTGGAGATCTGGTGCGCATCCACAACCGACTTGGCGAGGTGCACTGCGCGGTCCGCCTCAGCCCAAACCTCCGCCCGGGGGTGGTCGTTCTACCGAAGGGCATCTGGTCGCACAACACACGCAACGGTGCGACCTCCAACGCCCTGGTCAACGACTCGCTCACCGACCTGGGCGGCGGCGCCACATTCAACGACTGTCGAGTCGAAGTCGTCGGGTTGGTGAATCCCTAGCGCATCACGTGCGATCAAGCCGCCGTCGACGCTCCTCGAAGTCGAGGCGGCCGAGCTCTTTGACCGCAGCGTGGAAGGCGGAGAGGTCCCCGTCGAGACTAGCTAGAAGGCGCTGAAACTCGGGCACCAAGGTGCTGTAGGTACCGACCGAGGCGAGGTGTGCGTTGTTGAGGTCCTGCTCGAACCACGCGTCGTAGCCGGGATAGCCGGCCCACTCCCCATCCCGTAGACCCCGGTACTCGGCGACGAGCGCCGCAATGGCATCCGCCTTGCGGGCGCGCTTGTTGTCGTCGCTGAGCTTCGCGTCGGCATAGATCGGCAGCAGGCGGTCCCGACAGGCGGCGACCAGAGCCGAGAAGTCCGCCTGCCGCTCGCGGCGAATCCTCGCTGTTTCCAAAACGGCCTGAGCTGCATCGGTGTCGAGGAAGCGCTCCAGGCCCGCGAGTTCGACCGTCGTCGCGTAGGACTCGTTGAAGGCGGAGTCACCTTTGACGTAGACCTTCTCGTGAGCAAGCTCGTGAAACAGCAGCGCCGCCAGGCTCGATTCGGACCGATCGAGAAAAGTGCTCAGGACCGGGTCGCGGAACCAACCGAGGGTGGAGTAAGCGGCTACCCCGTCCACGGTCGTGTCGTAGCCCTCCTCGTCGAGCCGGGACGCGAAGCGCGCGGCCTTCTCGCGCTTGAAATAGCCGCGATAGGCGACGCAGCCGACGACCGGAAAGCACCAGGTCTTCGCGTCCACCGAGAACTCCTCCGCCGCCACGACGTTGTAGACCACGTGCTCCCGATCCAGCTCGACATAGGAGCGGTAGCTGCCGTTGTCGGGGAGGTCGAGCTCGCTCGAGGCGAAGTCTCGCATCTGGGCAACGCGCTCGAGCTTGCTGCGCAGGTCTCGATCGGCACGGGGATCGTCGAGAATCGACTCGAAGGAGCGCCGCTTGACCAGAATGGAGAGCTGGCCGCGAATCGACTGACCGTAGTAGCCGGCGCTCGTGCAGCCAGCGGCGGCAATCACCACGACCACGAGCGCTACGCACAGCCCCTTCATCCAGCGAATCCTTCGCCTCCTCATACCTGAAGCAGGGTCTCGCAAAGCTCGTCGACGGCCGAATAGAACGGTGAGTGGTCGGCGTCGACTGAAAAGACCGCCTCGCAGGGGTGCGTCGCCACCATCCTGCGTTGCAGCTCAAGGGGCACGGCCCGATCGTCGAGACACTCGATGTAGACCCGCGGCAGACCACCCGCACCGTGCATGGTGATCGAGATCTCTGAGCCGACCGGCTGGAGAGCCTGCGGCACTAGACGGGACAAAGCGCTCGCCGCGTCCTTGGGACTGCAGCGCCCGTAGAAGGCCGGGATCACGACGTCCTCACGAACGGTTGCGGAGGCGCCGTCCGGCGCGACCTTCAGACCGTCGGCCAGAAGACTTGTGGGTTCTTGTGCCATCGTCGAGCTCAGGCTCTCGCCGCCGGTCAGGAAAGCGGCCAGATACACCAACACCCGGATCTTCATCGGCCGCTTCTCTGCGACCGCGGTGAGCACAATCCCCCCCATCGAGTGCCCGACCAGGGCCACCGGCTCGGTCTGCGCGTCGAGTACCTCGCAGATCCGGTCCGTGTAGCGGGCGAGGGTGACGTCCGCGATCGGCGTGGGGTCTTTCCCGTGCCCGGGAAGATCCGGAGCGACCACGGTGTGGCCCGCCGCCTCGAGCCTCGGCACGACACGCTCCCAGCACCACGAGCCGTGCCAGGCGCCGTGCACGAGAACGAAGGTGCTCACGACCGCGTTCCCGATTC
>JAYZDP010000194.1:0-27306 GCA_036337765.1 Acidobacteriota bacterium
CGGGCCTCGTTGCTACCAGCGAAAGGCGAGCCCTGCCGAGAGGTCCCGGCCGCCGAGGTCGAGGTTGCCGAACTCGCGGAACCCATTGCGAAGGCTGTCGTCGACGGCGTACCAGCGGGCCTCGCCAAACGCCGCGACGTGTTCGGCTAGCCCCACCTCGAGGCCCGCCACCCAGAACCAACCCATGGTGTTGTCCTCGGTGAAGACTCTCTCCTCCGTGACGTCGAAGGTGCCGAAATCGATAAAGTCACCGCGCTCCTCGAGGGCGTACTCGGCGAACGAGAAGCCACCGCCAACGTAAGGGGCGAGGCGGCGGCTCGCACGGATCGGGTACCAGACGATGCCGAAGTCCAGTCGATCCACATCAAGGCTGGCATCGTGCTCGATCTCGAAGTCGTCATCGTCTACGAAGTCACGGAACGAAGTCCGCACCCCCCCATCCCAGTTGTTGAAGCCGATGCGGAAGCCGAGGTGCTCGCTCCAGCGATGCTGGAAGTCCACACCCCAGCTGGAGTCCTCCCAGTCGTCGGCGGTGCCGAAGAAATCGATCTCACGCTGCTCCCAGTAGATCGAGTTGCCGTCAGGCCGGAACTCACCCGAGCGAATGCGGAAGGAGTTGGGGTTGTCGTTGTAGGGTACACGTGTCTGCGCCGAGGCCGCCGCCGCGCTCAGAACGATCAGACACCCGGCCAGTAGAGTCGTGGTCTTGCGCTTCATTGCTTGATCTCCTGTTTGGCTCCCTCCGACGGAGGGACTCGAGGAGTAGCAACGCAACCTCGGTGCCAGACCGCCCCGAATCGAGATAAGCCCTTTGAAATCTAATTCTTGCAGATTCTCGGACAGCCTTGCCATCGACCCGCGGACAAAGATCGACCTCCTTAGAGGACACCTCCGCCAACGGTCGAGCACGGGTGGCTCGCAAACAATCGCTTGCTATGCTCCCGCCCCCATGGCGAGATCCAAAATCGCGCGACGCCTCCTGGCGGCTGCCGTCCTGGTCGCTTCCGTGGTCGGATCCACTCATTCCGCGCAAGCCCCAGAGGAGGGATCGATGAGCGAAACCGTCCTCGGCAATCGCCTCCACTTCGTCGACGTCAACGGCATCCGGCTACGAATCGCCGAGCGCGGCGATGGACCGCTAGTGCTGCTGCTTCATGGCTGGCCCGAGTCCTGGTACTCGTGGCGACACCAACTCCCGGCACTCGCCGAGGCGGGCTACCGCGCCGTGGCTCCCGACATGCGCGGCTACGGACACAGCGCAGCGCCGGAAGCGACGAACGAGTACGACATCCACCACATCTGCAGCGACGTGGTGGGGCTGATCGAGACGCTCGGCGAGGACAGCGCGGTGTTCGTGGGTCACGACTGGGGAGCGCTCGTCGCATGGCAGTGCGCGCTGCTCGAGCCTGATCACACGTCGGCGGTCATCAACATGAGCGTGCCCTACTCCGGCCGCGCAGAGCGATCGCTAATTCAGATGCTCGAGCAGGCACACGGCGACAACTTCTTCTACATCCTCTACTTCCAAGAGCCCGGGGTGGCCGAGAAGGAGTTCGACGCGGACCCCCGCGGCCTCCTGAGTCGGCTCTACACCTCGCCCGATACTCCGCGCGAGCCGCCGACGATCACCGATCCGCTGCGCTCGGCCGGCGGCATGATCGACCGGTCCGGCGCTCCCAAAGAGCTCCCAGATTGGCTCGCTGCCGACGACCTCGACTACTACGTCGCCCAGTTCACACACGCTGGTTTTCGCGGTGGCATCAACTACTACCGCAACTTCCACCGCAACTGGGAGATCACACCCGAGCTGACCGGAGCCCAGGTGGCTCAGCCGGTGCTCTTCATCGCCGGAGAAAAGGACGGCGTGATCCGGGGCGCCGACACCGCCCGACTCGAGGCGCTGATGCGCCCTTCAGTCCCCCACCTGAAGAACGTCGTAGTCGTACCAGCCGTCGGCCACTGGGTCCAGCAGGAATCGCCGGCGGAGGTCAACGAGGCGATGATCGAATTCCTCCACGAGCACGTTCCGACCCACTAGACCGAAAGGAGCACTCATGAGCGACCTCGTTGTCCGTAGCGACGAACAGGGCATCTGCACCCTCACCCTGAACCGCCCCGAGGCGCTGAACGCGCTGAGCCCCGCACTCTTCGTCGAGCTGCGCGGACACATCGACAGTCTTGCCACCGAGACTGCCTCGGTCGGCTGCGTCATCCTGCGTGGCGCCGGACGCTCCTTCTCCGCCGGCAACGACCTGAAGGCTATCCAGGCCGGCGAGAAGGCTCCTGAGCCCTATTTCCAGGCCGAGACACTGGAGGCCATCGAGGCCCTGGCGCAGCCGGTCATCGCCTCCGTGCGCGGCCACTGCTACACCGGTGCCCTCGAGTTGGCGCTGGCCTGCGATCTGATGGTGGTGGCGGCATCTGCCAAGCTCGCCGACACCCACGGTAAGTGGGCAATGACGCCGACCTGGGGCATGACGCAGCGGCTGCCGCGCCGAATCGGTCCGATCAAAGCGAAGGAGATCATGCTGACCGGCCGAGTGGTCTCGGGCACCGAGGCGGCCGAGCTCGGTCTTGCCAACGAGTGCGTCGCCGACGACCACCTCGACAGCGCGACCCGGGAGCTGGCGCTGGCCATCGCCGCCAACTCCTGGCACACCCTTCGCGCCGACAAGATGCTCATCAACGGTGGTCAGAGTTTCACGCTGCGCGACGCCCTCGCCTTCGAGCGCGCCGAAAGCCCGGGACCGGGACCGGATCTCCAGGAGCGCCTTTCGGGCTTCGGCAAGAACTGACACCCTCGAGCGACCTGGAGACCCGACATGCCCGGCGCCGCCTTTGATTCGTTCTCCCCGAGTCTCATCGACTTTCTCGAAGACCTCACAGACAACAACGACCGCGACTGGTTCAAGGCCAACAAGGCCCGCTACGAGTCCGAGGTCGTGGAGCCGGCGCTTGCCTTCATCGGCGCCATGGAGCCGCGGATCCGCAAGATCTCCAAGCACTTCGAGGCGATTCCAAAAAAGACCGGCGGCTCGATGATGCGCATCTACCGCGACACCCGCTTCTCCAACGACAAGACGCCCTACAAGACCAACGTCGGCATTCAATTCCGGCACGAGCGTGGCAAGAACATCCACGCGCCAGGCTTTTACCTGCACATCGAGCCCGACTCGGTCTTTCTCGGAGTCGGTCTGTGGCGCCCCGAGCGCGACGCCCTCGCCGACATCCGGCAAGCGATCGCCATCGACCCGAAGCGCTGGAAGCGCGTCTGCGACGCCAAAGCCTTCGCCGCCGCCTACGAGCTCGGCGGCGACACTCTCGTGCGGCCGCCGAAGGGCTACGACGAAGACCACCCGATGATCGTGGATCTCAAGCGCAAGGACTTCATAGCCACCGCCACCCTCGAGCCTGAGAAGCTCGAAGTCCCGGGCCTTCCAGATCGCATCGCAAAGTCGTTCAAGTCCGCCAGCGCCTTCATCGGATTTCTCTGCGAAGCCATCGGGATTCAATACTGAGGCGCGAAAGTGGCGATCGAGCTACCTAAGGAGACCCGCTCCGAGCTTCGCGCCTCGCTCAAGCGCTTCTTCGACGAGGAGCTCGACCAGGAGATCGGCGATCTGAAGGCCGAGCTGGTACTGCAGTACATCCTCGAGGAGATCGGTCCGACGGTCTACAACAAGTCCATCGCCGACGCCCAAGCCTACTTCCTGGCCAGGACCGAGGACCTGGACGGCACCTGCTACGAGGACGAGCAGCCCTACTGGCAGAACCGCGACTGAGGATCGGGCCGACCCTCCCCTCGATCCCGAAGCTCCTGCGCTGGACGAGAATCGGCGGGTACTGAGTGGCCGCGGCGGCACCCACGAAGACCCGCTGCCGGCTGCCGATGCCGACCAGGCGATCTGGATCAACGCGCGGGTCGGGTCGCTCTAGCTACCGCCGCCTGCAGTCGCTTCCGCGCCAGGGGCGTCATCCCACACGTAGTTGATAAAGCCGAAGGCCATCTCGTCGATGGTCTCGAGGCCGAAATCGATCGCTTTCGACGGATCCGGGTTGCTCTTGTTGAGCTCCGAGTTGTCGAAGGTCCAAGTGACCTCGATCCTCGTTCCCGCCGGGAAGGGGCGGGGCTCGGGATACTGGTATCTGACCTGCCAGTTGTAGTCGTACTTCGGTACGTCGAGGATCGTCTCCTGGGTACCGTCGGGAAGAACCGCTACGTACTGAGCAGCGACCCCTCGCAGGTGCATGTGCGGCAGGTAGGAAAGCACCGAAAAATCCCGCTCGAAGGTCCGCGCGTGGGCCACCTGCCACTCCGGCTGACCTGGCGGGATCTCAAAGTCCAGGGTGCCGAGCGGATCTCCGTCGATCTCGGTGACCTCCGCGTCCTTGGGGTAGAAGTGCAAGCCGATAGTCGACTGGTCGTAGAAGCCGGTGCCTTCGCCGGGCTCCTTGAAGTAGTGCATGTTGACGCGCAGAGTCGAGCCCTTCTCGAGCAGAATCCCGTAGCCCTCAAGGGCCATGCTCGGCTCGGAACCGGGAGCGAGACCGCCGATACCCTTGCCGCCCGCTGCGGCAGCGAGGCTCCCGTCGTCGCCACCGGGAGGCATGGCGGCGATCACGATGTGATGGACACCCTCGCTTCCGGGTTGGCACTCGACCGCTCGCAGGTAGCGGTCCTCCGGCAGCATGTCTTCAGTCAGGACGATGTCGATGTTGGGCTGCCAGTCGTAGATCTCGTCGCCGACCCAGACCGGTTCCGGCAGCGAGACGACCAGATCGGGCTCACCGAGCCACCACTCCGAGTCGTTAAACTCAAGTGGAGGCGGAGCGTCTTGCTCCAACCCGCGGCTGGCGCCGGTTGCGGCCCAGCGCACCACGGTCTCGATCTCATCGGTGGTCAGGCCACGCTCGTTGCGGAAGACACCATGAAACTCCTCGGTCGCGAACCAGGGAGGCATCTTGCGCGACTCCACCGCCTTGGCAATGGACTTCGCCCACGGACGCGCCTCGTCATAGGAGATCAGCGCGAATGGCGCCACCATTCCGGAGATGTTGATCGCCTTCGGGCGATGGCACTCCTGGCAGTTCTCCTGCAGGATCGGCAGCACGTCGCGGTTGAACGTCGGCTGCTCGGGCACATCAACGGCCCAGGCGGCCGGGGCTGCAAGCATCGTCAGGGCGAGAGCGGTGATTGCGATTCTCATGACATCTCCTCTGTCGTTCCGCACACTCCTACCTTGGTAGTGTACTGCACGCGAGGATCGAGGCATACGCCTCGGCGACGTACCCAAGGAGGAGAGTGTGAGAAAGCAGATCGGCACCACCGCGGCAGGCCTTGTGGCCGCACTCACGATCGTCGGGTTCGTGGGCCTCGGGTCCG
This sequence comes from Acidobacteriota bacterium, assembly GCA_036337765.1. Taxonomy (GTDB): domain Bacteria; phylum Acidobacteriota; class Thermoanaerobaculia; order Multivoradales; family Multivoraceae; genus JAYZDP01. The sequence continues at coordinate 5,384 of JAYZDP010000194.1, forward strand.
CGACGAGAGCCCAACCCCTCTCGGTCGCCGACGTCGAGGAGTACCTAGGAACGTGGACTCTTGCCGCCGTTTTTCAAGAGACACCGGTCGAGCTCGTGCTAGAGATCGTGGGCGAGGACGGTGAGGTCCGGGCAGCCCTGGCAACCGCACTCTCGCCAGAGCCACAGCTCATCGATACCATCACCAAGACCGACCAGGGCCTGGTGCTCGCCTACGACGCCAACTTCTCCGGCAACGTCCTACGCATCGAAGTCAGCGTCGTTCTCGAAGACGGCGCCCTCGTCGGCAGCTTCGGCGACGAGAACGGGCTCTTCTCGGCCGATTTCACCGGCGAGCGCGCGGCCGAGCTGGCCGGCATCGTCGCCGAGGCCGCTCTGGCGGCCGCTGCGGCGTCTGACGTGCCTTCAGGGCCTCGGCGTCGCTTCGGCTCCAGTCAAGCCAAGCTAGACCTCGGATCGGGAAAACAGCTACGTATCAAGCACGGGGACATGGCGATCGGCTCCAAAGACCACGAAAGCCTACTCGCGACCCGTGCCGGGGAAATCTTCAGCTACACCAGCAGCCGGACCATGAAGCTCCTCACCGACGCCGACCTTGTCTTTGGTGACGCCCGCGTGCCCGCCTTCAACCTGGCCCCCAACTACCCCGGTTGCTACGGCGTCTGGATGAAACGGGTCGAAGACGGTTGGCACCTGGTCTTCAATAACCAGGCCGACATGTGGGGGTCCCAGTACGACCCGGAGACAGACGCCGCTGAGGTCCACCTCGAGGTCGCCGAGCTCGAGACTCCGCAAGAAGAGTTCCTCGTCGAGCTCACCAAGGAAGAAGGCGGCGGGCGCCTACGAATCGTGTGGGGCAACCGCGCGTGGAGCGCTCCTTTCCAGGTCGAGTAGCTGCGGCCGACTCTCCCCGAGCCAAGGCCGTGGGGCAGCGTTGAACGGGTCCTGGCTCTTTTGGGGCATGCTGTTCGGCTCGATCGGGCTCGGGCTTCTTGTGTACGGCAAGAAGCAGCAGGCCGCGGTCCCGATGGTCTGCGGGTTGGCCCTCATGATCTTCCCGTACTTCACCTCGAACACCGTTGTTCTTGTCGTCGTCGGGATCGTGCTCATAGTCGTTCCCTACTATGCGAGAACGTGAGGCGCTCAGGCCGCAAAGCCCTCCTGCTGGGCGAACTGGATCTGGTAGAGGCGCCAGTAGAGGCCGCGGCGCTCGAGCAGTTCGTCGTGGTTGCCTTCCTCGCAAATCTCGCCGCGGTGCATGACGTAGATGCGGTCGACGTCGCGGATGGTCGAGAGCCGGTGGGCGACGACAATCGACGTCTTGCCTTCGAGCAGATGATGGAGAGCGTCCTGAACGAGAGCCTCGGTCTCGGTATCGACGCTCGAGGTCGCTTCGTCCAGTAGCAGGATCGAGGGGTCGCGGACCAGGGCGCGGGCGAAGGAAAGGAGCTGCCGCTCGCCGGTCGAGAAGTTGACCCCGCGCTCGCTGACCGGCTGAGCGTAGCCCTCGGGCATGCGCTCGACCAGCGGCCGGACGTGAGTGGCGTCGACAGCCTGCTCCATCACCGTGTCGTCGATGGCTGCGCCGAGCAAGATGTTGTAGCGCAGGTCACCGTCGAACAGGAAGACGTCCTGCAGCACGAAGGCCATGGCGTCGCGCAGGCGCTGGCGCGACATCTCCCGTATGTCGAGGCCGTCGATGCGGATCGACCCCCCTTGCAGCTCGTAGAGTCGCGCTAGGAGCTTCAGCGTCGTGGTCTTACCGGAGCCGGTATGGCCGACGAAGGCGACGCGCTCGCCCGGGGCGACACGGAAGGAGACGTCATTGAGCACCGGTCCGTCTCCGTAAGCGAAAGTCACGTTCTCGAAGACCACCTCGCCCCGTACCCGCTCGTCCGCCGACGCGTCCGCTGCGGGATCCAGATCCGGCGGCTCGGTGGCTTCGTCGAAGAGCTGAAACACCCGCTCCGCACTCGCCATCGACGACTGCATGACCGAGTATCTGGCCGATAGGTCCATCAGGGGCCGGAAGAAGCGACCCATGTAGTCGGTGAAGACGTAGACGGTGCCGATCGACATCCCCTCCGCGCCCATGAGTCGCGCGCCGTACCAGAAGATCAGCGCACGGGTCAGGTTGGTCGCCAGATCCACCGACGAGAAGAGCAGCGCGTCGTAGTTGATGGAGCGGTACCACGAGTCGCGGTGTGACGCGTTCATGCGCTCGAAGTCGGCGAGGTTGCGGCGCTCGCGGGCGAAGAGCTGTACCACCTTCATGCCCGAGATGGTCTCCTGCAGGTGGGCGTTGAGGCGCGCGATCTTCACCCGCACCTCCCGGAAGGCCTCGCGCACCTTGTAGCGGAAGATGACGGCGGCAATGGCGAGGAAGGGCACGACGCCCATCGCCACCGCCGCCAGGCGCGGATCGATGGTGAAGATGACGTAGGCGAAGATCGCCATGATGAAGAGGTCGGCGACCAGGGCCACCACGCCCATCGAGAACATCTCGGCGAGGTTTTCGAGATCGTTGGTCAGGCGTGTGACCAGCCGGCCGACCGGGTATCGGTCGAAAAAGCGCATCGGTAGGCGCTGAACGTGGTCGAAGAGTCGGCCGCGAACGTCGCGGACGGTCTTCTGGCCGAGGATCACCATCGACCAACCGCGCAGGAACTCGAGCGCGAGCAACGCCGCGGCCACGCTGACGAGCACCAGGAAGAGCCACAACAGGACTTCGAAGTCCTCGGGCGGCGCCAGGATGCGCTCGACCCACGCGACGTCGGACGATACTGATCCCGAGACCAGGAAGTTGAGCGCTGCGCCGATCACCAGCGGAGGGATCACCTCGAGGGCGCCGCGCAGTGGGATCAGGAGAAACGTGAAGCCGATCCACCCCCGGTACGGGCGCAGGAAGGGCCACAGCCGTCGGATCAGGTCGGAGTCGTAGACCTTGCCGAGGGCCTGTTCCTCGTGCAGATCGCTCACCCCACGCCCTCACTATCGGCCATGTTCGCGCCCGCGGCGGCGGCCGCCACGACCGGCTCCATCTCCTCGATCTCCTCCTCGAGCTTCTGGCGCTCGTTGAGGCGGGCGTAGAAGCCACCCATCTCCACCAACTGACGGTGGGTGCCACGCTCGCTGACGCGGCCTCGCTCGAGCACCAGGATCTGGTCGGAACCGCGCACGGCCGAAATGCGATGAGCAACGATGAAGCAGGTCCGCCCGGTGCGTGCCGAGTCGAGGTCTCCGAGGATCGCCTCCTCGGTCGCGTGATCAACGCTGGACAAGGCGTCGTCGAGAATCAGGATCGACGGGTCGAGGACGAGCGCCCGCGCGATGGCCACACGTTGGCGCTGCCCGCCCGAAAGCGTGATTCCGCGCTCCCCCACCTGGGTGTCAAAGCCCTCGGGGAAGTCCTCGATGTCCGACAGCACGTGCGCTCGCCGAGCCGCGTCGCGCACCTCGTCCATCGTCGCATCGGGGCGGCCGAATCGGATGTTGTCCGCGAGCGTGGTCGAGAACAGGAAGCTGTCCTGCGGCACCATGGCGATCGACGAGCGCAGCAGACCCACCGGCACGCGGTTGACGTCGATACCGTCGATGAAGACCTGCCCGTCGCTCACTTCGAGCAAACGTGGAACGACGCTGACCAGCGTGCTCTTCCCCGCGCCGACCGGCCCGACGATGCCGACCGTCTTTCCGGACTCGATGTCGAGGTCGACCTCGGCCAGTACCGGTTCAGACCCCTCCTTGGGATAGGAGAAGCGCAGGCCCCGCAGTGCGATCTGGCCGCGAATCTCGGTCATCGGCTCAACGTCCGGGCGGTCCTTGATCGAGGGATCGGTGTCGAGCACCTCCCCGATCCGTACCAGGCCCGCAAAGCCTCGTTGGGCAATCGAGATGACGAACCCGAGCATGATGGTCGGAAAGGTCAGCATGCCGATATAGATCCAGAAGACCCACAGGTCTTCACTCGCCAGCGTGCCTGCCACAACCGCGCGCCCCCCGACCAGGATGACCAGGCCGGCGGTGACGGCAGGCAGCAGACCCACCACGCTCTGCATGGTGATGTTGATCTTCGCCACCTTCATCATCCGCGCATACAAAGTGAGGTTCTCGTCCTCGAAGCGCCTGCGCTCCCGATCTTCGAGGGAGTTCGAACGCACCACCAGCACTCCGGATGCGTTCTCCTGCACGAGGGTCGACACCCGGCCGAGCTGCTCCTGCCCCTCCATGTTGGCTGCGAACATGCGCCGACCGAAGAAGCGGGTGATGAGAATGAAGGCCGGATAGGGCGCGACCACCCACAGGGTCAGGGCAGGATCGATGCCGAGCATGACCACGATCGCGCCGACAAAGAGCACCGGTGTCTGCACGATATTGAGCAGGCCCATGCCGAGGAAGAGGCGGACACCGTTGATGTCATTCACCGCGCGCGACATGAGGTCGCCGGTGCGGTGCGAGTTGAAGAACGACTGCGGGAGTCGCTGCAGGTGCGAGAAGTAGTCGTTGCGCAACCGAAACTCGATCTGGCGACCGATGCGGAACATGACGATGCGCGAGCCGAGCCGGAAGAGGGCGAACACCGCCGACAGCAAGACCAGGTCGCGCACCGCGACCGTCACCAGGCCCGGCTCCGACTCGAGCGCCGCGACGATGCGGCGGATCGAGAGCGGAATCAGCTGAAAGAGAACGGCGTAGCCGACCGTCAGCACGGCACCAAAAACGTACGGGAGCTTCGCCCCGCCGACGTAGCCCATCAGCCGGCGAACCGGCCCCGTTCGAGCGGCGCTCACGGCCGGCAAACTACCACGCCACGCGATCGATCCTTGTCACTCAGGGATCGACCGGTCGCTGGCGGAAAACGCTCGACAGACGTTCCATTTCCCCGCCCGGGGTCCAGATCACGAGCGCCTTCGCGGGCTCGTCTCCCGGCACCTTGTGCGCCACCTTGTCGCCCTGACCGCGACGCCGACGGAGCCAGGCTCGAGGTCGAAGACCTCGCTTGCTCCCAACACACTGCCCTCCACCAGCACCTTGATCGTCAATCCACCCGCCCCTTCCAGCCACCGCGTGCCCGTGGACTTGCGCTCGTAGTTGGCGGCGACTGCTGGCAGGGCGAGGATGGCGAGGCAGACAACCACGACAGCGAACAACGATTGCTTCATAGGCTCTCCTGACTTGTCCGAGCGATGGGGCCGGCGCCGCGCCGGTGCACGTCGGCTGATATCATGACCACCTGATCCGGGGCCGCCACGCCGCCGTTTACGAATGAGAGACAAGATCCAAGAAACCATTTCGGGGGCCCTCCCCGCGGCGCGTGTCGTGGTCGCCTCCGAGGACGACACGCATTTCAGCGCAGTCGTCGTCAGCCCCGACTTCGAGGGGCTCAGCCGGGTAAGGCAACACCAGATGGTCATGAACGCGCTGAAGGCCGAGTTCGACACCGAGCGATTGCACGCCCTGCAGCTGCGCACCTTCACTCCCGAGAAGTGGGAGGCAGCACAAGCGACCGGACCCCTCCAGGTGGTTCAGGAGTAACGAGTATGGACCCAAGCACGAAAGAACGAATCGACGAGAACGTCAAGGGCAGCAAAGTGCTCCTCTTCATGAAGGGCACGCCCGCCTTTCCGCAGTGCGGCTTCTCGCACCAGACCGTTCAGGTGCTGCGCCACTACGGCGTGGAGTTCTCAAGCGTCAACGTGCTCGAGGACATGGAGATCCGCGAAGGCATCAAGGAGTACAGCAACTGGCCGACCATCCCGCAGCTGTACGTCGACGGCGAATTCGTCGGAGGCTGCGACATCGTGATGGAGATGCATGCCGCCGGCGAACTGCCAGAGCTCTTCGGGAGCCAGTCTCCTGAGTAGCACCAGCCTGGAGGACCTGGATCGGCGCACGCTGATCCACCCCTACACCTCGATAGCCGATCACGAGGCCTCAGGTCCGATGATCATCGACTCGGCTGACGGCGTACGCATTCGCGACCGGGCCGGTAACGAGTACATCGACGCTATGGCCGGGCTGTGGTGCGTCAACGTCGGCTACGGCCGTACCGAGCTCATCGACGCCATGGCCGAGCAGGGCAGGAAGCTGCCGTACTACCACCTGTTCGCATCGATGTCTAACGAGCCGGCGATCCGTCTCGCCAAGCGGCTGACCGACCTCGCGCCGGCGAATCTGACGAAGGTCTTTTTCGCCAACTCGGGCTCGGAGGCCAACGACACCCAGATCAAGATCGTCCGCTACTACAACAACGTGCTCGGCCGGCCCCGCAAGAAGAAGATCCTGTCCCGTCAGGCGGCGTACCACGGTGTGACCCTTGGCGCGACGAGCCTCAGCGGCCTGCCACCGATGCACGGTGTCTTCGATCTCCCACTCGATGGATTCCTGCACCTTTCCCGTCCACATCACTACTGGGACGCGCCGGTTGGGACCACGGAGGAAGAGTTCTCCGCGATCCTAGGCCGTGAGCTCGAGCAAAAGATTGACGAGGAAGGCGCAGACACCATCGCGGCCATGATCGTAGAGCCGGTCATGGGAGCGGGCGGCGTGATCGTTCCACCGCAGGGGTACTTCGAGAACATCGTGCCGATTCTCAGAGCCAACGACATCCTGCTGATCGTCGACGAGGTGATCTGCGGCTTCGGGCGGCTCGGGCGCTGGTTCGGCAGCGAGCGCTTCGGCCTCGAGCCGGATCTGATGTCGATCGCCAAGGGGCTGACAAGCGGCTACTTTCCGATGTCGGCCAGCGTCGTCTCGGAAGAGATCTGGGAGGTGCTGCGCAAAGGCTCCGAAGTGCACGGACCGTTCTCGCACGGCCACACCTACACGGCCCATCCGCTCGCGGCCGCGACTGCGATGGCCAACCTCGACGTAATCGAGCGCGATGGACTGATCGAGAAGGCGGCACAGACCGAGCCCTACCTGCAGAATCGCCTACGCACCGCCCTCGCCGACCACCCACTCGTGGGTGAGGTGCGCGGCTTGGGCATGCTCGCGGCCGTCGAGCTGGTGGCGCAAAAGACCGCGAAGACTCCTTTCGCACCGGAGATGAAGGCCGGGCAGCGGCTATCGAACTTGCTCCGCGAGGAGGGAGTGATCTCGCGAGCCATGCGCGACACGCTGGCGATGTCGCCGCCCCTGATTCTCGAGCGCGCCGACGTCGACACGATCGTTGATGCCTTCGCCCTTTGTCTCGACCGTCTAGTCCCGGAGCTCGAGAGCACCGGGTGGGCCGCCGGTTAGCGCCCCTCGCCCAGGGCCGCGGCGATCTCGAAGACGTGGTCGTCGCGAGCGCCGATCGCGGCCAGCGATGCGGCGAGGCGCTGGACGTACTCCAGATTGTCGCCCGACGGTCCGGACGAGCCGCGTACCTGTCGGACGATATCGGCGAGCGGCGCCGGACCGAGGTAGTTGGGATTGGCCGGGGTGGCGATGTAGACCAGTCCCGCTGTCCCTCCAGCTACCGCATCCGCGAAGCGCACGTGCACCCGACGCCGCTCGTAGCCACCCTTCTCGCGGAAGTCCAACTGCTCGAGCACCGAGTGCAGGTCTGAGTCGGCAATCCGGTAGGCCATTCCCCAGCAACGCTCACCGGGCTTGCGCAACAGGGTCACCACACGACCCGGGGCCTCGGGAACCCCGCGGTGATCCGTCGACCCCTGCCAGAAGCGACGCGTCCAACCGTCGATGAACGACGGGCGGCACTCCTCGAAGCTCATCTCCGGCCGCCAAACCAGCGAGCCATAGCCGAAAATCCACATGACGACTCTCTACCGGACGAAGCTGTATTCCTGGATGCCGTTGCGCAGCAGCATCGCCCGCTCAACCTTGAAGCCCGCCATGCGCTTGACGAGGTCGATCTCCTTGTGACGGGGACTGTCCCGCAAACCCCGCGAGACCGTCTCGTAGCGCAGGCTGTCGCTGCCACGGATCAGAAAGCGGAATGGCCGATCCGGAATCTGCCGATAGATCGAGACCATGGCCATCAGCCGCGTGCCGCTCTTCGTTAATCGACTCAGGTGGCCGACCAGCACTTCGACCTCGTCGAGCGCGAGATAGTTGAAGAGATCCCAGGCGAGGATCAGATCGAAGCTCTCTTCGGCGGGAAACTCCAGCAGCCGACCGCATGTGGCGCCAAAGGTCTTGGCATTCTTGCGAGCCCCGGGGCCAGCCTCGGAGAGGTCCTCGAAGAAGTTCGCGATGTAGAGCTTGCACCGGCTCTTGGCATGGATAGCGAGTTGGTCGACATTCTCACCACTCGCGGGACCGAGGTCGAGCACCGTTCGCTTAGGGGGCGGATTCAGCCCCGCTAGCAGAGTCGGAAGTACGAACGACGAGTAGTCGTCGGGCAGCGTCTGGTTGCGTTCTTCCACGGCGTCGCCCTTGAGCTACGGCGGTTACGCTTGAGGGGACGCTCCCATCGTCGGCTTCAGTGTCGTCTGTTTCTCCTCGGCCGAAGGCTTCGGTGCCGGCTTGGCCTCGGTCGCCTTCGCTTCTTTAGCCTGCTGCGCCAAGGCCTGCTCCATGTCGATGGATCCCTGAAAACGACAGCCACTGTCGAGCGTCACGCGCGGCGCGGAGATGTTGCCGCGAAACTTGCCGGACTGGCGGATGATCACCTCTTCGTGAGCACTGAGATCGCCCTCGACCTCTCCCTCCACGGTGATGATCTTCGCGAACAGATCGGCCTTCACGCGGCCGTTGCGGCCGATCGTGACGCTGTTTTTCTTCAGCACGACCTTGCCCTCGACGCGGCCCTCGATGATCAGGTCCTCTTCACCGGTGACGTCACCGCGAAGAGCGATCGAAGGTCCGATGGTGGCGAGGCCGCGAGACTTCGAGTCGGTTCGCGGTGCAGGGGTGGGAGAGGCTACGGTGCTGCTGGTCGTCATTGGTGGGTCGATCTCGGCTTCATTCTTCTTCCACACGCTCATCCGGACCTCTCTTTCTGATCTCCCGATCCTCTGACCAAAGGTAATGAAAGGCCTCCGGGGAGTCAACCAGACGAGTCAAGAAAGAGTGCGATCCAGGGCCAACATTCCGCAGGCACCCCCAACCTCGCGACCCGGCGAGCCGCGATTGAAAGCATGGACTCCCGCATCGACAAGCCTGGTCTGGAACCGCACCGCCTCTTGTGCGCTGGGCTGACGCATGCCGGCGACGTCGGTATTGAGCGGAATGAGGTTCACTTTCGAACGCATCGAGCGCGTGATCTCGATCAACTGGCCGGCGTGGCGTGGCTCCATGTTGACGCCCGAGATCATCACGTACTCGAACGTCACCCGCCGACCCGATTCCCGGGTGTAGCGACGGGCGGCGCCGAGAAGATCTTCGAGTGGGTAGCGGTGATCGTGCGGCATGATGCCCACCCGCTCGTGCGGATCCGGGTGGTTGAGCGAGATGGCGAGGTTGAACGGCTGCCCATCGTCGGTGAAGCGTTCGATCCCTGTCACCACCCCAGCGGTCGAAATCGTGATCCGCCGCGCGCTCAAACCCGCACCGTCAGGATGGTGCAGGAGGTGCGCAGCCGCCAGAACCGCTTCGTAGTTGTGAAACGGCTCCCCCATGCCCATGAAGACGACGTTGGAGGCGCGCTGGTTCCTCAGCACCTCGAGCAGGTAGACCTGATCCACGATCTCCGCCGCCGACAGGTTGCCCTGAAACGGCAGGGTGCCGGTCGCACAGAAGGTGCAGTCCAGCGTGCAGCCTGCCTGGCATGAGATGCACACCGTCCGCCGCCCGTCCTGCGCCCCCTCGTCGCGCGGCTCGGCCGCGATCCACACCGCCTCGATGCGCCGCGCCGCACCCTCACCCGGAACCTGGAGAATGAACTTCTCTGTGCCGCTCTCGTCGACCGCACGGTGCTCCACTCCTAGGCCGCGAAAGGCCGACTCCTCGTCGAGGTCAGCCCGCAGCATGGCGGGAAGCTCCGTCATCTCCGCCGCGCTACGAGCCCCCAGGCGGTGAATACGTGCGAACACCTGGGCCGCCCGGTATCGGGGCTCCGAACGCTCAACGAAAAACGTCTCCAGCTCAGCGAGAGAGTGGCCCCGAAGGCTCATCGCACGATGCTAGAAGAGCGGCTCGGCGATACCCATCGCGTCGACACTCCACGGCGTCCAAGCCAAGCCGAAGCTGGTCACGTCCATGTCGGACTTGCGCGGCGCTACCTCGGCAGCGTCCGGTAGCGCCGCGACATCCAGCGACCCCTCGAGGCGCTCGACGTCGTCGGCCAGGGTGGGGCACTTCCACAATGTCATTCGCTCAGACTGGTAGAGGTGGTCGGTGAGGCGTCGGCGCCAACCCGCGTACGATCTCTCCCGCAGCGCCGCACCCGCCAGGGCAGGCCGCAGGACTCGCCGCTGGTGGTCACCGGCTGCCTGACGCGGGGCCAGAAAGAGCTCCTGGATACCGGGACCGAGCACCGGTCGCTCTGTCGCCGACCCGGCATCGCCAGCCGATGCCGCAGCGGGAGCCGAACCCGGCAAACCGGCCGCCGGCGAAACCGCGGCCCTCGAGGTGTCGGCCTGACTCCCCTTGCGCTCTGCCATCAGCTCCGCGATCTGCGTCCGCGTCAGCGGGCCCCGCAGGTACGACATTACCCAACGCGTATGAAACAGCGTCGGTGCGTCCTCGTGCACGTTGTGCGCCAGAAAAACACGACCTCCCAAGCCGGCGAGAGCCTGTTCCATGCGCCCGCGGTCAAAGCTCGCGCCAGACGCCGCCGAGGCACCCTCGAGTCCCTCGAGCACCCGCGCCTTGTCACGCTCGGTCTGCAGCCGCCCGATGAACCAGGTACCGGTGTTGGCGAGACCCTTGAAGTCGAGGTCGACCGGGTTCTGGGTGGCGAGAACCACCCCTACGCCATAGGCCCTGGCCTGCTTGAGCAAGGTCAGCATCGGTCGCTTCGCCGGCGGTTCGGCGGTTGGCGGAAAGAACCCGAAGATTTCGTCCATGTAGAGCAGCGCCCGCAGACTCGACGTACCCGGCTGGGCGCGGGTCCAGGCGAGGAGCTCGTTCAGTGCTTCACGGTCAGCGATCACTGCCGACGGTGGGACCGAGAACGATCTCAGCACCGTCAGCGGCAGGCCTGCTGTCGAGCCCGGGGTGTAGATCGCGAAGTCGGCCGACTGTCGTAGGCGCGCTACCCGATCCGCCACCTGGCCCCAGCTGACCAACCCCTCCCGCCACAACTTCGCCGTCTGCCGGGCATAGGCGCCGGGCTCGACGCCGCGCCCCAGCCCCTCCGATTCGTCGATCCAAGGTCGAAACTCCCGGGCAGAGAGCCCTGGGAAGGTCAAGAGCAGGTTACCGAGGTCGCCCTTGCGGTCGATGACGAGGGCCAGCACCCCGTCCAGAGCGGCTTCCTCTAGACGCGAGACGCACAGGCCAGTTTTCCGGCTGCCGGTCATGCCGACGCAAACCGCGTGAGTGGTCAGATCCTTCGAGTCGTAGAGGTATGCCTCATCGGTCACCTCTTCCGACTCCGGCTCCCAGCGCCGACCCAGGTAGAACGCTCCGAGCTTCTCGTACGGCGGTAGCTCGCTCACTGCGGCGCTGGGCCCGGAAACTGCTCGCGCAGAATGCGCTTGAGGATCTTTCCCGAAGGGTTGCGCGGAATCTCGTCGATGAAGTGCACGCCCACCGGCTGCTTGAATCGAGCGAGCTTGTCCTTGCAGAAATCGAGCACGTCCTTCCCGTCGAGGCGGTCGTCGCTGCGTACCAGAATCGCGACCGGCGACTCGCCCCACTTCTCGCTGTCCTGCCCGATGACGGCTGCCTCCAGCACGTCCTCGTGGCGCATCAAAACGCTTTCGATCTCAGCCGGATAGACGTTCTCGCCGCCCGAGATGATCATGTCCTTGATCCGGTCCTGGATGTAGATGAAGCCGTCCTCGTCGATCGATGCGACATCGCCAGTGTGAAGCCAGCCGTCCTTCAGCGTCTCGGCGGTCGCTTCGGGCCGGTTCCAGTACTCCTTCATGTTGTGCTTGCCTCGAACCAGCACCTCGCCAGAGCCGCCAGGCGCCACCTGGTTGCCTTCGTCGTCGACCACTCGTACCTCGGTATGAAAGAAGGCCTTGCCGGTAGAGCCCGCCTTGGCGACGGCATCTTCGGAACCGATCATGCAGGCGGGTCCACAGGACTCGGTGAGGCCATAGACCTGCTGGACCTCGATACCCATCTTGTCGTAAGCCTCGATCAGCGATATCGGCACCGGCGCGGCGCCGGTCATGCACCAGCGCAGCTGTTCGTGCTTGTGCTTCTCCGGGTCGTAGACCTGAAGCATGAAGTTCAGCATCGCCGGCACCTTGAGCATCACCGTGATCTGCTCTTCGGTCACCAGCTGCCAGGCCCGCTGGGGGTCGAAGGCGCGCATCACGACACTGGTCGCGCCGCGATGGACGTTGCAGGTGATGGGCGTCAGAGAGCCGACGTGGAACAGCGGCAGCGCTACCAGGTAACGATCGCCGATTCTCATGTCACCGGTCGAGTTGATGGTCAGCACGCCCCAGGTCGCCGAGGTGTGCGTGTGTACTGCACCCTTCGGCAGGCCCGTGGTCCCTGAGGTGTACATGATGTAGAGGACGTCGTCCTCGCCGCCGCGGATCTCGGGCTCGGAGTCCGGCTCGGCGCCCTGCAGCTCGTCGTAGGCGGCGGCCCACTCGGGCTGGCGTTCGGCGCTGCCCACGTGAATCCAACGCTCGAGGTGAGTTCCCTGTTCGCCGCGGCCGCGGGCGCGAAGATCTTCGACGGGAGCGAGGAACTCCTCACCGAAGATCAACGTCTCGGCGCCGGCGTCGCGGAGGATGAACGACAGCTCCTCCGGCACCAGCCGCCAGTTCAGCGGCACACACACGGCCCCGATCTTGGCGAGAGCGAAAAAGCTCTCCATGTACTCGATCGAGTTCATCAGCAACAACGCAACCCGATCGCCCTTCTTCACGCCCTGCGCGACGAGGGCGTTGGCGGTGCGGTTCGAGCGCCGGTTCCACTCGGAGAAGGTGAAGCGTCGGCCGGTATCCGCGTCGATGAACCCCTCCATGTTCGGAGACAGCTCGGCGCGCTTGGCGAGAAAGAGTCCAACGTTGTTCTGCATGACGCCCTCCTGAATCGGACGCGTATTGTAGTCAACTACCTCAGGCAAAGCCCGCTAGCCAGCGCGCTCGGAACCCGCTAGCCTGCCGCGCTGGAGGATTCATGGAGCTATTGAAAGAACTTTGCGAGGCCTGTGGACCCCCGGGCTTCGAGGATCGGATTCGCGACATCTACCGCCGCGAGATCACCCCGCTGGTCGACCGCGTCGAGACCGATGGGCTCGGCAACGTGATCGCCATCAAGAACGGCCAGGGCCCGAGCCCCCGCAAGGTCATGCTGGCCGGCCATCTCGACGAGATCGGCTTCGTCGTCAAGTTCATCGACGACGACGGCTTTCTTCGCCTACAGCCACTCGGCGGCTTCGACCCCAAGACACTGATCGCCAAGCGGGTCGTCATCCGCAACCGCGACGGCGAAGATGTCCTCGGAGTGATCGGCACCAAACCAATCCACATCATGACTGACGAAGAGCGCAAGAAGATGCCCGAGCTCGACGATCTCTTCGTCGACATCGGTCTCGGCACCGACGATGCAAAGGCCAAGGTACGAATTGGCGATCCGGTGACCTTGGCGCAGAACTTCGTCGAGGTGGGTGACTACGTCTCCTCGAAAGCGCTCGACAACCGAGTCTCGATCTACACCCTGATCGAGGCGGTGCGCCGGGCACAGGAACCGCAGTGCGAAATCTACGCGGTCGCCACCAGCCAGGAGGAGGTCGGCCTGCGCGGCGCCACGACCGCGGCCCACCGCATCCGACCCGACGTGGGTGTCGCCATCGACGTCACGCTGGCCTGTGACGTGCCAGGCACCAAGCCCCAACAGCACGTCACCCAGCTACGCGAAGGCGTCGGCATCAAGATCCTCGACTCATCGTTCATCGCTGCACCCAAACTGGTCGAGCACTGCCGCAGCCTCGCGGAGAAGCATTCGATACCCCACCAGATGGAGATCCTGCCGCGCGGTGGCACCGACGCCGGTGGAATCCAGCGCGCCGCGGAAGCGGTCCCCTCCATCACCCTCTCGATCCCGACGCGCTACCTTCACAGCGTCGTCGAGACCATCTACGGCCCTGACCTGGAAGCCACGGTCGATCTTCTAGCGCGATTCCTCGAAACCGTCCACGACGTCGACCTCAGCTACTAGCGGGGCCCCAGAATGGCTTGATTCCGAGCTGGGATGCGACTATCATTCCGCGTCCCGAGACGGGTCTCGTGTGCCCGCCGACCGACGATCATGAGGAAAGAAATCCACCCCGAGTACCACCCTGTGGTCTTCGTCGACACCGGCGCCGAGTTCGAGTTCACGTCACGGTCGACGATGTCGTCGGAAGAGACCCGCGAGATCGACGGCATTGATCACTACGTGATCAAGCTCGAGATCGCGTCGGCATCGCACACCTTCTTCACCGGCAAGCAGCACTTCGTCGACACCGCCGGCCGGATCGAGAAGTTCCAGCGCAAGTACGGCGGCGGCTAGAGCGAGACAAGAGTCATGGCAACGAAAGCAAAGATCGCCAAGAACGCGCAACGGCAGCTGATCGTCGAGCGCTACAGCGAGCTCCGCGCAGAGCTGAAGCAGATGTCGAAAGACATGAACCGCACGCAGCAGGAGCGTCAGGAAGCCTCGATCGCGCTTTCGATGCTGCCTCGTGATGCCAGCCCGACGCGCGTGCGTAACCGCTGCATCATGACGGGCCGCTCGCGGGGCTACTACCGCAAGTTCGGCCTCTCCCGCATCGCCCTGCGCGACTCGGCGCTGCGCGGCGACCTGCCCGGCGTCCGCAAGTCGAGCTGGTAGGCGACCCCCCAACTGGGCCGCCTGGGGTGAAGGCGGGCCGAAGGCCCGGCGTGGACCCCTGTGCTAAGTTCGCGGCCGTTCCTTCAGGCCTATCGAGGAGGCGGAAATGACGGATTCTGCTGGACTTTCACGTCGTCAGTTCGCGACAGGTGCCGCTGCGGCGGCCGGCATCATGATCGTGCCGCGCCACGTACTCGGCAAGGGCAAGAAGGCACCAAGCGACACGCTCAACATCGTCTCCGTTGGCGCCGGCGGACGAGCCAGATCGGACATCAACGGCTGCGCGCACGAGAACATCGTCGCGCTGTGTGACGTCGACTGGAATCGGGCCCACTCGACCTTCGCCCAGTATCCCAATGCGAAGCCCTACAAGGACTTCCGGGTGATGCTTAAGAAGGAGAAGGGGATCGATGCCGTGATTATCGGCACGCCCGACCACACCCACGCCGTCATCGCCATGGAGGCCATCTCACGGGGCCTGCATGTCTATTGCGAGAAGCCCCTCACCCGCACGATCCATGAGGCTCGCGTGCTCGGCAAGGCAGCCAAGCAAGCCGATGTAGTCACCCAGATGGGCAACCAGGGTCACGCCATGGAGGGCACCCGGCAGATCCGCGAGTGGATCGAAGCAGGAGTGATCGGTGACGTGTCGCGAATCGAGTACTGGACCAACCGGCCGATCTGGCCGCAGGCCATCGACCGGCCGACGGAGGCCCATCACGTGCCGCCCTGGCTCGATTGGGATCTCTTTCTCGGTCCGGCAAAGTTCCGGCCGTATCACCCGGCCTATCACCCCTTCGCTTGGCGCGGCTGGTGGGACTACGGCACCGGCGCGCTCGGTGACATCGCGTGTCACGCCATGGACGCGGCGTTCTGGATCTTCGACCTGCGCGACCCTGACCGCGTGTCAGCTGAAACGACCAAGCTCTACGCCGAAACCGCCCCCGCGGCCTCTCGCATCCACTACCACTTCCCGAAGCGTGGCGACCGCCCCGAGCTCGACGTCGTCTGGCGCGACGGCAACCTGCAGCCGCCGCGCCCGCCGGAGCTCGCGGACGACGAGCAGCTACCGCAGTCCAGCGGCCAGTTCTACGTCGGCTCGAAGGGTGTTCTGGCCGCCGGCATCTACGGCGAGAATCCGACTCTGTATCCCTCGAAGCTCCACGCTGAAGTGATCGCAGACCCGCCGCCGACACGCTATCCGCGTACCGACGGCGCACACAAGGAGTGGACCCAGGCGTGCAAGGGCGAGGGGAAGGCGGGCAGCGACTTCACCAGCCACTCGGGGCCACTCACCGAGCTTGGCCTGCTCGGGAACCTCGCAGTGCGCTCGGGCAGGGCTCTGGAATGGGACGCCGCGCAGGGCCGCGTCACCAATCACGAGGCCGCCAACCAGTACCTCCACGACGAGTACCGCAAGGGCTGGTCGCTGGGCTGAGCGCCTCTGTATCGGGATCCGCGCGTTCTCGATAGAGTTTTCTCGCGCGGATCGTGCTGGCTAGCTGGTCAGCTCCAACCGAATCTCGGGCTCGACCACCTCGACTCGGCGCTCGGACCGGCGCGTTGGGTCGGGGTTCCAAACGCGCACGGTGTAGGTGCCGCCAGGCACGTTCTTGAGCGAGAACCGGCCTTCCTGGTCAGCGACGGTCATGAAACGCGCAGCGTCGACCACGACAATGGCCGACATCTGAGGGTGGACGTTGCACGACACGTCGTAGACGCCAGCCTCGTCGAAGGTATGGGCGTAGGGGATGCCCTGCAGGGTGGTGACGTTGAAGACCGTCTCGCCGGTTGCGCGATCTACGACGTGAACGTTGTGGATCACCTCTTCGTCATTGGAGAACTCGACCTCGTCACCGCTTCGGGACGCGAGAAGGGCGGGCGTGAAGGCGTATCCAAACTGGCCGACGAAGCGCCGCCTCGCGGCCGGATCCTCGGCTTGCGCGTTGACGGGTGTGAGCATGACGACCGACGCGAAGCCACCCACTGCCGCGGGGGCCAACCCAGAGACGACCGCAGTCCCGGCCAGCGCCGAAATCACGGCAGCCTGGGTACTCGTCCCCTGGCGGTCCTGTGAGCCGCCTCCGCAGGCGACGGCAAGAAGAGTGCCTGCAACAGGCCCGAAGCGGCGTCTACAGGATGAGCTCGGCAAGATGCTTGCGATGATGCAGCGCGTCACCGAACTGGTACTGGCACCACAACGCTCGGCGCAGGTAGAGCTGGGCGTCGCACTCGTAGGTGAAGCCGAAGCCGCCGTGGAACTGTACTGCACGGTCACCGGCGAAGGCGAAGGACTCGCTGGCTTCGACCTTCAGCATGCGCAGGGCGCTCTCGGCAGCATCGCTGTCGTACACGGTCGCCGCGTGGTAGAGGTGGGAGCGCGAGCGCTCGAGACCGATCAGGATGTCGACCGTCGGATGCTTGAGCGCCTGGTAGCTGCCGATCAGGCGGTCGAACTGGCGGCGCGAGTTGAGGTAGTCCACGACCAAGTCGAGCGCCCCGGCTATGCCGCCGCAGGCCTCCGCCGAAACCAGCAACAGACCCGCGTTGCGGAGGGCCAGCAGAGCCTGCGCCGCATCCTCGCCGGTCAGGACCTGCGCCGACTCGATCTCGACCCCGTAGACCTTCAGTCGGTAGCTGCGCCGGGTCTCGTCGACCACCACCTCGCGATCGACCGCCTCCGTCTCGAGGGCCCCGCCCGGCAGAAAGGCCACGGCCGCTTCTCCCCCGCACATGAGGCTCAGCACGACCAACTCAGCCTTCGGCAAGTCGAGAACAAAGCGCTTGTCGGCCGTCACCGCCGCCGTCGAACCTTTGAGCGTGACGGTCGAGTTGCATATGCCCAGGTTCCAATCCCCGTCGGCCTCCACGGTGGCGACCGTCGCGACCGTGCCAGTGGCCAGCGCCGGTAGCCACTGCTCGCGCAGTGCGGCGCCGCTGGCACCACTGTGGATCAGCGCCTGGATCGCGAGCTGCGTCGCCAGGAACGGCGACCCGAAGAGCCGTCGCCCCATCGGCTCGACGATCGTCACCAACTCCGTCATGCCGAAGCCCGCACCGCCATGCGCTTCTGGGATGACGAGATCCAGCCAGCCGGCCTCGACCATCTCGGACCACACACCGGCGTCATAGCCGTCGTCGGCAAGCAGCTGTTCGCGAACGGCTTCGATCGCGTGCTTGTCGCGAAAGAACCTGGTCGCGATGTCGGCCAACATCGCCTGCTCCCGGCCAAACTGGATCTCGCTCATCGCATCTTCTCCTAGCTCTTCGGGAGACCGAGGACGCGCTCGCCTACGATGTTGGCCTGGATCTGACTGGTTCCTCCGCCAATGGTCGCTGAGAAGGCGTTGAAGTAGGAGCGTTGCCACTTGCCGCGGTCCGTGACGTCGAGATCACCGACCCACAGCGCGCCGTTGGCACCCATGAGGCCGATGGCGAACTGAAACAGCCGCCTGCTGTGCTCTGTGCCTCGCAGCTTGCCTGAGAGCGGAATCGCCTGCGGTCGTTCGGCGACCAGCTGGGGGATCTCGACGCGCAGTCGGCACAGCTGATCGCCACGCGCCTCGATCAGAAAGCGCACCAGCTGGTCGCGGATCAGCGGATCCTCGATCGCGGGCTCACCATCGCGGGTCGCTCGCCGGGCGAGCTCGACCACGTCGTGGACCGAGATGAACATCGACGACAGCCCGCCAGCCTGTCCGCCGGTCGCTCCGCGCTCGAACTGCAGCGTGGTCATGGCGATCTGCCAGCCCTCACCCTCGTTGCCCATCAGGCAGGTGGCTGGCATCCGAGCCTCGTTGAAGAAGGTCTGCACGAAGCCGTACTCCCCGGTCAGCTTGCGGATCGGCGAGGTCTCGACCCCCGGCGCGTCCATCGGGGCCAGGAAGTAGCTCAGCCCCGCGTACTTCGACCCTCCACCCCCTCCCGGGGCAGTGTCGGGGTTGGTTCGTGCGAGCAGGATCATGTACTTGGCGTAGCTGCCGAGACTCGTCCAGATTTTCGACCCGGTGACGACGTACTCGTCGCCGTCACGCACAGCACGGGTCTGGACGTTGCCGAGGTCGGAGCCGTGGTCGGGCTCGGAGAAGCCCTGACACCAGATGTCCTCGGCGCTCAGAATGCCGCGGATGTAGCGCTGCTTCTCCTCCTCTGTACCCATTTGCAGGATCAGCGGCCCTGCCCAGTTCAGCCCGATGGTGTTGGTCATGAACGGGACGGCGAGCCGTGCCATTTCCTGATCGACTACTTTCTGGAAGATCTGCGCCTTGCCACCCCCGCCGTACTCGGCGGGCCAGGCCATACCCAAGTAGCCGGCCTCGTAGACCTGCTGCTGCCAGTCGCGCAGGAAGTAAAACTGAGCGTCGCTACCGACCTCCATGAATGTCTCGGGAAGCAGGAAGTCGGGCGGTGGCGGGCGGTTCTTCTCGAGCCACGCCGCGACCTCCGCGCGAAATTCTACGAGCTCGGCATGCTGAGGATCTGACACCTTCCGGCTCCTGCTGGTTGGCCTTCAAAAAGAGAATGAAGAAGGTATCATTCGACTCCTTCATAGCCATGCCAGCACTACAAAGTACGCTCGATGTCCGCTCGGAGCAGTTTCAGAAGAACCGCGATGACGTCCTCGAGCAGCTCGCCGCCATCGACGATCTGCTCGGCCAGGTGTCGGAGGGCGGTGGCGAGGAGGCCATGTCACGGTTGCGCAAGCGCGACAAGCTTCCCGTGCGCCAGCGCGTCTCTCTGGCGCTGGACCGCGACTCGCCCTTCCTCGAGATCAGCCCGCTCGCGGCCTGGGAATCGAACTACACGGTCGGCTCCGGATTCATCCTCGGCATCGGTGTGATCTCGGGCGTCGAGTGCGTCATCTTGGGCCACGACCCCAGCGTGCGCGCCGGCGCCTTCAACGAGTTCAACTCGAAAAAGCTCATGCGGGGCCTGCAGATCGCACGCGAGAACAGGCTGCCCTACGTGCAGTTCGTCGAGTCCGCGGGAGCGGACCTGCGGGGCACCTCGGGCGATCCGCCTGAGGCCGAGATGCGCCGCGCCGTCGGTCACTTCGCCGAGTCGGGGCGGCTGTTCTACGAGATCTCCGAACTGTCGGCGATGCGCATCCCGACGATCTCGGTGGTTTTCGGGGCCTCGACGGCAGGGGGCGCGTACCAGCCAGGCATGTCGGACTACAACATCTTCGTCAAGAACCAGGCGATGGTGTCGTTGGGGGGCCCGCCGCTGGTCAAAATGGCCACTGGCGAGGACGCCACGCCCGAGGAGGTCGGTGGCGGCCAGATGCACGCCACCAAATCGGGCCTCGCCGACTACCTGGCTGAAGACGAGCACGACGGCGTGCGTCTGCTGCGTGAGGTGATGGCACATCTGAACTGGCGCAAGGAGGGGCCAGGTCCTTCCCTGGCCCCGGACGAGCCGCTCTACGACGCGCAGGAGCTGCTCGGCCTGGTGTCGCGTGACCTGCGCTCGCCGCTCGACATCCGGGACGTCATCTGCCGCATCGTCGACGGATCGCGCTTCGAAGAGTTCAAGACCCTCTACGGTCCGACCCTGATCTGTGGCTGGGCGTCGTTGAACGGCTTCCCGATCGGGATTCTCGGTAACAACGGTGTGCTCTTCTCTGAGTCGGCCGAGAAGGCGACGCAGTTCATCCAGCTCTGCAACCAGATCGACGTGCCGCTGCTCTTCCTACACAACGTCACCGGCTACATCGTCGGCACCGACTTCGAGCAAGGCGGCATCACCAAGAACGGCTCGAAGATGATCAACGCCGTGTCGAACTCGACGGTGCCGCACATCTCGCTGATCCTCGGCGCCTCCTACGGTGCCGGCAACTACGGCATGAGCGGGCGCGCCTTCGGGCCGCGTTTCAGCTTCATCTGGCCGACCGCCAAGATCGCGGTCATGGGCCCGAAGCAGATGGCCGGCGTCATGACGATCGTCGGCCGTGGCGCGGCCAAGCGCCGCGGCGTCGAGTTCGACGAGGAGGCAGACCGTAAGCGCGCCGAGGCGGTCGAGTACTGGGCCGAGCGGCGATCGTTGGCTCTGTTCGCCACCTCGCGAGTCTCCGACGACGGCTTGATCGATCCGCGCGACACCCGGACCGTGCTCACCATGGCGCTGTCGGCGTGTCACAGCCGCGATGTCAAGGGCACCAAGGGATACGCCGTCTTCCGGATGTAACGACGATGACGCGCTCCTCCACTCGCACCATTCGTCGGCTCCTGGTCGCCAACCGCGGCGAGATCGCTCGACGCATCTTTCGCTCGGCGCACGCCATGGGAATCTCCACGGTCGCGGTGTACGCCGATGGCGACGCCGACGCTCCCTTCGCGAGCGAGGCCGACGAGGCAATCGCACTCGGTGGCCGAACCTCGGCAGAGACCTACCTCGACGCCGAGAAGGTGCTCGGCGCAGCGGCACGCACCGCTGCCGATGGGATTCACCCAGGCTACGGGTTTCTGGCGGAAAACGCTGCCTTCGCCAAGGCGGTCGTCGATGCCGGCCTGATCTGGGTCGGACCTTCGCCCGAGGCCATCACTGCAATGGGCGACAAGCTGTCGGCCAAGGCGCTGATGCGCGAGGCACAAGTCCCGACTCTGCCGGCGGCCGAGCTTGGAGGCGATGACGAGATTAGAGCCGCGGCCGAGGGAATCGGCTATCCCGTCCTCGTCAAGGCCGCGGCCGGCGGAGGCGGCAAGGGGATGCGCGTGGTCACCTCTCCAGACGACATTGAAGAGGCGGTCGCCGCGGCGCGGCGCGAGGCCCAGGCGTCCTTCGGCGACGACACCGTTTTTCTCGAGCGCTGGCTCGACACCGCACGCCATGTCGAGATCCAGCTGCTCGGCGACGAGCACGGCAACGTCGTGCACTGCTTCGAGCGTGAGTGCTCAATCCAGAGGCGCCACCAAAAGATCATCGAGGAGGCACCGTCCCCGGCGGTCACGAGCGCGCTGCGGGCCGCGATGGGCGACGCGGCCGTCGCCGCCGGCAAGGCGATCGGCTACAGCTCTGCCGGCACGGTCG
>JAYZDP010000195.1:0-7616 GCA_036337765.1 Acidobacteriota bacterium
GGGCGCGCCCCGCCGACGCGCGCCCGTGTGCCCGCGGACGAGCCGAAAGAGATCTCGATCGACGACTCGGCAGAGGCCGCCAGCCTCGAAAGCGTCGCGGACGCAGCCCCCGCGATCGGCGAGACGATCGCCGGCCGGGCAGCCTTACGTCAGGAGCCCGAGATGGAGTCGGCGCTGGTGATGCTCGAATCGGCCACCGGCGCGATCCGGGCCATGGTCGGCGGCTGGGACTTCGATCGCAGCCACTTCAACCGCATCACGCAGGCAAAGCGCCAGGTGGGATCTGCGTTCAAGCCCTTTGTTTATGGCGCGGCCCTGGAGGCGGGCTACACACCGGCCGATACCCTCTTCGACGCGCCAGTGGCCTTTCCAGGGGCCGAGCTCCTGCTCACCTACAGTCCCCGCAACTACAGGCGCGAGTACCTCGGCATCATCACCCTCCGCAAGGCGCTCGAGAAGTCGATCAATGTCACCGCGACCAAGCTTCTCGACATGGTCGGTGCTGAGCGAACCGTCGATTTCGCACGCCGCTGCGGCATCGAGGGAGATCTGCAGCCCTATCCCAGCCTGGCTCTGGGCACGGCCGACCTGACCCCGCTCGAGATCGCCAGTGCCTACTCCACTCTGGGAAACCAGGGGGTGAAGGTCGAGCCGTTCATGATCGAGCGGATCACGACTGCAGACGGTCGAATTCTTGAGGAGCACATCCCGCGCGCCACAGAAGTCGTGTCTCCTCAAGTGGCCTACGTGTTGACCCACATGCTGCGAGGGGTGTTCCAGCGTGGAACCGCGATCAGTGCTGCGAGCCTGGAGGTTCCGGTCGCCGGGAAGACCGGCACTACCGACTCGTACACGGACGCCTGGTTCGTGGGCTACACACCCCGTCACACGCTGTTGGTGTGGGTCGGCTACGACCAGGTCAGGTACCTTGGTCGAGGTATGACCGGCGCCGCGGCCGCCCTGCCGATCTGGCGCATGACCATCGAGCGCGGCATCGAAGAGGGCTGGATCGATCCCAACGATCGCTTCGAGCGTCCCGCCGGCGTCTCGACCCGACGCGTCGAGTACCACACCGGCCTCCTCGCGAGCGACGATGCGACTCGCACCGTGCACGAGACCTTCCTCGCGGGTACCGAACCGGTGCAGCTCTACGAGGGCAGTTGGGCGGGCGTCCTGGATCTTCCCTGGTACCAGCAACGACCGTTCTATGGCTTGCCGAAGGCTGGCGAACGGATGCCGGAGGATGTCGACGACTGGAGCCTGGTCCAGGAGCGCTGGGAGCGCAAGGACGATCCAGAGAGCTTCAAGGACGAAGAGGAAGAGGTCGAGCCCGCTGGCTAGCGTGGTGCTTTTAGCGCGATCGCGGCGTAGTCGCGGTTACCGAACAGGGCGTCGTCGAGCTGATCGCGGAGGCGGTTGACGCGATCGGCCAACTCGAGGGCCGGGCCCTCCAGCCCGTCGAGGGGGATTTCGGCGAGCCGCTCGCTGCTCGGAAAGGGATGCAGGGCGCGGATCTCCACTTCGTCGAACCCCGCCAACTCCAAGCTCAACCTCAGAACATCTGGATGGATCGGGCGAACATGGGTGGGATCGCGCCAGAACAGGTTGGCCGCCATCGTCAGCGACAGCGGGTTGGGGGTCTCGAGAATCACCACACCGCCGGGGCGCAGGGCTCGCCACGCGAGCTTGACCAGCCGGCCGACATGGTCGACGGGAAAGTGCTCGATGACGTGGAAGGACACGATCGCGTCGAGGCTCTCGGGTGGTCGGCCTACGAGGTCTGACATCAAGTCGGCCTGCCGGGCCTCCAGGCCCTGTTCGACGCAGAGTTTGACCATCTCTGCACTGGCATCGACACCCGAGGCGCCGACGCCCGCATCGCGCAGCAGCGCCAGCGCCTCACCGCGACCGCAGCCGAGGTCCAGCACCTCGCTTCGCCCCTCGAGCAGCGGAAGGTAGGTCTCTAACCGAGCGCGAATCTCTTCACCCGAGCCGCGGAAGCGCTTCTCGAGCTCCTGGTACTCCCAGTCGCCGACGGCCGGCGACATCGCGGCATCTGTTTCCGTGGGGTCACGTGCCGCGAGCCCAGAGGAGAACATGGCGACGAAGTCCCGCGCCTCCCTCCGGTAGGCGTCGAGCTTTTGATCGACCCGGCTGTAGAGCGCATCGTCGTAGCGCATGAGCTCCTCCAGTCCTTCGGTCAGAAACGCCTCCAGATGGTCCGTGCGGCCCTCGAGATGGCCAGCGCGGCCCTCGACGTCGTCACTGCGGACCTCAAGACGACGAATCCCGTCGCGCGTCTCTTCGGTCACCACGGTGAAGTCCGAGCGTAGATCCTGAACTCGACTGTCCAACGCCTGCAGGTCGTCGAGCAGGATGAGGTTGAAGGTCCGCTGTCGCTCGAGCGAGTCCGACCCGGCGAGCCGAAACAAAGGGCGCAGCAGCTTCTTGATCAACACCCCAACCTTCCCGGCGAGCGTCGCGCTGCCACGGACGGGAAACTCGTAATTCCCCGCCCAGAGCCACTTCCACGCGACGCGATCGCGAGTGGGCTCGCCGAGGAAATCGTCTATTCGCGGCGGCGGGTCGCGATCGTCGGGGGAGGTCACGAACTACGGAGCCGCGCCCAGCGCCTCACGCTTCCGGGGCGACCTGTACCTTGATCACGGCGATGACCTCCGCGTGAAGCGCGATCTTCACCTCGTGCTCGCCCAGGGTCTTGATGCCGCCGCCGAGATCGACATGACGCCGGTCCACTTCGAAGCCCTGCTCGGCCAGGCCGTCCGTGATGTCGTTGGCGGTGACCGATCCGTAGAGCGTCTCGTTCTCACCGGCGCGCTTGGACAGGCTGACAACGGCGCCGTCCAGGCGAGCGGCCACTACGGCTGCCTCGCTGATCTGCTCCTCGTTGTGAGCCTCGATCTTGCCGCGCTGCTGCTCGAACCACTTCTCGGCTCCGGGATGGGCCCGCACCGCCAGACCCTGGGGGATCAGGAAGTTGCGAGCGTAGCCCGGCTTGGTGTCGATGACATCGCCGCGGCGTCCGACCTGGTGGACGTCGGAGATGAGGATGACTCGGGTCGAGACCGAGGCCATCAGTCGCTCACGTAGGGCAGCAGCGCCAGATGCCGTGCACGCTTGATGGCCTTGGCCAACATGCGCTGGTGTCGCGCCGAGGTGCCTGAAATACGCCGAGGCAGGACCTTGCCCCGCTCGGGCACGTACTGCTTCAGTAGGTTCACGTCCTTGTAGTCGATGTACTCGATGCCATCGGCCGTAAACTTACAGACCTTGCGGCGACGGAAGAATGTGCGCTTTCCTCTGGGCATTGGTTGGGTCTCGCTATGAGGGCTGAGCCGCCGCGGGCTCCGCCTCTTTCTGTTTTCCCTTCGACGCCGACCGCTTCAGATCGAGATCGGTACGCACGGTGAGATAACGCAGGATCTTGTCGTTTTGGCGCAGGCGCTGTTCGACGTCGGGAAAGGGGTTGACTCCGTCGGCCTCGACGTAGAGGACCACGTAGTTCCCCTCGTTGAGGTTCTCTATCGGATAGGCCAGCTTACGCTTGCCCCAGCTCTCTTCGCGGGTGATCGTGGCCCCGGCCGCTTCGATCATTCCCTTGTAGTCATCGGTCATCCCGACCACTTCCTCCTCGGTCAGACGAGGATCGGCGATGAAGACCAACTCGTAGGATCTGCTCACGTTCAAGACTCCGTAGTTCTGCCCCTCCGGCCACGGCCGGCAGAGCTTGCGGATAATACGCGTTTGGGCGAAAAAAACAACGTTCGACGGTCCGTAGTAGAGCTAGACGGTCAGAAGAGGAGCGATCACGAGTGCGACCACCGACATCAGCTTGATGAGGATGTTCAGGCTTGGGCCGGCCGTGTCCTTGAAGGGATCGCCGACCGTGTCTCCGACCACTGCGGCCTTGTGCGCGTCCGAGCCCTTGCCCCCGTGCTGGCCTCCCTCGATGTATTTCTTGGCGTTGTCCCAGGCACCCCCGGCGTTGGCCATGAAGATCGCCATCAACACTCCCGAAGACGTCACACCGGCAAGCAGCCCGCCCAGCGCCTCGACATCATAGAAGCCGACCGCAATCGGTACGATGATGGCGAGAGCGCCCGGAACCCGCATCTCTTTGATCGCCGCTGCAGTCGAGATATCGACGCACTTGGCGAACTCGGCCGTCGCCTTGCCCTCCATCAAGCCGGGAATCTCACGGAACTGACGGCGAACCTCCTCAATCATCTCGAAGGCGGCTCGGCCCACGGCCCGCATGGCCATGGACGAGAACAGAAACGGCAACATGGCACCGAGAAAGAGACCGCCCATGACCCGGGGATTCGAGAGATCCATCACCTCGAGGCCCACTGTGGTCCGAAAGGCGGCGAACAGGGCGAGGGCAGTCAACGCCGCGGAACCGATGGCGAAACCCTTGCCGACCGCGGCGGTCGTGTTGCCGACGGCATCGAGCCTGTCGGTGCGGGCTCGAACGTCGGGGCCGAGCTTGGCCATCTCGGCGATTCCGCCGGCGTTGTCGGCAATCGGCCCGTAGGCATCGACCGCCAACTGGATGCCGGTCGTCGAGAGCATGCCGAGAGCCGCGATGGCGATACCGTACAGCCCGGCCTGGGCGAACGCAACGAGCATCGCTGCGACCAAAACGATGATTGGCAGATACGTCGAGCGCATGCCCACCGCGAGGCCATCGATGATGTTGGTCGCCGCTCCTGTCTCGCTCGCGGCGGCGATACCCTGGGCAGGCTTACGGGCCTCTGAGGTGTAGTACTCGGTGATGATGCCGATCAGAGTTCCAGCCACCAATCCGCCGACGGTCGCGAGGAAGATGCCCATGCCCGTGAACTCGACTGCGCCGATGCGGTACGAGTCCGGCAGGAACGTGCGCGTGACGACGAACGTCGTCAACAGCATGATCCCGGCGGCGGCAAAGGTGCCCACGTTCAGTGCGACCTGCGGGTCGCCGCCTTCCTTGGTACGCACCAGGAAGGTACAGACCAGCGAAACCAAAATGCCGAGGCCTGAGAGCACCAGGGGCAGGGCCACGAGCTCGGTCGCCGAGCCCCCCCCCACCGTGACGGCAGTCGCGCCGAGCACCATGCTGCCGATAATGGCTCCGACGTAGGACTCGAAGAGATCGGCTCCCATGCCGGCGACGTCGCCGACGTTGTCACCAACGTTGTCGGCGATTACCGCCGGGTTTCTGGGGTCGTCCTCCGGGATCCCGGCCTCGACCTTGCCGACCAAGTCGGCGCCAACATCGGCGGCCTTGGTGTAGATCCCACCCCCGACGCGCGCGAAGAGCGCGATCGAGCTGGCGCCAAAAGAGAAGCCAGTCAGAACCGTGATCACCGTCGATAACTGCCCTTCGCCAAAGATCTGGGAGTAGATCAGGAACAACGTCGAGAGACCGAGAATGCCAAGGCCAACGACGCTGAAGCCCATCACCGCACCGCCCGAAAAGGCGATGCCGAGGGCGGTATTGAGGTCGGTTCGTGCCGCGGCCGCGGTGCGAACGTTGGCCGCGGTCGCGACGCGCATGCCGATGAAGCCCGCAAGGCCTGAGCACAGCGCGCCCATCAGGATCGACACGCCGATCAGCGCAGAACTACCCTCCTGCGATCTGCTTAGGAATGCCAGCACGATCGCCACCAGGACGACAAAGATTCCCAGCACCTTGTACTCGCGGCCCAGGAAAGCCATCGCCCCGTCGCGAATGTGGCCGGCGATCTCGCGCATGCGATCGTCGCCGTCGTCCTGCTTCTGTATCCAGCGTGCTCGCAGGAGCGCGAAGCCGAGTGCCACGACCCCGACAAGCGGCAGCCAAATTACGAAATTCTCCACGTCAATCCTCCTCTTCCTTACTAGATTCGGTCGCAGCCTCGTCGGCGGGTCGCGACGCGCCGCTCGCAGACAGACTGTTGAAACGGTTCATCGCCGCCTCGGTACCCTGCTCGAGCCAGAGCTCGCAGGCATCGGCGGCCCGCTGGATCTGCTCGGTGGCGATCTCCATCTCTTTGTCTTTGAACGGTGACAGTACATAGTCCACGAGATCGACGCCACCGGGAACAGCGTCCGTCGGCCCCACTCCCAGCCGCATCCGAGGCACCGATTCGGTGCGCAGCGACTCGAGGACCGAGGCCATGCCGTTCTGGCCACCCGCGCCGCCCTTGTGACGGAGGCGCAACGAGCCCAGGGGTAGGGCCACTTCGTCGTACACGATCAACATCTCCTGCGGCTCGAACCCTCGCCGCTCCACCAGGCAGCGGGCGGCGAACCCACTTCGATTCATATAGGTCTCGGGAATCGCGAGGATGACCCGATCGAGAACCGAGAGCCGGGATCCACACTCCTTGACGTCGAGTTCGACACGCCATCTCCTGGCCAGCTCCTCGACGACTTCCCTGCCACGGTTGTGGCGCGACCCTACATATCGGGCCCCGGGGTTGCCGAGGCCGAGAATGAGACTAATCCTCGTCCTCCCCGGCTTCCTCGTCCTTGCCCTTGCCGATCACTTCCGGTTCGTCGCTCTCGCCCTCGAGGAGCAGCTCGTCCTGCTCGTCCTCTTCCTCCTCCTCGACCGTCCGCGGCAGACTCACCGACAAGATCACCCGATGGGCGTCGTCGAGCAGCTCCACACCCGGAGGTAGAGGAACCGAGCCGGCGTCGGCCGTATCGCCGATGTCGAGCGCATCGACATCCAGGGCGAGGGACTCCGGAATCTCGGTCGGCAGACACTCGACCTCGAGCTCGCGAAGGATGAAATCGAGCAGACCCTCCTCGTTCCTCACTCCAGCCGGCACTCCGACGATCTCGATCGGTACCTTGACCCGCACCTTCTCGCTGAGATCGATGCGCTGGAAGTCGATATGGAGGATCTTCCGCTCGATCGGATCCACCTGCAGCTCCTGGATCATCGTGTGCCGGCTCTCGTCGCTTCCCTCCAGGCGCAGCATGAACACCGTGTTCTCACCCGTGCCTGCCTTCAGCAGATTGACGACTGACTTGCGGTCGACCTGGATTGGGACCGGCGCGAGCTCGAGGCCGTAGACCACGGCCGGCACCCTTCCCGTCGTGCGCATGCGGCGATTCGAGTTCTTGCCCTGTACTTCCCTGGGCTGGACGTCGATGGTCAGTTCCCCGGCCATGAGTCATTCCTTCCTTGAATTCAGTTCAGACGAAAAGCGCCGTTACGGAGCTGTTGTCGTGGATGCGTCGGATGGCTTCTCCGAGCAGCGGCGCTACCGTGAGCCCGCGGAGCCTGTCCGCCTCTTCGAGCTTCGCGGCGATGGGCGTCGTGTTCGTTATCAGCACACCCTCGAGGCTGGAATCATTGATTCGATCCAAGGCCGGACCCGAGAGGATACCGTGAATTCCGGCTGCGAACACCCGTTGTGCGCCCTGTTCCTACAGGCTCTCTCCGGTCTTAACGAGGGTTCCGGCAGTGTCGATGATGTCGTCGACGATCAGCACGTCCCGACCGTTGACATCGCCGATCACGTTCATGATCTCGGCCTCGTTGGTCCCGACACGACGCTTGTCGACGATCGCGAGATCGAGATCCAGGCGTTTCGCAATAGCCCGCGCCCGGGCAACCC
>JAYZDP010000196.1:0-5534 GCA_036337765.1 Acidobacteriota bacterium
CGGGTCGGCGACTTTGACGCCGGCCACCCCCGGCAGGAGTAGGATCAGCGGCACGTGCGTGTCGTAAGAGTACGGCGAGCCGTGAGTGGTGAAGGTGCGGGATGCCGGCAGCGAGAACTCGGTGAGCTGCAGCATGACGTCCGCACTGCGCTCCGGGTCGAAGCTGTGACGAAATAGTCGGCGAAAGTGATCCGGTTCGTCGCTGGGCGAGCTCGCTAGCTCGCTAGCGGTCCAGGCGCGCTCGACGATGTCGCACTTTTCGAGCTCCTTCGCGAGCGCCGCCTCGACGTCGGGCACTTCAACGCCAGCGGCCTCCACGGCACTCCGGTCGACATAGAGGCTCGTCATGATGAAGCCCTCGATGCCGAGCCCCTCAGCGACTCTCAGGCCCGCCCGCTGGAAGCATGCGTCGTCTTCATAGCTCGCCCGATGGCCGGGCTCGCCGAGGGCGGCGGAGATCTCGGGGACCGGGGCAACGCCGTGATCGGCCGAAACGAGCATGACGACCCGGTGGAGGCCGACCGTCTGGTCGAGGAACTCGAAGAAGCGGTCGAGCTCACCGTCCATGCGGAGCAGTACATCGGCGGCTTCGCGGCTGCGCGGACCGAACGAGTGGCCGACGAAATCGAGTGCGGACAGTCCGATCGCCAGGTAGTCGAGGTGCTCGCGCTGGCCGAGGGCCTCTTCGCGAATCAGTTCCTGAGCGAACGATAGGACCTGGCCGTCCGAGAACGGCGTGGCCCTGAGGTCGTCGAAAAAGGAGGGCCCCGGCTCCAACGCCCGACCTCCGAGCACGTACGGAAAGTGCCGCTGCAGTAGGCCCTCGTTCCGGTCGTAGAGTCCCAGACGGGTGACATCGGCATCCGAGAGCGGCAGCGGCTTCCAGCCACTCGCGAAATGCCGGTCGAGCAGGCGACGCTCGCGAAAGGCCTCGAGCCAAGCAGGCTCATGCTCGGGGTAGTAGCTCGACGTCTCGAAGCCACCGGTAGAGGCGTCGTACCAGAAGGCGGCATCGCCTGCGTGGCCGGCCATGGCGATGGCGGACCGATCCTTCTGGCTTGCGCTGTAGGCCTTCGAGCCTGGGTCTCGAGCCTTGATCCAATCGGCGAGCCCCGTACCGCGCAGGTTGACGGGTGAGCGGCCGTGATCGCGGTCGGCGAAGCTGTACATCGGGCCGCGCGAGGCGCGGTCGTACCAGGTGTTGTTGACGATCCCGGAGCTCGATGGGTGCAGGCCCGTGACGAGGGCGGTGTGGCCGGCCGCAGTCACCGTCAGCGCGTGGTCGAAGTTGGCGTCGGTAAAGAAGATGCCGTCGTCGAACAGCCTTCGCAGTCCGCCGCGGAAGAACGGGTCGAAGCGATCGACGTACTCATAGGCGAACTGGTCGATCGCGATAACCAGAACCAGGCGCGGTCCATCGGCGCGGACCGGCGGGCTGGCTGGGGGCTCAGGTGCGGTGTCCGTTTCGCCTCCGCAGCCAGCAACTAGCAGCGAAGCGCCGAGGGCGATCGCGATGGCGCGCCTACGTGGCTGTCGTCGGGTCAGCATTGGTACCGATGTTACGTCCTGAGGCGCCACCCGAGAACCCCGGTAGCTGCGGAAGTTGGCTTCGGCTAACCTGCACGCCGATGGCGGAGCAGGTCGTGATGTACACCGATGGTGGGGCCGATCCCAATCCGGGCTACGGCGGCTGGGGAGTGGTGCTTCTGCATCCCGAGTCGGGCCGTTCGCGAGAGCTCTCCGGGGGGGCTCCCGACACCACCAACAACCGCATGGAGCTCACGGCCGCGATCGAGGGTCTTGGAGCCTTGAAGGCGGGCTGCGACGTGGACCTCTATACCGACTCGACCTATCTCAAGCGTGGGGTCGAAGACTGGATGCCGGGCTGGAAAACGAAAGCCTGGAAGCGCCGCGACGGCAGCTCGGTCAAGAATGCCGACCTGTGGCGCACACTCGACGCCGCGACCCGCCGGCACACCATCCGCTGGCACTGGGTCAAGGGCCATGCTGGCGACAAGCACAACGAGCGGGCCGACGTCCTGGCGACCGAGGAGATTCGTCGCCAGCGCGATCGCGCGGCCGAGGCGGCGCCCTGTCGTCCAGCTCGCGACCACGAGGTGGTCCTAAAGCTGACGTGCAACAAGGTCCGGGGCGCCTGGATCGCGTTGGTACGCAGTGCTGGCGGCGAGGAGGACATGCTCTCGGGCAACGCCCGGGGTGTGACCACGAATCAGTTGGAGCTGCAGGCGACGCTCGAGATCCTCGAGCAGCTGCCGTCTGAGAGGTCGCTGTCTGTGGTGGGCGGATCGGACTATCTCCGCCAGGGGGCCTCGCAGTGGTTGGCGGGCTGGAAGCGCAGCGGGTGGCGCACCCGCGACGGAAACCCGGTAAAGAACGCGGAGCTCTGGCGCAGCCTCGACGCTTGCCTACGCGGTCGCAAGGTCGACTTCCGTGCGCCCGGGGTCGAGGAGCGGGAGGAGATCAAGGCGTTGGGAAAGCGCTTGAAAGAGAGCCTCGAAGGCGAGTCCTGACGGCCCGCATACAATGGCGCCCCGCCGCGGCCCTGTGCCCGTTTTAGCGAAGCCGAACATGCAAGAGATACCCAAGAAGTACGACCATCAGGTTGCCGAGGCGGCATGGCGCGAACGCTGGGACGAGTGGGAGCTCTACCGTTGGGATCCGAGCCGTCCGCGCCACGAGTCTTTCGTGGTGGATACTCCGCCACCGACCGTCTCCGGCTCTCTGCACGTCGGACACGGCTTCAGTTACACCCATCAGGATCTGGTGGTGCGGTATCGCCGGATGCGGGGCCTGAACATCGCGTATCCGATGGGTTGGGACGACAACGGCCTACCGACCGAGCGCCGGGTACAAAACGTGTACGGCATCCGTCCGAACCCGCAGCTGCCCTTCGATCCGGACTGGCAGCCGCGACGCGACAAGGGCAAGAAGGAGCCGGTCGAGGAGGTCTCCCGGCAGAACTTCATCGAGACCTGCGGCCTGCTAACCGAGGAAGACGAGAAGGCGTTCGAGGACACCTGGCGCAGACTCGGTCTCTCGATCGACTGGAGTCTGACCTACGCGACGATCGACGCCCACTCGCGGCGCACGTCGCAGGCGTCGTTTCTCGACCTCTACAGACGCGGCTTCGTGTACCAGAGCTTCGCGCCGACGATGTGGGACACCGACTTCCGCACCGCGGTCGCTCAGGCCGAGGCCGAGGATCGCGAGCGCCCCGGGGCGTACCACGACATCGCCTTTGCAGTGGCGGGGGGCGGTACCGTCACGATCTCGACCACCCGGCCGGAGCTGCTCGCAGCCTGTATCGCGCTGGTCGCACATCCAGACGACGCGCGCTATCAGGGTCTGTTCGGCAAGACTGCGTTCACTCCACTGTTCCGGGCTCCTGTTCCGATCCTCGAGGCCGATCATGCAGATCCCGATAAGGGGACCGGTATTCTGATGGTCTGCACTTTCGGCGACCTTCAGGATGTCGAGTTCTGGAAGCGCTCCGGCCTACCTTTGAAGCAGGTCCTCGGTGCCGACGGCAAGCTGATGGCGCTGCGCTTTGGGGCCGACGGATTCGATACCACCGATCGGGGCGCTGCTCAGGCCGCCTACGGCGAGCTTGCGGGCCTACGGATCAAACCGGCCAGACGGCGGATCGTCGAGCTCCTGGCGGAGACGGGTAGTGCCGCGGATGGAAAAGGCACTGCGCTTCAGGGCGAGCCGCGACCGATCCAGCACCCCGTGAAGTTCTACGAGAACGGCGACAACCCGCTGGAGTTTCTGCCCACGCGGCAGTGGTTCGTGCGGATACTGGAGCACCGCGACGCGCTTCTGACCCAGGGACGCAAGATTCGCTGGCACCCTCAGCACATGCGTACGCGATACGAGCACTGGGTTGAGGGGCTGAACCAGGACTGGTGTATCAGCCGCCAGCGCTTCGCCGGAGTGGCCTTCCCGGTCTGGTATCCGATCGGTGATGACGGCGCGGTCGATTACGAACATCCGATTCTGGCTGATGAGGACCGTTTGCCCGTCGATCCGCTGTCGGAGACGCCGTCTGGCTACAGCGAAGATCAGCGGGGTCAGCCGGGAGGGTTCGCGGGCGATCCCGACGTCATGGACACGTGGGCTACCTCGTCGCTGACACCCCAGATCGTGAGCGGCTGGGGACTCGACGACGATCGCCACCAGCGTCTGTTTCCGATGGACCTGCGTCCCCAATCCCACGAGATCATTCGCACGTGGGCGTTCTACACCATCGTCAAGGCCTGGATGCACGACGGTGAAGTGCCATGGAGCAACGTCACCATCAGTGGCTGGGTGGTGGATCCGGACCGCAAGAAGATGTCGAAGTCGAAGGGCAACGTGGTGACGCCGGTTCACATCTTCGAGGAATCGTCCGCCGACGCGTATCGATACTGGGCCGCGCGAAACCGGCTCGGTACCGACACCATCTTCGACACCCAGGTTGTCCGGGTTGGCAAGAGGCTGTGCACCAAGCTCTTCAACGCCAGCCGCTTCGTCCTGATGCAGATCGAACGGGCCGGGAGCGACTTCCGCACCGTCGCCGCCGCCGACATCCGCGAGCCCCTCGACCTAGCTTTCGTTGCTTCACTGCGTGACGTGGTGGCCCGCGCGACCGAGGCGTTCGAGAACTTCGAGTACGCCCTGCCCCTGCAGCTTTCGGAGGAGCTCTTCTGGCAGTTCTGCGACGACTATCTCGAGCTGGTCAAGATGCGCTCTTACGGCGAAGAGGACATCCCGGAGAGGCGCTCCGCGATCGCAGCGCTGAACCTGGGCCTGCAGACCTTTCTGCGGCTGTTCGCGCCGTTCCTACCGTATGTGACCGAGGAGATCTGGTCGTGGCGCTTCGCTGCGGAGGAGGGTCCTGGCGGGTCGGTACACCGTGCCGCGTGGCCCGTTGTCGAGGAGTCGGCGGCAGTGGCCACCCCGGAGTCGGGGCTGTCTTTCGGCGCGGCCTCCGAGGTCCTGCGTCAGATCCGTGGGGCGAAGACCCAGGCCAAGCGGAGTCTGAGGTGGCCGGTCGCCGAGCTCTCGATCGGTGGCGACGAGGAGGCCGTCACCGCTCTCCGAACCGTGCTCGACGATGTGCTGCGTGCCGGCGCGGTCGCGGAGGGCGCAGCGAAGGTCGTCGTCGGTGAAAACCCCGGCGAAGGCCTGTTCATAGTCGAGGTAACCCTGGCCGAAGAGGAGCCGGCGTCGTGAGCGAGGTTTTGTTGAGCTGGGAGGAGCGCTCCGAAGGGAGGGTGGCAACGCTCACCGTTTCCAATCCGGGTCGACTCAACATTCTGTCCAGCGCGGTCCTAGAGTCGTTCGAATCTGGGATCGAAGAGCTGGCCTGCGCCGTCGGCCTGCGTGTCGTCATCGTCCGCGGCGCAGGCGAGCGGGCGTTCATCGGTGGTGCCGACGTCGGCGAGCTCGCCGAGCTGACCCCGGATACGGCCCGCGCCTTCATCTCGTCCGTCCACCGGGTCTGTCAGGGACTGCGCGACCTGCCGGTGCCG
>JAYZDP010000197.1:0-24983 GCA_036337765.1 Acidobacteriota bacterium
CAGCCGGAGCGCTTCCTGCCGCTCATCTGAGCGGCAGCAGCACTTCAGTCACCAGATCCTCCGCTTCGACTTTTTCCGGCGAGTTGCGGTAGATCTCACGAACGAGTCCGCGCGGGGAGTGCCCGCGGGCCTGACACCAGGCGTGGATGGAGTGGTGAGCCAGGCCCAGCTCCTCATACGGGCCGACGTGGCGTAAAGAGGCGCAGAGCCCACCGCCGAGCTCGACCTGCACGGCGCCGACGATCGAAACGGTCGGATCCAAGGTGGCGGCAAGAACGTGGACCACAATGTCGCCGTCGCCGTCGGCGCCGGGATCCGCGTTCATTCCCATGACCGGCTCGCGGACCGTGGTCGCGGAAGCCTCGATCGCCTCGAGCAGCCGATAGACACCAACGGTGGTGTCGCCAACGAGGCGTTCGACTCGTGTCTGCACCGTCATCCCAACCAGCATTGGACCGGGCTCGGTGTCGAGCACGATCTCGTAGGGGCTCCGGCTCCCCTCGCTGGCCATGCGGCAGTCCGCTGCCTCGGCTACCCCGACGTAGAACCCGCCGGCCAATGCGACTTCCACCAAGGCGACGGGGAACGGAAATGTTCGAGCTCATGGGCATGGCATGCCCTGCCTCGACCAATGGAAAGACTTCTCGACTCCCGGCCCGCCGGGCCAACGCGGAAACGTGAGACGACGCGACATTCCCCTCTCAAGAGTACGCGAGCCTGAGAGTTGGGTTGCAACCGAACACGCCCGAGATGCAACCCGCGGGCGACGGGCGTATGATCGGGGCTCTGCCAAGCATGGGAAAGATCGCCGTGTGCAGTTGCAAGCACGCCACCCGACGCGCCAGTACGCGTCGTCGCCGCTCCCTGCGTGCGGCCCTTCTCATCTGGGTGCTGGCGGCTGCCTTGCCGGCGACGCTCGTGGCCGCGGGCACGGGGGCCGGTCCTGCCAGCTGGACCGGAGACCTGACACCGATCACGAGATCGGACTGGACCTACGACCGAGCCGCGCATCTGATGGAGCGTGCCGGCTTCGGCGGAACACCTCGCGAGATCGAGGCTATCGCGGCGATGAGACCAGCAGCGGCCGTCGCGCGGCTGGTGCGCTATGGGGCGATCGACAACTCCGGCATCGCGGGCTTCGACCACTCGGGGATCTTCGACCCGGGCATGGATCCGTTCCCCAAGAGCCGGGCCGAGGCCGTGCGCATCGCCCGCGAGAAGGGCGCAGCCCTCGGTGTGGAGGTGCTCCCAGACGGCTCCGCGCGCCCGCTCCAGCCAGTGGTCGACAAATTCTTCTACGGCCTGCGCGCCGATCGTCTCGAGGCGGCGCGCCTCGGCCAGTGGTGGGCTCAGCGCATGCTCGCCACCGCCAGACCCCTCGAAGAGAAGCTGACCTTCTTCTGGCACGGCCACTTCGCGACCTCCGATAACAAGGTCCGCGACTACCGCATGATGCTCGTGCAGAACGAGATGCTGCGAAGCCACGCCAACGGCAACTTCCGCGACCTCCTGATGGGGATCATGAAGGACCCGGCGATGCTGGTCTTTCTCGACAACGGCGAGAACGTCAAGGACCACCCCAACGAGAACTTCGGGCGTGAGTTGCTCGAGCTGTTCACGATGGGTGTCGGCAACTACAGTGAGCGCGACATCCGCGAGGCGTCACGGGCCTTTACCGGCTGGACGAACGATGTCTTGGACTTCCACTTCGATGCCGAGTTACACGACTTCGGCGAGAAGGAGTTCCTGGGCCGCAAGGGCAGCTTCGACGGCGACGACATCATCGACATCATCCTCGACGAGCCCGCGACCGCCAAGCACATCGCGCGTAAAGTCTACCGTTTCTTCGTCTCCGACGAGATCGTGGAACCGGCTCTCGCCGGGTTGGCGAAGCACCTCCGCGAATCCGACTACGAGCTCGCACCTCTGCTGGAGACGATCTTTCTGTCACGGGATTTCTACAGCCCTACGGCCTTCGCCACCCAGATCAAGAGCCCCGTACAGTTGGTGATCTCGACCTATCGGCGAGTCGGCCTCGACACGCTGCCGACCGTACCGGACTTCAACAGCCTCACCGGCAGCTTGGGCCAGCGCCTCTTCCACCCGCCCAACGTCGCCGGCTGGGCGCAGGGGCGCAGCTGGATCACTCCGGCAACCTTGCTGCAGCGTGGCAACCTGACGCGCGAGATCCTCTTCCCGCCCGACCTCGAGGCCTTCGGCGCTCCCGACCGCCGGATGCCGGGAATCTATCGCCAGGTCGGTGCACGCATCGCCGAGGGGGCGAACATCACCACCGCCACCCAGGTCGGCGACGCCGCCTCGAACATGCTGGCCGACGCCGACGAGGACTACAACACCCGCTTCGGTGGCTACCGGGGCTACCTGATGGCCTACGAACGGGTGAAGCAGATTCCTCGCCACATCGCGGACCTGGACCTTCACCTGATGATGCGACAGGCGGGCGTCGAGTCGAGCGCCGATGCCGTCGACCACCTCGCGCGACGCTTCCTGCTCGTACCTCTCGCCTCGGAGACCCGGGAGGCACTGATCGAGTTTCTCGAAGTTCGGTTAGAAGGCGGTGAGCTCGGCGCGTCGCCAGCGACCGAAGAAGCGCTTCGCGGACTACTTTATCTCGTGCTCTCGACACCCGAATACCAGCTGGGGTGACTCATGAAGAATCTACACATCGACTGCCCCTGCTCGACACGTCGTGACTTTCTGCGTCGCGGCTTTTACGGACTGGGAGTCACGGCGGGCCTGCCGATTGTGCTCGGCCGCACCTCGCAGGCGCTGGCCGCGGAGGCCCTGGTCGATCGCGAGGCGGCCCCCAACCGAATCCTCGTCGTGGTCGAGCTGTCAGGCGGCAACGACGGTCTGAACACCGTCGTTCCCTTCCGCAATGACGAGTACTACCGGGTACGCCCGAACCTAGGGATTCGCCGTGACGACCTCATCGAGGTGTCCGAGGATCGCGGCTTTCACCCCTCGCTGGTCGGCTTCGAGAGGCTCTACAAGGACGGCGTGCTGGCCGTCGTCGAGGGCTGCGGGTATCCCAACCCCAGCCTGTCGCACTTCTCCTCGATGGGCTTCTGGCACACCGGCGTTCCGAACGGTGGCGAGAAGCTGGGCTGGGTCGGCCGCTTCATGGACAACCACACCCCCGACGGTGGCAGGAACCTGGTCGTCAACGTCGGTAACTCCCAATCTCTGGCGGTACGCGCGAAGGTCCACTCGCCGCTCGTCTTCAACGATCCACAGCGTTTTCACCGCGAGGGGACCGACGCCGAGCTCGACTCACTGGCGCGTATGAAGACGTCGCACCCGTCGGACAACGCCCAGCTAGCGTTCCTGCGCTCAACCGCCGAGAACGCCGCCGAGAGCTCGGCCTTCGTACGCAAAGCCTGGTCGGCCTACCGCACACCGGTGGACTACGGCCTCGGCGGCGCCGACCTGCGGAAAGTCGCGGCACTGATCGCCGCCGACATGCCGACGCGCGTCTACTACGTCAGCTTCAGCGGCAACTCCTTCGACACTCACGTCCATCAGGCGGATCTGCACGCGAGACTCTTGATGTACATGGCCGACGCCGTGCGCGGCTTCACAGAGGACATGAAACGGCTGGGGCGTCTCGACGACGTCTCGATGGTGCTGTTCTCCGAGTTCGGCCGCCGCGTAGAGGAAAACGCCAGCCTCGGCACCGACCACGGCACGGCCGGACCGATGTTTGTGGTCTCGAACCAGCTCGAGGGCGGCTTCTACGGCGGCGAGCCCTCCCTCACCGACCTCGACGACGGCAACCTCAAGATGACCACGGACTTCCGCCGTGTATACGCGACCATGATCGACGAGTGGATGCGCCACTCCGACACCGCATCGATCCTCAAGGGCAGCTACGCACCCCTCGGGATGTTCACCTAGCGTTCACGCCGACGCCCGCAGTCATTTCGAATCGGGAGAGCACATGGCAAGTGGAATCGAGCCCTTTCGTATCCAGATCGACGACGCCCAGCTCCAGGACCTGCGCCGGCGGCTGGCGGCCACCCGTTGGCCGGAGAAGGAGACCGTCGACGACTGGACTCAGGGAACACCACTGGCCTACGTTCGGGAGGTCTGCGAGTACTGGGAGAAGGAATATGACTGGCGCGCCACCGAGGCCAGGCTCAATGCGATCGATCAGTTCAAGACCGAGATCGACGGGCTCGGCATCCACTTTCTCCACGTCCGCTCGCCCCACGCCGACGCCACGCCGCTGGTCCTTACCCACGGCTGGCCGGGGTCGATCGTCGAGTTTCTGAAGGTCCTCGAGCCCCTGACCGACCCGACGTCGCACGGTGGCGACGCCGCCGACGCCTTCCACGTCGTCGTCCCCGCGCTGCCCGGCTTCGGCTTCTCCGACAAGCCAACCGGAACCGGCTGGTCGGTCGAGAAGATCGGCGGTGCCTGGTCCGAGCTCATGCAGCGGCTCGGCTACACCCGCTTCGGCGCCCAAGGGGGCGACTGGGGAGCCGCCGTCACCACCGCGATCGGCTTCCTCGACCCTGAGCACTGTCTCGGCATCCACCTCAACATGCCGACGGTCGGCGCCGACCGCGACACGATGGATGATCTAACAGAGGAGGAGAAGGACGCCCTCGAGGGCATCAAGTACTACCAGGACTGGGATTCCGGATATTCGAAGCAGCAGTCGACGCGTCCGCAGACGGTCGGCTACGGCCTGGTCGATTCACCCGCCGGGCAGGCAGCGTGGATCCTCGAGAAGTTCTGGGCGTGGACCGATGCCGACGGCCATCCGGAGAACGTACTGAGCCGCGACGAGCTGCTCGACAACATCATGCTCTACTGGCTGCCCGCCGCCGGCGCCTCCTCCGGCCGAATCTATTGGGAAAGCTTCGGCAGTGGGCGAGGCGATCAGGTCGACGTGCCGTCGGGAGCGAGCATCTTCCCGCGCGAGATCTTCCGCGCCTCGAGGCGCTGGATGGAAAAGCGGTTCACCAACCTCGTCTACTTCAACCGGCTGCAGAAAGGTGGCCACTTCGCCGCCTTCGAACAGCCCGAAACCTTCGTCGACGAGGTCAGAAAAAGCTTTCGCGCCGTCGCGGGCAGCGGGGCCTAGGATGGCGGGAGGCTCAGCGGGCCGATCTCGTGTATGCGGCCGTCGGTGAGCTGGAAGCGCCCCGTGACCTCGAAGCGAGGAGTGCCTCCAAGCACCGACACCGCGTCGGTCTCGAAGCGGCGGCGGCCCTCCAGAATCGGGATGTAGAGGCGCAGCGCGTCGCCGGGCTTGCGTGCCCGCTGGATCGTGCCGTCGCGCCGACTCTGGTAGAGCTCGAACCGGTAGTAGCTGCCGAGCTCAACGTTGCTGGAGAACAGGCACCGCTTGCCCCCTCACCGAGGTGACGATCGCGGTTGTGCCACGCTGTCGGCGATGAGAGTGCGAGTCGTAGCGGCGCTGCAGGCCGCAGTCGTGGCGGGCGCCCTTGCTCAGGCGCAGAGCGCCGACGAGACTCCGACTGTCCGAGAGATACAACAGGTCACCTCGTACGAACTGTACATCGGCGTGAAGTGGGGGCCCGGCAAACGCTGGCTCACGGGTCGTGCAGCACCCAGGAAGGGCTTCGAGGCTGACCAGCTCCGGTTGCAGGTCGACGGCGTGCCGGTCGAGATCTCTTCGATCACTCCGGGAGGAGAGCTCGGCGCGCCGTGGCAGATCGTTCTTTTCTTCGACACCGTGCTTCACAACGAGAGCGGGCTGCGCGCCTCGGCGTCGGCGCTCGGCGAAGTGGTGCCGCAGCTGGTCGAGGTGGGAACCGTCGAGGTCGTGATCGCCGATCCGCACCCTCGGATCGTCGTCGAAGCGACCCGCGTCGCGAGCGTGGTCGAGTCAGCTCTCTCGAACTTGGCGTTGCTCGGAACTGCCGAGGAGCGGCTCCCCGCGTTGCGCCAGGAGTACCTCGACGTAGTGGAGTTGGGCTCGCTCGAGCAAGACTCCGAGGAGTCGGTCGAGCTCGCGCGGCAGCTTGCGGGGGCCGAGCGAGCCATCATCTCCGAGCGCCTAGATCTTTTGACCCATCACCTAGTCGAGCGCCGTCAGCCAGGAGTCGGCCGTGCCGTCTTCTGGGTCCTCGAGGGCTACGATCCCTTACCCGAGCGCTTCTACCTCTCGGCGGCCGACGGTGCGACCGAGCTCGGAGCAGATGCCTTCGACGTGATCGCCGGCTATGGCTGGACGGCCTTTCCCTACGCCACTGCCGGTCAGGGGCCCGACGTCCGGCGCGGGTTCCGGATCGGAAAGCTTCGGATCGCGGGCACCAATCTCGTCTGGGAAGGGGAGCGCAAGCCGCAGCGCGCGCGTTCACTGATCGAGGCAGGAGAGAGCCTCTTCGAGCAGGGGCGATTCGACGATGCTCTCGAGAGCTACGACCACGCGCTGCACCACTTTTTGGGCCACCCCAAGACCGCCGACGAGCAGGCCGCAGTCTGGGTGCGGATCGCCCGCGTATATCGCACGCTCGGCGATCTCGGCCGGTCGAGGCGCGCCCTGTCCTACGCTGTCACGCTGGATCCGCAGCTCGCAACCGAGCTCGGCTCGGCGGTGACCTACTTCTCCGATGTCCGCTCACAGCTGCAGTCGCTGGCCAATCTCAGCGGCGGACGGCTACTGGCCACGCCCGAGGACGTGCAGTCCGCAGCGGCCGATCTGCCGGCGCGCTTGCGTGCCACCTTCCAGCGCGCAGGTCTCCCAGAGGGGCGGGTGATGGCGCTGGAGCTTTCCCGAACCAGCGGAGGCGAGGGGCTGCGCTATTCACGCCGCCTGCGCTCCGGTGTACCTGATGCCGTGGTCGGGGCGCGCCTTCGGACCGCCCTGCGCGAGCTCGTAGAGGAGCCGGGCCTGGCGCAGCAGCACGTCAGCATCGAGGCGGGGGCGTCGTCGTCTGCCGTCTCCGTCACCATCGCGGACTCCGAGCCTCGCGACTCCGGACGGATGTGGCTGGGAATCCTGGCGGTGGACGGATCTGCGAGATCCTTGCGCCTCGAGCGCGTCGCCGCCGGCTGGCGGGGGGAGCTAGCAGACTTGGGCGAGGTGGCCGCCGCGGCGATCTACCGCGACGACGGCGCCGCGGGTAAGGCCTGGTCGGTGAAGGCCGCAGAGCTGGTCGGTACTGCGGTTCGCTAGCTATTGTGGCCGCCCTAATCGATGCGCATGGGAAAAGAGGCCGTGCGCGGCAAGAGCATTGAGTTCCTCCGGCGAGCGCGACAAGATGACTGAGGTCGGCGTCTACACCGTCGCCGGCGGCAAAGATTGTGTGCGAAGAAATACCTGTATCTGGCGGAGCTGACGGATCCGGCGAGATGAGAGTCGCCGCGATCGTTCTCACCATGCTTCTCGTTCCGCTGGCTGCGGCCGCGGACGGCATCGCCGGCATGTCGTGGGACGCGCCGCAGTCGTGGGCGGCTCAGGGGCAGCGACCGATGCGAGCGGCTACCTACGTCGTCCCCGGTGCCGGCGGAGCGGAGGAGGGCGAGTGTGCGGTCTTCTACTTCGGGCGCGGACAGGGCGGATCCGTGGAAGCGAACGTCCAGCGTTGGATCGGACAGTTCGAGCCCAGCGAAGGCAGCTCGGAGCTCGAGACCGTGCGATCCTCCGACGAGGTCAACGGCATCTCGATGGCGACGCTCGAGGTCACCGGCACCTTCCTCTTCAAGCCCTTCCCCGCGGCTCCGCAGGCCACGCGTCGTGCGGGCTATCGGATGCTTGCGGCGATCGTCGAAGGCCCAGAGGGGCCGGTGTTCTTCAAACTTACCGCGCCGAAGGCGACCACCGACGCTGCCGAGGCGGACTTCGAAAAGATGCTCGCTTCCCTGCGCAGCGGCAGTTGAGCAAGTCCAGACCATGTCGGGCGATCTAGCTGGACACGTCGCACTCGTCACCGGCGGCTCGCGCGGCATCGGCCGCGCCACCTGCGCGCTGCTGGCTCGGCGCGGGGCTACAGTTGCCGTGAACTACCGCGCCCAGGAGGCGGCAGCGAAACAAGTCGTCGAGGAGATCTCGGCGGCGGGCGGTACCGCGGTCCCAGTGTGCGCCGACGTGGGTGACCGGGAGGGCGTAGAAGAGATGGTGAAGGCGATCTCGAGCGAGATCGGCCCCGTCGACATCCTCGTCAACAACGCCGGCATCATGAACGGCGGGACCCTTCTCGACTTCAAGGAGGCGGACCTCGACGCGATGTGGCAGACCAACGTCAAGGGAAACCTGTTCTGCGCCGCGGCCGTCGCCCCGGGGATGAAACACGAGGGCTGGGGCCGGATCGTCAACGTCGCCTCCAACGCCGGTATCGGCACCGCGATGCCTGGTACCACGCTGTACGCCGCGACCAAGGCGGCGGCCCTGATCCTAACCAAGCGCATGGCTTTCGAACTGGGAAGCGGTGGCATCACCGTGAACGCGGTTCTGCCGGGCTACACCCGCACCGATATGACGATGGCGGGCCGTACAGAAGAAGCCATCGAGCGCACTCGGGAGCGCCTCGACGCGAGCTCCGTTCTCGAGCGCGGCATCGGCGAGCCCGAGGAGATCGCGGAGGTCATCGGCTTTCTCGTCTCTCCAGGCGCGAGCTTCCTGACCGGCCAGTTGCTACTTGCCGACGGCGGCCGCACCGACTACCTCGCCCACGTCTAGCCGAGGTGTAGAGTCAGTTGGTTTGACTCCCATCCTGCTGGCCACCGCGCTGGTGGCCGCGCCGATCGTCGCGCAGG
This sequence comes from Acidobacteriota bacterium, assembly GCA_036337765.1. Classification (GTDB taxonomy): domain Bacteria; phylum Acidobacteriota; class Thermoanaerobaculia; order Multivoradales; family Multivoraceae; genus JAYZDP01. The sequence goes on from JAYZDP010000197.1 coordinate 8,755, forward strand.
AGCCCATCGCAGGCACGCTGAGCGAGGCGATCGACGTCACTGTCGTCAACGTCGAGGTCTTTGCCCGCGACCGGGCCCGCCGCCCCGCTGCCGACCTCCTACCGAAGGACTTCCGCCTCTTCGACAACGACAAGTCTGCCGAAATCACGGCCTTTTCGCGCCTCGACGATGGCAGCGCCGAGCGTCCCTTCGGCAGCGTCGCGGTCTTCATCGATGAGCGGCACATCAGCGCACACGAGCGGCAACGGGCGCTCGCCTGGCTCGGGCCGCTCGTCCTGCGACTCATGGAGGAGCAACGGCTGCGCGCGATGGTCGTCGGCTTCGGCGAGCAGCTGAACCTTTATCAGACCCGTACCCGAAGCCGGAACAGGGTCGCTCGCGGGTTCGAGGCGGCGGCGGCGGCCGAGCTGGTACCGATCCCGATCGACCAGCTCGAGGCGGCGGCGGCAGAGGCCTACAAGCGTCTGAAGGAGCAGCTCGGCGACATCCGCCAGGTCGCCCGCGGTTCTGGGCAGCTACATGGCATCGGCGCTGAGCTCTCGAACATCGGGGCGCAGATGCGGCGCGACACAGTCTTCGTCGGTGGCGGTCTGCAACGCATGCTCGACGCGCTCGCCCTGTCGAAGGAGCGGACGGCACTGGTCGTTGTCTCGTCGGGTTTCGCGCTGCAACCCCTCGACCTGCTGCTACGCGATCTGCAACAGAAGAGCGCCGGCGCGAAGGGTGGGGACGACGATCTCACCCGCTCGATCACTTCCGACGAGGCTCGAGGCCTCGATGCCCTGGCCACGGCGGACCAGTTTGCCCCGGTAGCAGCGGGACGGGTGCGCTCACGCACGCAGGGACTGTCGGCTTCGTTGAACGAGCTGTCCACCGTCGATCTCATGGACCAGCTGATGGCGTCCGCAAACTCGAGTCGGGTCACCTTCCTCCCTCTACGACTCGGTAGAGACGGGGGAGGCGTTGCCAACACGCGCGAGGTCACCGACAACAACGCGGCACTCGAGATGCTGTCCAACGGTACCGGCGGCCACATGGTCGCTGACTCCGCCGAGCTCGAAGAGATCCTGCTGCACGATCACCAGGGCGCCGCCACCTACTTGCTGGGGTACGCGGTCCCCGGGCTCGAAGACGCCTCCGTGCACCGGGTTCGGGTCAAGGCGCGGCGCAAGGGCGTACGACTCGAGTACCGGCGGAGCTACATCGCACGGTCGTTGCCTGAACGACTGGCCTCGAAGACGGCGGCCGCGCTCTTTCTCGGCGCGGAGGCCAACGAGCACCAAGTCAAGATCGACGCCGTCAAGGCGAAGAAGTTGGAGGTCGAGGGCCGCAGCGACCTCGAGATCACGGTTTCGCTACCCCTGAGCGAGCTCGAGTTCGTCGCCGACGGCCGCCAGCATTCGAGTCGGGTCCGGCTGGTGGCGTGGATGCACACCGCGGACGACAGGCTGATGGGTCCTCACGAAGTGATCGCGCCGATCGACATCCCGGCTGCGGACTTCGAGTCGGCCCGCGATCAGTCCTTCGGGATCACCTTCGGCTTCAACGTGCCGTTAGGCAAGCATCGCATCGCGATCGGCGTCTGGGACGAGACCGCCGGTGAGGGCTCATTCATCCGCAACAGCCTCAGGGTCCGGTAGGCGGCTACTCGACGCGCTCGAACGCGAAGGACACCTCGTCGGTGGTGTCTCCGCAGTGCAGGGCAAGAAAGGTCTCGAGCCGGTCCTCGCCCACCTTACGGTAGGTGAGGCCCCGGACGTAGGCCATGCCCTCGTCGAGGCGAACCAGCGGAAAGGAGACCGAATCGTCCTTCTCTTCCCAGCCTGTGATGTCGGGGTTGAAGTGCTTGAGCCGCAGGACCAGCGAGCCCTCTTCCTCCTCGAGAATGAGCATCAGCTCGTAGAAGGCGGTCTCACCGTCCTGGAGTAGCTTGAAGCCGCCCATCATCGAGCCGCCCGAGGCGCGGCGAGCAGGAGCGCAAGGGCAAGCGTCGAGGGTTGCAGCCGAACGGTCGTGGGTCTCCTTGCAGATACGAAAATCGGGAAGACCGAGAATCGACGAATAGAATAGCCGTTCTCAACAGCGCAGGAGACGATCATGGCCGAGCCCGAGACATCACCCATCGAGCACACTCCACCGCGCTCGCGCACCGACACTCAGCAGCCCTTCGACCTCTCGGTTCCGATGCAAGAGGCGATCGAGAGCCTCGACATGGCGCAGAACGTCGAAGACATGCAGATCCAGGGCTACACGGTGCTGCGCGACGTGGCTCCACTCGAGTTCAACGATCGGCTGCGCGACACCTGCATACGGCTAGCGCAAGAGACCCAGGGGGCGGCCCAGGGACGCGCCGCGGGTCTGCTTCTGGGGCGCGACCGGGTCTACGAGGAAGTGGTCCTCAACCCGAAGTTCCAGGCCCTCGCCGAGGTGATGTGTGGCAAAGGCTTTCTGCTGTCGCAGTTGATCTGCAGCGTGCGACCGAAAGGTGCGCCGCCGCTCGCTCTGCACGCCGACCAGAACTGGTTTCCGGCACCTTTTCCGGTCCACAACCAACTGCTCACCCTGTGCTGGGCGTGCGACGAGTACACCGAGGCGGGCGGCTGCACGAAGGTCATTCCGCGCTCCCACCTCGAGCGGCGTCATCCTAATGAGGGCGAGTGTGCGGACCACCCCGGAGCGATCCCGGTCGAGTGCCCACGCGGCTCGGTCGTCGCCTGGGACGGATCCATCTGGCACTGCAACTACCCACGACTCGACGACGGCGAGCGGGTGGTGCTGCACACGACCTTCTCGCGCCTCGCCTGCCGTACGGTCGAGAACTACGACCATCTCGATGAGGCGTGGCTCGAGGGTAGACCGTGGGAGCTGCGCGTACTGCTCGGCCGCGAGGATTTTCTGGGCTCGACCACGATGGAGCGCGGCCACGCCGACTACGCAAACCTCCCGCGCACTTTCGACTGGGCCAAGACCTAGCGCGCCGCCGACGGCGCGTGCGAGTCGTCTGCAGACAGACGACTCGCTGGTTTCGCGGGGGCTTGGTCGCTAGCCGACAAGATTCTGCAGATCGTCGACCGCGGCGAGCATGTCGTTGACGGCGCGGGCGCTGGGGACCGCGATGATTCGGTGCACTCCCAGCTCGGCGTACTGCTCAAGGGTCTCTACGGTCACGGGTGGCGGTGGGCTGACCGAGATCTCGATCTCTCCCAGTCCCTCCTGTCGCTCACCACGGTGCTCTTCGATCCAGGCCAGGATCCTGGCGGTCGCTTCCAGGTCGGTCATGAAGCCGTACCAGCCGTCGCCACGACGGGCGGCGCGGGCGGCGGCGCGTTTGGAGGTGCCGCCAACGATCACGGGCGGGTACGGCTGCTGCACCGGACGAGGCTGGGCGTCGATGCCCGAGAAGCTGAAGTGCTGTCCCTCGTAGGCAGGGCTTTCCATCGTCCACAGTGCTCGCAAGACGTCGATGCACTCGTCGGTGACGGCACCGCGCTCCTCGAAGGGAGCGCCCAGGGCCCGGAACTCGGGCTCCAGATAGCCGACACCCAGACCGAAGAGGAGCCTGCCTTTCGACACCACGTCGACCGTCGCCAGCTCTTTGGCGAGCACCAGCGGGTTGCGCTGCGGCAGGATGATGATCCCGGTGCCCAAGAGCAGCGTCTCGGTAGCGCCGGCGATGTGCGCCAGTGCCACGGCCGAGTCGAGAAACGGCGTCTGTGGACGCGCTGGCGAGGGGGAAACCCGAGGATCGGGCAGCACGATGTGCTCCCCGGTCCAGACCGAGTCGAGGCCGGCCGATTCGGCGTGACGAGCCACTTGGATCATGGCGTCGGGATCTCCCAAAGCGCCCATGTTGATTCCGAACAGGCCGATTCTCATATCGTTCTCCTTGCGGGCCGCGAGCTAGAACCGACGGGGAAAGACCTCGATGCCGCGAGCGAGCTGCTCGAGGCCTTCACGCGCTGCATGCTCGGCACGTGCCAGCAGAGCGTCAAACTCAGGATCGAAGTACTCGGGTTCTTCCTCCTCGTCCTCCTCGTCGTCACCTTCGTCACCTTCGTCGTCGTCTTCCTCGCTGTCGTCGTCCGAGCTCTCCTCACCTTCGGCAGTGCCGTCCACGCTCTCCGCGACGCCCTCTTCACCGGGCGCTGCCTCCTCGGACTCGAGACCCTCAGCCTCAGCAAGCTCTGCGGCTTCCTTCGCCGCCCTTGCCTCCGCCAATGACGCCTCCAGCTCCGCCTTGCGCTCCGCTCGCGCCAGCTGGAAGGCCTCTTTCTCCGCTTTCTGAAACACCTTCCAATTCTCCCGATATACGAGCCGCGCCTCGTCTACGAGCTCGATCGCCCTCTCCACCTCCAGGGTCCCCTGAAGCACCAGGGCGATCCCGCGGCGCTGCGACTCGGTCGGTCCCTCCCCCAACAGGATTCGCCCCGCCTTGTGCGCATGGTTGACGACCTGGCGAAGAATCTTTCGAGCCTCGATCTGCTCACGCTCGTCAAGGAGCACGACGGCCGCCTCAAGCGCCGTCGCTGCCATCTCCATCTGTCGTAGTGCCGCCTCGTTCGGACCCTTCTTGGGCGGCGCCTGGGCAGACGCGAACATCGGCCCGACGAGGACCGCGAGGGCAGGAATCGCGAGCATCGCGAGCCGTTTCACCCGACGATTCTGCCACGTGTGCCGCGCTATCATCGGCAGCCACCGACCAGACGTGGAGACGCAATGACCGAACCAACCGAGTGGAAGAAGACGGCCTGCATCCTCTGTGAGTGCAACTGCGGGGTCGAAGTGCAGCTCGGCGGCGACGACGGCCGGCAGTTCACCCGCATCCGGGGCGATCGGGATCACGTCGAGTCGCGAGGCTACGTCTGTCAAAAGGCGGGCCGCCTGAACTACTACCAGAACTCTACGGATCGGATCCTTGTACCGCAGCGGCGCTGCGCCGATGGCAGCTACGAGGAGGTGTCGTGGGATGTTGCGATCCGCGAGGTGGCCGATCGACTCGTCCAGATCCGCGACACCCACGGCGGAGCGAAGATCTTCTACTTCGGCGGCGGGGGCCAGGGCAATCACCTTCCGGCCGGCTACGCCACTTCGACGCGCAACGTGCTCGGATCGATCTACCGCTCCAATGCGCTGGCGCAGGAGAAGACCGGAGAGATCTGGGTTCACCAGCAGATGACCCACGCATCCGGTTCTGCGCGCGGCGACTTCGAGCGTTGCGAGGTCGGCATGTTCCTCGGCAAGAACCCATGGCAGTCGCACAGCATCCCGCGGGCCCGGGTGACGCTGCGCGAGATGGCCAAGGATCCAGATCGTGCACTGATCGTCGTCGACGTCTGTCGCACCGAGACCGCGGAGATCGCCGACTACTTCCTTCAGGTTCGGCCGGGGACCGACGCCTGGCTGGTGGCCGCCATGCTCGGCATCCTGGTCGAGGAGGAGCGGGTCGATCGCGATTGGGTGGCGGAGCATACGACCGGCTTCGAGGAGGTGGTGGCTCACCTCGAGGCGATCGATGTCGACGCTGCGCTCGATGCATGTGGCGTGGACGAAGATCTGGTGCGGGCCGTCGTACGGCGGATCGCGCAGGCCGAGAGTGTCTCGATCTTCGAGGACCTCGGCGTCCAGATGAACCGCCACTCGACACTGGTCAGCTACCTCCAACGGCTGGTCTGGATGTTGACCGGCAACTTCGCCAAGCTCGGCACCGCGAACGTCTCGACCGCGCTGGTGCCGCTCGGCGCTGGTCGATCGGCGGGTCCCAAGAAGACGCCGGTCGCCGGCGCGCCGATCATCGCTGGGCTCACCCCCTGCAACCTCCTCGCCGAGGAGATCCTGAGCGACCATCCCGATCGTTATCGAGCGATGATCATCGAAAGCGCCAATCCCGTGCACTCGCTCGCCGACAGCCCGAAGATGCGCCAGGCGATGGCGGCGCTCGACTTCTCGGTCGCCATCGACGTGGCCATGACCGAGACCGCACGGTGCGCCGACTACGTCCTTCCCGCGACCACCCAGTACGAGAAGGCCGAAGCCACGTTCTTCAACTTCGGCTTTCCCCAAAACACCTTCTCCCTGCGTCGGCCGGTGCTCGAACCGGCAGAGGGTCCGCTGCCCGAGCCGGAGATCCACGCTCGCCTGGTCGAGGCGATGGCCGGCCTGCCGCAAGACGCGGTCCGCACCCTGCGCGAGGCGCTGGAGGGTGGGCGCGCTCAGTTCGCCGAGGCCTTTCTCGGGCTCACGCGTCAGCGGCCGGAGCTCAAGCAGGTCGCGACGGTCTTGCTGTACCGCACCCTGGGCGAGTCGCTTCCGCGCGGGCAGGAGTCGGCCGCCGCACTGTGGGCCGCGGCGCACATCTGCGCGCGTCTCTATCCCGACTCGTTGAAGCGAGCCGGAATCGAGGGGGACGGCCCGATGCTAGGCGAGCGGCTCTTCGACAAGATCCTTGCGAGCCCCTCCGGTCTGGTCTTCACCGACGACCCGCCGGAGATCTCCTGGGACCGACTTGGAACTGCCGACAAGCGCCTCCAGTTGGTCATCCCAGAGCTCCTCGACGAACTCGATGGCCTGGCGTCAGAGAGCCCGATCTTCAGCACAGACGAGTTCCCCTTCTTGCTCAGCGCCGGCGAGCGACGCTCCTTTACCGCCAATACGATCAACCGCGACCCCGCTTGGCGCCGCAACGACTCCGCAGGCTCCCTGCGAATGAGCCCGGAGGACGCGACGGCGCTCGCGGTCGAGAACGGCGGGCGGGTGAGGGTGACCACACGCCGCGGATCAGCCGACGTCCTGCTCGAGGTATCCCCGCGCATGCAGCCCGGGCACATCTCGCTACCCAACGGGCTCGGTGTCGACTATCCAGACGGCGACGGGTCCAGAGAGCCCGTCGGCCTGGCTCCCAATGAGCTGACCTCCGCCGAGGACCGTGACTGGATCGCCGGCACTCCGTGGCACAAGTCCGTTCCGGCTCGCGTGCAAGCCGCCCCTTAGGCCGTCGGCGGCTCGCGGATGAAAGTCAGCGAACGACAGCTCCGCTGGCTCCGCTTCCGGCGCTCGGGGCTGGCCGAGCCACTCGATTCCCCGGCGGCGGTAGCACAGCGCCTGCTCGGCGTTCAGGCGCAGATGCCGTCCGCGGCCGAGTTGGCAATCCGCAATCGTTGCCGATGCACGCGGAACGAGATCGAGGCCGCACGCACGGACAAGTGCTCGCTCGTAGCATGTGGGGCCAGCGCAATACCGTCCATCTGTACGCAACGCGCGACTGGCCGCTGCTGACCTCGGCGTTCGAGGGCCGCACGACGGTCGTGTACGCCAAGCTCGAAAAGACCGGGCTCACCCACGAGTTCGTAAAACTCGCCAGGCGAATCCGCAAGCGACTCGAGAAGGGCGAGCCGCTGACCTACAAGGACGTCCGATCGAAGAAGCTCGAAGAGGGCAGGGCCTCTGGGTCGTGGCATACGCCGTTTTCATGCTTCTCGTCCGCGACGGCGTCACCTGCCACGGGCCGGAGCGCGACGGGCGGTCGACCTTCGTGCATCGGAAAACGTGGCTGCCCCACCTCACCTGGGACCCTCCGCCTCGAGACCAGGCCATGGCGGAGCTAGCCAGGAGATACCTCGCGGCATACGGCCCAGCAGAGCCTCGCGATCCGGCATTCTGGTAGGGCGGTACGGTCTCTCGAGCCAAGGAGTGGATTGCACCCATTCCGGACGAGCTGACGGAGGGTCGAAGTGGGTGGACACATCTTGCTGTGCAGAACCGCTGATCTCGATGACCTGTGCGAGAAGCCGCCGCCGAGCCGTTGGCCGGTGAAGCTCCTACCGAGGTTCGACGCCCTGGTGCTCGCCACCAAGGACAAGTCGTGGCTCATCGAAAAGGCCAACTACAGCAAGGTCTGGCGCCCGGCTGCCCACGTCGAGGCGGTGCTTATGGTCGGCGGGCGGATCGGTAGTACCTGGCGCTACGACCGACTCGCCCGCGGCCTGCGTGTCCGCATCTCTCCCTTCGCCCCGCTCGCCACGACCGTGGCCAAGGCCGCGGAACGGGAGGCGGCGGCCACCGCCAACTTTCTCGGTGTCGACCTCGCCACCTGCGAGATCGCCAGGAGCTGGCCGACCACGCAGAACGCGTTGAGTCTGCGGTAGTGGTTGGGTTCGCGAGCCTTGAAAGCATCCAGTCGACAATGCAACACTCACCTCGATGCGAACCTCACCGCTGTGCGTTGTCGTCTTGATCGCCCTCGCCGTCGGCTGCGGCCCTGCCGAAGAGGCCGCAACCGGACCCCCCTTCATGCCAGTGGCCGACGTCATGCACCTGATGCAAAACATCGTCGATCCCGCGGCAGACGTCGTCTGGGGATCGGTCGGTACGATCATCGACGACACCGGCACCAACGAGTTCTTCCCTCAGAACGACGAGGAGTGGCAGCTCATTGTCAACGCCGCCATGACGCTCACCGAATCGGGGAATCTGCTGATGATCGGCGAGCGCGCCATCGACGACGGGCTGTGGATGGAGATGTCGCAGGATCTGGTCAAGGCCGGGCAGTTGGCTCTCGCAGCCGCGCAAGCCCAAGACAAAGACGAGATCTTCATGATCGGCGGCGAAGTCTACGCGGCCTGTGACCAGTGCCACGCGACCTTCTGGGTCGGTGACCTCGAGCGCGGCCTCGCCTTCGAGGACGCCCCTTCGCAGAAATAGCGGAGCTTCACGGGCCGAGGGATGAGTCGGGGATCGCTGAGCGCCCTGGCGGCAAAGGCGCTGGTTCTCACCCACCGCTGGCTCGGTATCGGCGGCGGCCTGCTGTTCGTCGCCTGGTTCGTCTCTGGCATCGTGATGGTCTTCGCCCGGATGCCGGCGGTGGATCCGGCCGACCGACTGGCACGCCTGCCAGCTCTGGATCTGACAGCGGCCACCGTCTCGCCCTGGGAGGCCGCGGTCGCGGCCGAGGTGGACCCACAACGGGTACGCATGGGCATGCTGCTGGGTCGACCGGTCTATCGGCTGGCGCGTGGCGCGGGATGGGTGACGGTATACGCGGATACCGGGCGACCGCTCGTGTCACTGGACCCGCAACAGGCGCTCGACATCGCGGGGCGCTGGGCACCGAAGCTACGCTCAACCTCACGCCACGAGGGCCTCGTGACCGAGCCCGACCAGTGGACTCTGCTGAGCCGCGACCTTCTGCCGCTGCACCTCATCGGACTGGGCGATGCGGCAGCGACACGGATCTCCGTGTCCGGCACGAGCGGCGAGATCGTGATGGAGACGACCGCGTCGTCGCGGCGGTGGGCAACCTGCGGCGCCGTGCTCCACTGGCTCTACTTCACACCGATCCGATCTCACGGACTGCTTTGGAATCGTGTACTGCTGGGGGCGGCTCTGGTGGGCTGCGTACTGACCCTTTCGGGCCTGGCGTGGGGTGTGTGGCAGATCGCGCCGAAGCGCCGCGACGGCCGATCGGCCGGCACGCCGTACACCGGCCTTCTCCGATGGCACCACTACGCGGGTCTGGTCTTCGGACTCTTCACCTTCGGCTGGGCCCTGAGCGGTGCGCTGTCGCTGGACCCGTGGCGCTGGCACCCCGGTAGCTCACCCAGCCGGCAGCAGTCCGAGGCGGTGGCCGGCGGCAGACTGCGCTTCGACCTGCTCACCCTCGAGCGAATCCGCGCGGCGCACGCCGCACTGGGCGCCGACTTCTCGCCACGCGAGCTCGAGGTCATCCAGCTCGGTGGCCATCCCCACCTCCTCGCATACTCGCCGAATGGCGCACCGCGCCCCCGCGCGGCGCTCACCCCCTCCGACATCGACTCCCCGGTCCAGCCCTTCCCGAGCCGCATTGCTTCACTCGAGACTCTGGGAGGTTACGCCGCATCCTTCGACCGCCACGACATCGAGGCGGCCGCAGACCGCGCGATGCCGCGCCATCGTGCCACGGAAAGGCGCTGGCTCGACGCCTACGACGCCTACCACTACGACCGCCACGGCCTCGGCCCACTGCCGGTTCTACGGGTCAAGTACGACGATCCGCAATCCACCTGGCTCTATCTAGACCCGGCCACCGGCAGAATCCTGCAGCGCCTCCAACGCCTCAGCCGTCTCAACCGATGGCTTTACCGGGGGCTGCACAGCCTCGACTTCCCCCTTCTCTACGCGAGACCCGTCCTGTGGCACTTCGTCATCATCATCCTGCTCGCTGGTGGGCTACTGCTGAGCTCGACCACGCTACTACCAGGCTGGAGACGCCTGAGACGCCGATTCTCAGCAAGGTGAGCGAAGCGAACAGCGAGGTCCTCCGAGCCAAAAACGATAGCTGGGGGATGTGCTAATAGCACATCCCCCCTGCTGATAGAGTGTGCGTCATTCCTTTGAAGGAGAGGGAGAAATATGCGTAACGGGTTCCGTGGAACGCTCGTTCCAACTGTAGTGACCTTGACTCTCTTGCTCGTCGCGGCGGCCGCCTTCGGCCAAGACTACGAGGCACCGCGAACACCCGACGGCAAGCCCGACCTGAACGGCATCTGGCAGGCCCTGGGATCGGCGCACAACGATATCGAGGGGCATGCGGCACGCATGGGACCGATTGTGGAGCTCGGAGCCCTCGGTGCCATCCCCGGTGGCCTGGGCATCGTCGACGGCGGCAAGATCCCCTACCAGGATTGGGCAAGGGACAAGCAGCAAGAGAACCTCGCCGACTGGCACAAACTCGATCCGGCCGTGAAGTGCTTCATGCCCGGGATTCCGCGTGCCAACTACCTGCCCTTCCCCTTTCAGATCGTCCAAACGCCCGAGTACATTCTGATCGCGTATGAGTTCGCCAGCGCGAGCCGCGTGGTCTATATGGAGCGCCCCGACTTCGAGAGCCCCTTCGACACCTGGATGGGTCATTCTCGCGGCCACTGGGAGGGCGACACTCTGGTCGTCGACGTGACGTCGCAGGTCCCAGACACCTGGCTCGACAGCTCCGGCAACCATCACAGCGACCAGATCCGCGTCGAGGAGCGCTACACAAGGGTGAGCCCCGGGCACATCCAGTACGAGGCGACGATCACCGACCCGCAGACCTATACGCGGCCGTGGAAACTCAGCTTCCCGCTCTATCGTCGAGTCGAAGAGAACATGCAACTGCTCGAGTTCAAGTTCGTCGAGTTCGCGGAAGAGCTGATGTATGGGCACCTCCGCAAGGGTGCTGAGCCCGCCGAGTGAATCCACCGTTTTCAAACCAACCAGAGAGATAGACGCCCCAAAGGCGAACCATTCAGGAGGTCAGTGAGATGCGAGGCAAGACCGTCATTCTGGGAGCCGCTTTGATCCTGGCCGTGGCCGCTCTACCGGTCATGGCACACCACGCCTTCTCGGCCGAATTCGACGCCGACCAACCGATTCACCTCAAAGGCACCGTGACCAAGATGGAGTGGATCAACCCCCACTCCTGGGTGCACATCGCCGTCACCAAGGACGACGGTCAGGTCGAGAACTGGATGATCGAGGGCGGTACCCCGAACACCCTTTTCCGCCGCGGCTTCACCAAGGACTCGCTGGCGGTCGGCACAGAGATCGTCGTCGACGGCTATCAGGCGAAGGATGGGTCGATGAAGGGCAACGGCCGCGACCTGACCTTCCCGGACGGTCGCAAGTTGTTCCTCGGCTCTTCGGGCACGGGCGCGCCGCGCGACGGCTCCGACGCGACCGAGCGCTAGTCGGGAAACCGACGTGAGCCGCCAGAGCCTGCGGGCGTCGGGTGTGGTGCTGGCCGCCGCGCTCGCTGCCCTCTTCTGCGGCACTCCCGTAGTCGCTGAGGCGGCCGCGTGATGGAGATGATCCGCGACGCCCGTGTCATCCCGCTCGACGGATCGGCACACCTGTCTGAGGACATCCGGCAGTAACACGGAGATTCGAGTGGCCACTGGCAGGACGACACACTGGTGATCGAGACGCGCAACTGCGGCGACATCGGGGCCTACCGGGGTGCGACGCGTGACCTCGTGCTGGTCGAAAGGCTGACGCGGGTCGGTCCCGACACGCTCAAATACGTAGCACGCTCGACGAGCCGAACACCTGGACCCAGCCGTGGACCGCGATGATCCCACTCAGAAAATCCCAGGACGCACTCTTCGAGTACGCATGCCAAGAGGACAACTACGGCATGGAGGGCATCCTTGCCGGCGCCCGTGCCGAGGAGGCGGCTACGACCGCATCGAAATGAGACGACTTCCACTGTGCGGCACCAAGGACCTGGTCTGGATCTTCGCCGCATGCATTGGAGCGGCCGTCCCGGCCGCGGGCGAAGACGAGTCGGAGGCGGCGGCACGCACCGAATGGGGAGCCCCCGACCTGCGGGGCGTCTGGGATTACCGGACCATCACCCCCCTCGAGCGCCCTTTCGCGTTGAAGGACAAGGATGTCCTCAGCGAGGAGGAGGCCGCTGTCTTTCGCGAGCAGACCCTCAGTCGCCTCGACTTCGACAATCGCGAGGGCGGCGCGCGCATCGACGTCGAGCGCGCGTACAACGACTTCTGGTGGGACTGGGGTGACGAGCTCACCGCGGATCGCCGTTCCTCGCTGATCATCGACCCTCCCGACGGCCGGATTCCGTCGATGACCGAGGCGGCGAAAGCGGCCATGAAGAGTAGCCGACAATCTGGCGAAGGGCCGGTCCGGGGGCTCGTCGTCATCGGATCAAAGGCCCACGGCCCCGAGGATCTGGGCCTATCGGAGCGTTGTCTCCTGGGCTTCAACGCCGGGCCGCCGATGCTGCCGAGTGCCTACAACAACAACGTGCAGATCTTCCAGACCGAGGACACGGTCGCGATTCTGAACGAGATGGTCCACCAGGCCCGAGTTGTGCCGTTGGACGACCGCAGCCGACCGGCGGACGACGTGCGGCAGTGGCTTGGCGTGCCGCGCGGCCACTGGGACGGCGACACCCTGGTAGTCGAGTCGCAGGCGTTCACCGACAAGACCCCAAGCTTCACCACTATCATCGGTGCCCTGGGCAGCGCCGAGAGCCTGCATCTGGTCGAGCGCTTCACGCGCGTCGCCGACGACACGTTGCTCTACGAGTTCACCGTCGACGATCCGTCCACCTTCACGCGCGAATTCAGCGCGGCCATTCCCATGCGCGCAGCGACCGAGCCCCTCTACGAGTACGCATGCCACGAGGGCAACTACGGCATGTTCAATCTGCTGCGCGGCGCGCGGGCGAAGGAGGCGGAAGCGGCAGGACGCGAGCCCGGCTAGCCTTCCACTCGGCGCGCCTTGCCGAGGATGTCACCAGAATCTCGATCGACGAACTCGACGAGGCGCGGCAGCTTGTGCTCCGAAAGGCGTTCGCGGCAGTAGGAGAGGATGCTCCGACGCGACACCTCGACGCCATCGCGAAGCGCAATCACGGCCTTGATGGCCTCGAGGCCCCGCGGACCGGGGGCCGCCGTGACGTAGGCCTGCTCGACTCCGGGTATCTCCTGCAGCACCTTCTCGATCTCGACCGGATCAACCTTGACGCCTGCGACATTGAGGTGCGCGATCTTTCGCCCCTGGAGGATCAGCTCCCCGGACTCATCGAGGTAGCCGAAATCGCCGGTCAGCAGGTAGCCGTCGACGAAACGATCGACGGCTCCGCCGGCTCCGACGTAGCCCGGGGTTACGGTCGGACTACGCGCTGCGACCTCTCCCACCGATCCAGCAGCGAGACTCCCTCCGGACTCGTCGACGATTCTCACATCGACGCCAGGGTTCGGACGGAAGGCACGCACTTCGCCCTCTCTCTGGATGCCGATCGTGCCGGCCTCGGAACAACCGTAGAGCTCCCGAATGTGCAGACCCGTCTTATCCAGGAACCCCTGGCGCACGCCGGTCGGGAGGGCGGCGCCGCCGGATACGCAGACGCGCAGCGACGGGAGCTCCGATCCGTCCTCCAACGATTCGGCGATGGCCGCAAAGACGAAGGGCGACGCCAGGATCGCGGTGATCTCCAACCTTCTGACGAGCTCGATCGTCGCCCTCGGAACGAAGCGCGGTACCGTTGCGAGACAAGCGCCGCTGAGAAGAGAGAGCAGAAGTGAGTTGACGAACCCATGCGCGTGGTGAAACGGCGCGACACCGAGGAATCTGTCTTTCGATCTCAGTCCCAGAACCGATGCCACCGCCGAGACGGTGAACAGCAGCCCCGTGTGCGTCCGCGGGACGATCTTGGGCAGGCCCGTGGATCCCGAGGTGCTCAAGAAGACCGCCTCGCCCTCGTACGGACCTCCGTCTCGACGAGCTGATCGCCCCACCCCCTCCTGTCGCCTTCTCTCCCGAGGAAACGACTCTACGGAGAGGGCAACTCTCGGTGCGATGCGGCTGTGGTAGTGGGAGATCTCGGACTCGAGGAGCTTCGGGTTCACCGGAACCAGCACCGCGCCCAAACGCGCGGTCGCCAGGAAGGAAGCTGCGAACTCGAGGCCATTGGGCAGCTGCGCGAGAACGGCGTCACCTGCTTCGACACCGCGCCGTTGCAGCTCGCTCGCCAGGTCACCTTCGATCTCCAGCAGCTCACGAAACGAGACGTGACGATCGGCCTCGACCAACGCTACGTCGTCATTTCCCTCGGCGATACCGCACCAGCGTTGGTGGATCATTCCGGCTCGCCAAGCCGCTCCCGGACGTAGCGGGCCAGTCCGTCCAGATCGGACACGAACTCGGAATCGAGGCGCTCCGGATCGAAGGTGACCCCAAACTCTCTTTCGAGTCCCATGACGAACTCGAGTAGCGCAATCGAGTCGAGTCCGAGCAGGTCGTCGACTCTCTTCACCTCCTTCAGCTCATCGTCGGCGACGTTCAGCTTCAGCGACTCCTTGAGAACCTGTCGGATCCGCTCGCTCACCTCAGGCATCTGTGCTCCTCTCCGAACCTAGCTCGCGCGGCGCGATCATCCTGTCAAATTCGCCCCACCCTTCCCATTGGTCGGGGTCAGCACGGATCGTCGCTTCCAGCTGCGCCACGAGTCGCGGTAGGTTTCTCGCAATGAACTCGTCGCGATCCTCGACGTGCTCGAGCCGCGTCCTCTCGTGGAAGCGGACCCGGACTTGGCCGGCACCGTCGCTTAGAAAATCGACCTGCGCCAGCGGCGCACCCGTGACTCTGACCAGATCCAGCAACCCCCCCGGAAACAGCCGATCGTCGTGAAAGAAGCGCACCTTCCACACGTCTCGGCTGTCAATCGCGTCGAGCTGGGTGTTTACGATCCCGTTCTCCCGCAGGGCTCGTAGCAGCTGTAGCGGCGCATCCCGACGGTCTCGTAGGAGAATCTCGTCGCCCAGCCAATGGGACAGAAGCCGGTCGTAAGAGGGCTGCAGGAAGCGTCTTCCGAAACGTCCGACGTTGCGCGGCGGCGGTAGCCCTCGACGCACCGCACGGAGACGCAGGCCGAGGTACCGCTCCAGATGGACGCGGCCGGCACGCGAGCCGTAGAAGTGACCCGAGAAGAGGATCAGCCCCCTGCCCTCCGCGAGCGCTTGGCGCAAGAGATCTTCGCCCTCCACCGACGCCTGATCGGGGGAGTGGATGAGGCGACGCCGGACGAGATCCTCGAGGGCCCGCTCAGCGAAGCCCTCGACGTTCTTGACCGCGTACGAGCGCACGACTGAAGAGTCACATTCGGGGAGGGCCTTTTCCATCACTCGACGGAGGGTCTCGATCCTTCGACCCTGTGTCGCACGATAGGCGGCGGTCAGCGGTCGCGTCACTGCCAGGAAGGCACGAGGAGGCAGCACCGCGGCCATGAGCCGCAGCGGTCCGAGGTAGGCCAGGTAGAAGAGGTCGAGGCCCGATACCAGGGGTCTCGATCGGACCTTGCCGAGCCGAGTCCGCACCCGGTGCCAGGGGACACGTACAGCAAGCTCCTGTGATGGCACTGGAGCTGGCGATCTCATGACTTGGTACGCCGTGAGGCCCTACAATGGTCGGACCTTAAGATTACTACCATGAAGGAATCAAGCGTGTCACTCAGAATCAACGACGTGGCTCCCGACTTCAATGCCGAGACCACACATGGATCGATCCAGTTTCACGACTTCATCGGTGACGGCTGGGTCATTCTCTTCTCGCACCCGAAGGACTTCACACCGGTCTGCACCACCGAGCTCGGCTCGGCGGCGGCACTCAACGGAGACTTCGTGGCGAGAGGCTGCAAGCTGATCGGCATCAGCGTCGACGGCGTCAGCGACCACGAAGCCTGGTCGAAAGACATC
>JAYZDP010000198.1:0-12776 GCA_036337765.1 Acidobacteriota bacterium
GAAGCTCGAGGAGATCTTCCGCCAGGCGACCGAGTCGACCATCATCACCAACGCACACCGGGTCAACAACGGCGAAATGCCGCAGCTCGAGCCCCCGACCGGCGCACCGGGCGACTTCTTCTTCGTCGAGGCGCAGGGCCCCGAGGATGCCGTCGACAAGCTCACCCGCATGGTTCGCGATCGCATTCCGCGGCGCTTCGGGCTCGATCCGCGCCACGACATCCAGGTTCTGTGCCCGATGAACCGTGGCCCGCTGGGTGCCAAGACTCTGAACACCACTCTGCAGGAGGCTCTCAACCCGCACACCCAGAGTCCCTCGGTCGAGCGCTTCGGGGAATCGTTCCGCGTCGGCGACAAAGTGATGCAGACGGAGAACGACTACGAAAAGGACGTCTTCAACGGCGACCTGGGGTTCATCGAGGCGATCGATACCGACGAGGAGGAGGTGACCATCCGCTTCGACAGTCGGCGCATCGCCTACGCCCTCGGCGAGCTCGACCGCATCAGCCTCGCCTACGCGATCACGATCCACAAGTCGCAAGGCTCCGAGTACCCGGCGGTCGTGATGCCGATCTCGACTCAGCACTATCCGATGCTGCAGCGCCGGTTGCTGTATACGGGCATCACCCGTGGTCAACGACTGGTCGTGCTTCTGGGCGAGCGGCGGGCGCTAGGAATCGCCGTGCGTGGACACAAGAGCCTGCACCGCTGGACCAAGCTCCGCGAGCGTCTCGCACCGAACGGCAACTCTTAGCACGCCGCGCCGTAAGGCGAGAAGTACCAAGGTGAACATGCATCCGAATCGCGAGAGACTTCTGCTCGCCGCATTCCTGTCACTACTCGTCCTCACCGGCCCTGCGGCGGCGCCGACCTCAAGCTCCGCACATCGGGAGGCGGAACCCACGTTCTGTCGCGCGGACGCGCAGAGCAGCGTTAGCTCGAACGCCGTAGCGCGAGCTCGCAGACCCGATCACACAGCTCGGCGAACGGGACTCCGGCCGCCGCGCCGGACTGCGGCAACAGGCTCGTCGAGGTCACACCCGGCAGGGTATTGACCTCCAGACACCACAGCTCGCCATGCCCATCGATCCTGAAATCGACCCGCGACAGATCGCGCAGCTTGAGCGTGCGATGCGCGACCAACGCCAACTCGCGAGCCCGAGAGGCGAGGCTGTCGTCGATCGGCGCCGGGAAGACCTCTTCACACATCCCGGGCGTGTACTTGCACT
Organism: Acidobacteriota bacterium; assembly: GCA_036337765.1. GTDB lineage: Bacteria > Acidobacteriota > Thermoanaerobaculia > Multivoradales > Multivoraceae > JAYZDP01. The sequence goes on from JAYZDP010000198.1 coordinate 1,230, forward strand.
CATAGTCGAAGACCTCGTTCTCGGGAAGGATCTCGCCGACCGCCAAAGGCTCGTCGCCGAGCACACCGATCGTGATCTCTCGTCCGTCCACGAACCGCTCAAGCAACACCTCACTGTCGTAGCGCAGCGCCAGCTCGACGGCAGCCTGGACATCCTGACGGCGGTACACGATGGTGAGCCCGACTGTTGACCCGACGCGCGACGGCTTGACCACGAGCGGCAGGCCGAGACTGTCAATGGCGGCGCCATCAGCCGGCCACATCTCCCAATCCGGGGTCGCGACACCCGCCGCTCGCAGCAGTCGCTTCGAGACGTCCTTGTCCATCGCCAGGAAACTAGCGCCCGAGTCGCTACCGACGAACGCGATCCCCTCGGCCTCGAGAAGGGCCTGCACCAGCCCCCCCTCGCCTTGACGTCCATGCAGCACGAGAAAGACCAGATCGCTCGCCCTCACCTCCTCAAGCCGGACCGTGGCCACCAGATCCTCGGCCGCTGCGATTGATTCGAGCTCCTCCTCGTCAGGGGGCTCGAGGCCGACCGACGAGTCGAGGATCGTCGCCTCCTGCGCGGCGTCAAGCACCCCGTGATACGTGTCGATCACCACCACCGCATAGGCCTTGTGCCGCAGCGCGGCTGCGACCTCGCCGGCGCCGGCGAGCGCCACGTTGCGCTCCGGAGTCGATCCGCCGGTGATGAGAGCGATCGAGGTCACGCTGGGCTGGCGATTGTAGCCACTCACGGTTGGCACCGATAGACTCCAGCCGTAGCACCGAGTCCGATATGAGCGCTCCCCTCCTCGTCGTCGGCTCGGTCAACTACGACCTCATCTTTCGCAACGATCTCCTTCCGAGGGCTGGCGAGACGGTGGTGGGCGCGGAGTTCACCGAGTCGTGCGGCGGCAAGGGAGCCAACCAGGCGATCGCAGCCGCCCGCTTCGGCCGAGCCGCAGGAATCGAAGGGCTCGAAGTGATCTTCTCCGGCGCGGTCGGCGACGATGCCTTTGGCGAGCGCCAGCTCGCCCAGCTGCGCGAGGATGGCGTCTCCTGCGAGCACGTCGTCGTCAGAGGCAACGCCACCGGGCTATCGACGATCTGGGTCGACGATCACGGTGAGAACCGGATACTCAACGCACCAGGAGCGAATCTCTCGCTCACTCCCGAGACGGTGGCGAGCGTCCCCATCGAAGATTCCGCCCTGCTGCTGGTCCAAAACGAGATCCCCTCCGCCACGCTCGCCGCGGTGGTCGAGCGGGCCGCGGCCGCCGATGTGCCGGTGATCTGGGATCCAGCCCCGTTCGCCCCGGGCGCCGCTCTGCCCCTGCGCGCTGACCGATGCTGGCTCGTGACGCCCAACGAGACCGAGGCGGAGTCGCTGCTCGGTCGCGCCGTGTCCGACGCCAGCCGCTTCGAGGACGCCCGAGCCCTGCAGGCGATGGGGTTCGCAGGCGTTCTGCTGACCCGCGGGCGGCACGGAGTGGTGGTAGCACCAGCGGCAGGCGAGCCGTGGGAGGAGGCCGCACTCGCCGTAGAAGCCGTCGACAGCACCGCCGCGGGGGACGCCTTCTCGGGTGCGGCAGCCGCCTCACTAGTGGCGGGTCAGTCCCTGACTGACGCCGTGCGCAGCGCAGTGCGCTACGCCGGCGCGGCAGTGTGCCGAGCGGGGGCACAAACCAGCTTCCCGACCCGACTCGACAACGGCCTCTGAGCCGCTTACCCGTCGGAGTGCACTTCGGGGATCTCCACCGAGGCCGCGAGGCCGTCGGCCAGCGCCAGACCCCGACGCGTCAGTACCACCGACGACTCGACCACCTCTGCCAGCCCGACGCTCGACCACTGCGCGAAGCGCTCCCCATTCGAGACCCCGAGGTCGACCCCATGCCGAGCGCGAAACGCTGCGAGGTCGAGTCCACCGGTGGTGCGCAGTGACAGGAGCAGTTCTTCGAGAGCCCTTTGGGTCGTGGTGAGCACCTCGCGATCGGCGACGGGCGATTGGCCGTCGCGCAGCCGATCGGCCCAGTCGGCCCAGTTGCGGATGTTCCACCAGCGCTCGCCGTCTCGATGAGAGTGCGCGGAGGGCCCAAGGCCCAGATAGGCGACTCCGCGCCAGTACTTCTGGTTGTGGCGGGACCTGCTTTCGGGGACCCTGGCGAAGTTGGAAACTTCGTAGGCGTCATAGCCGTGTGCCGCAAGCGCCTCATGGACCGCTACGAAGGCCTCGGCCTGAGGAGTTTCGCCGAGCTCGACGAGCTCGCCGCTGGCGGCGCGACGGCCGAAGACCGTCGCTGGTTCGACGCTGAGTTGGTACGCCGAAACGTGGTGCGGTTCCAGCTGCGAGGCAATCTCGACATCAAACACCGAGGCGGACGGCTCCAAGCCGGCGTCGAGCGGGAAGCCGTACATGAGATCGACCGATACCCAGTCGAGCCCGGCCGACACGCAGTCCTCGACGGCACGTCGGGCCTGCGACGGCGAATGTCCACGGCCGAGGAAGCGCAGCCTCGCGGCGTCGAAGGATTGCGCACCCAGGCTCACCCCCACGATCCCGAGATCCTGCCAGCTCGAGACCGCGGCGGCATCGATGTCCTCGGGATTGGCCTCGAGGAAGACGCGCGCGTCGCCGAGCCGAAACCTCCTCCGCAGTGCCGCCAGCATCTCCTCCAGCAGGCGCGGCTCGAGGCACGAGGGGGTACCCCCGCCGAAATAGACCGTGTCGAACGGCGCGTCCCAACCGCGAATCTGCTCCATCTCGGAGACCAGGCCGTCGACATAGGCGCGATGATTCTCGGGTCGATCGCGGGCGACGGCAAAGTCGCAGTAGGGGCAAATGGCCGAACAGAACGGTACGTGAACGTAGAGCCCCGGCCGATCGGCCGGCATCACGCGGCGGCGCCGACCCCGCCGCGATCCTGCTTCGGCGGCAGGAAAATCTGCAGGAGCGCCGCGACCAGCACGGTGAGCACACAGCCGACGAGGTTGTACCAGAGAAACGAGATCTCGGTGAAGAAGTAGCAGGCGATGACGGCGACCTCGGCGATCAGCGCACCCATGAAAACGGCGGTCCCTGAGATCCGTTTCGAGTAGAAGGCGACAAGGAAGATCCCCAACACGGTGCCGTAAAAGATCGAGCCGACGATGTTCACCGCCACCACGATGGTGCCGAGCCGGCTGAGGAACTGCCCGAAGAAAATGGCATAGATCCCCCAGATGACGGTCGACAGCTTGGCCACCAGCAGATAGTGCTTGTCGCTCGCCTCGGGCTTGATCGCCCGCTTGTAAATGTCGACCACCGTCGTCGAGGCCAGCGCATTGAGCTCGGAGGCCGCCGATGACATCGACGCGAACATGATCGCTGCCAGGATCAAGCCCACCAGGCCGGTGGGCAGAAAGTCCATCACCCAGCCCAGAAAGACGTAGTTCGCGTCGTTGGTGTCCATGCCGGGGTCGATGCGCTGCATCAGCTCGATTCCCTCATCGCGCGTCGAGAGCATCTGCTCCTCCGCTGCGCGCACCCGCTCGCGAGCCGCGCCCCGCGCCCCGTCGTCACCAGCCTCGATCGCCTGCAGCAGTACTTCCACCTCGCCGCGCTTGTTCTCGAAGTCAAGGGCATAGCGCCGCTCGACATCTGCAAACTCGGCGGCATCGGGGCCGGACCGCACCGCTTGCGTGGGCACCTGGTTGAAGAATATCGGGGGCTCGACGAACTGGTAGAAAACCAGCACCATGGCACCGAGAAACAGGATGAAGAACTGCATCGGGATCTTGACGAGGCCATTGAAGAGCAGACCCAACCGGCTCTCTCGAATCGAGCGCGCGTTCAGAACCCGTTGCACCTGCGACTGGTCGGTGCCGAAGTAGGCCATCTGCAGGAAAAAGCCGCCGATCAGTCCGGACCAGATCGTGTAGCGCTCCGTGAGGTCGAAGCTGAAATTGACCGCCTCGAGCCGGCCGAGGCTGCCTGCAAGGCGGGTCGCGTCGAGTAGCGACACGTGCTCCGGCATCTGGCGCACCACCAGCACGAACGAGATCGTGATGCCGAACAGGATGATGATCATCTGGTGAAACTGGGTCCAGCTCACCGCCCGGCTACCGCCGAAGGTGGTGTAGATGATCACCAGGACGCCGACCGCGATGTTGGTCACGAGGATGTCGAGACCGAGAATCGTCGAGATCACGAGTGCCGGCGTGAAGATCGTCAGGCCCGCCGCGAGTGCGCGCTGGATGAGAAAGAGAAAGACCGCCAGGGCGCGGGTCTTCAGGTCCAGGCGCTCCTCGAGGAACTCGTAGGCGGTGTAGACATTGAGCCGGCGATAGAGCGGGATCGCTGTCACGGACAGAACGACGACCGCCAGGGGTAAGCCGAAGTAGAACTGGACCCAGGCCACGCCCTCGGCGTAAGCCTGACCCGGCATGGTCAGAAAGGTCGCGGCGCTGGCCTGCGTCGCCATCACAGACAGCGCTACCGCGTACCACGGCAGGCTGCGGTTCGACAGCAGGTAGCCCTCGATGTCGCGATCGCCGCGGCCCTTCCACACTCCGTAGACGACGATCCCGACGGTCGCCAGAATCAGCACTGACCAGTCGAGCGGCCTCACGAAAAGGTCTCCGTGAACCAGATCAGGAGCGCGATGACGACCCCCAGGCTGCCGATCACCACAGCATAGATCCGCCCCCAGCTACCGAGCGGAGGTGGCTCCTCGTCGACCTCGGGGGTGGGTTCTGGATGCTCGTTCACGGCGTGCTCGCGGCAGGCTCGACCGGGCCTCAGGGCCGACTTGGAGGACGGGGCGGAGTGTATACTCTGCGGCCCTCTCTACCCCCTCCAGGAGGCTGTCCATGGTCGTTTCCGAAGCCGCTGCCAGCGAAACCGAAGTCCCCGCCCTGACCGCGCTCGGCGAGGACGAGAAGATCTTCGCCGAGGCGGTTCGCGACTTCGCGCGCGGCGAGATCGGCCCGCACGTCCTGGAGATGGACGAGTCGGCGCACATCCTCCCGGAGATCACCAAGCAGTGCTTCGAGCTCGGCCTGATGGGCATCGAGATACCGGAGCAGTACGGCGGCTCCGGCGGCTCGTTCTTCATGGCTTGCCTCGCCATCGAGGAACTGGCCCGCGTCGACCCATCGCTGTGCGTCATGGTCGACGTGCAGAACACGCTGGTCAACAACGTCTTCCTGCGGTGGGCCTCGGAGGCCCAGAAGCAGACGTTCCTGACACGGCTGGCGACCAACACGGTCGGCGCCTACGCGCTCAGCGAGGCGGGCTCGGGCTCCGATGCCTTCGCGCTGCGCACCACGGCCACAGACGGCGGTAACCACTGGCTACTCGACGGCCGCAAGCTCTGGATCTCGAACGGCAACGAGGCCGACATCTTCATCGTCTTCGCCACCGTCGATGCGAGCCTGGGCTATCGCGGCATCACCGCCTTCGTGGTGGAGCGCGACTTCGAGGGCTTCGAGGTGGGGCGTAAAGAGGACAAGCTCGGCCTGCGGGCCTCGTCGACCAATGAACTGATCCTCGAGGACTGCCAGGTGCCAAAGGACAACGTGCTCGGAGAGATCGGTAAGGGGTACAAGATCGCCATCGAGACTCTCAACGAAGGACGCATCGGTATCGGCTCGCAATCGGTGGGGATGGCGCAGGGAGCGCTCGACGCCGCGCTCGCCTACACCCAGCAGCGCGAGCAGTTCGGACAAGCCGTCAGCGAGTTCCAGGGCGTTCAGTTCCAACTGGCCGAAGCGGCCACCAAGCTCGAGGCGGCCCGACTCATGGTCTACAACGCCGCGCGCCTTCGCGAGTCGGGGAGGCCCTTCGCCAAGGAGGCGGCGATGGCGAAGCTCTTCGCTACCGTGACGGCAGAGCAGGTCGCCTCGCAGGCAATCGATCTCTTCGGCGGTAACGGGGTCGTCAAGGACTACCCGGTCGAGAAATTCTACCGCGACGCGCGTGTGGTGCAGATCTACGAAGGCACGTCCAACATGCAGCGCCAGACAATCGCCAAGCTCTTGCTTTGAGCGTAGGCCCCGACACCCTGGTCCTCATGGCCAGCTGGTTCGTGGTCTTCGTCTTCTCGACGACACTGCACGAGGCCGGGCACGCCTGGGCCGCGCTGCGACTGGGAGACGCGACTGCCTACGGCGGCGGACAGGTCTCTCTCAACCCGCTTCCCCACATCCGCCGCGAGCCGGTCGGCATGGTCGCCGTGCCCCTGGTGTCCTTCTTCCTCATCGGTTGGATGTTCGGCTGGGCCAGTGCCCCCTACGATCCGCAGTGGGCCCACCGCCATCCACGGCGAGCAGCGCTAATGGCACTGGCCGGTCCGCTTGGAAACCTGACGCTCTTGATCGCGGCCATCTTCCTGATCCGCACCGGCATCGGCCTCGGCATCTTCGAGGTCTCGCCGTATGGGCGCTGGGACCAACTGGTCGTGATGGCGGGCTCGCCCAGCACCGGCGGGCCGGCGACGATCGTGAGCCTATTGTTCAGCCTCAACCTGATTCTGTTCGTCTTCAATCTGCTCCCGGTGCCACCGCTGGACGGCTCGGGAGTGATACAGCTCTTCATGAGTGAAGACGTCGCCCGCACGGTACAGGGTATCTTCCGCCAGCCGATGGTCGGCTGGATGGGGATCCTGATCGCGTGGCAGTTCTTCGGCAACTTCTTCATGCCGATAGCACGCTTCGCCCGCACCTTTCTCTATCCGTAGCGAAGCTCACATCCCGGGCGGCGTGAAGCGACCGTCGACTGCGGTCCAGCCGCCGTCGACGAACAGTACGCTGCCGGTAACGAAGCTGGCGGCGGACGACAGGAGAAAGACGATCGGGCCCGCCATCTCTTCGGGCTGCGCCCATCTCCCGAGCGCGCTCTTGGCGGCGTAGGCGTCATACCACTCGGCGTTGGCCTTGATCTGAGCGGTGAGAGGCGTCTCCACGACCCCCGGTGCAAGAGCGTTAACCCTGACACCGGACGGTCCGAGCTCGACGGCGAGGGCACGCACCATCTGAACGATGCCGGCCTTGGTCGCGGCATAGACCCCCTGCCCGGGCTCGACGACCACCGAACGGATCGACGAAAGGGCGACCAGGCTGCCGCTGCAGCGACCCCGCATTCGCCGGCCGGCGGCCCGCAACACGAAAAAAGTGCCACGAAGATTCAGATCCACAACGCGATCGAGCTCGTCGTCCGCAAGGTCGAGCATCGGCTTGCGGACATTGACGCCGGGCGTACAGACGAGGCCGTCGAGGGCTCCGCCGACGGCCTCGACTTCTGCCATGACCTCTTCGACCGCTGCCGAGTCGGTGATGTCGACCGACAGCACCGAGGCCTGGCCGTCAGCAGAGCGAACAGCCTCGGCCACCCTTTCCGCAGCTTCCGTATCGCGGTCGAGACACACAACTCGCGCACCGACAGAGGCGGCGGCAAGCGCGGTAGCAGCTCCGATCCCCGACCCCGCTCCGACGACGGCGACGTGCTCACCGTCGAGCCGAAAGAGTTTCTCTTCGGTCATTCGATCTCCCTTGCAGGTCACCGCTCCGGCGACGGGCTATCATGCGGCGTTCCCGCCGTTCGCAGACGGCAGACCGGGAGACTATGACAGCGCAAGCCTGCCGCGATCGCATTCGCCGCGAAGTCGAGAGCGCGACCGACGAAATGCTCGAGTTCGCGTCCGAGTTCCTGCGAATCCCGACCATCAACCCTCCAGGCGACGCGTATCCCGCCGCCGCGGCGTTTCTGGACACCCGGCTGTCGGCGCTGGGTTTCGAGAGCGAAGTCCTAGTGGCCGAAACGGCGGCAGAGCACACTGCAAGCCACCCGCGCCACAACATCATGGCCCGCCGTGAGATCGGCCCAGGTCCCTGCCTGCACTTCAACGGCCACACCGACGTCGTTCCCGCGGGCGAGGGCTGGACGCGGGATCCGTGGGCAGGAGAGATCGACGACGGCAGGATCTGGGGCCGAGGCGCCGCAGACATGAAGTGCGGGCTGGTCGCCGCGATCTACGCTGCCGAGGCGCTACGACGCGCCGGCGCCCCCCTACGGGGCTCGATCGAGATCAGCGGTACGGCCGACGAGGAAAGCGGCGGCTTCGCCGGCGTCGCGTGGCTAGCTCACGAGGGGCTCATCTCCAGAGCGCGCACCGACTGGGTGATCATCCCCGAGCCCTTCGGCCCCCAACGGATCTGCGTCGGGCACCGGGGTGTTCTGTGGCTGAAGATCATTGCGTACGGCCACATCGCGCACGGCAGCATGCCCTTTCTCGGCGTCAACGCGATCGACGCGATGGCACCTGTCATTGAAGGACTGCGCGACCTGGAGCCACGCCTCGCCCAGCGACAGACGGCGGTCCCGGTGGTACCGCCTGAGGCCCGCCGCGCGACCCTGAACCTCAACGCCGTCTATGGCGGGCAAGGCGATCTAGACCCGCAGACACCGTGCGTCGCCGATCGCTGCGAGTTGGTGGTGGACCGCCGTTTCCTGGTCGAGGAGGACCTCGACGAGGTCCGAGCCGAGATCTGCGACATTGTCGCCGCGTGCTCGCGCCAGGGAGTTCGCTTCGAGACCGAGACCATGATGGTCGTGCCGCCGGTGCAGACCCCCGCGGATTCGCCGCTCGTATCCGCTCTCGAGCCTGCGGTACGGGCGGTCGTCGGCTCCCCAGCAGAGCGGGTCGCGAGCCCAGGGACCTACGACCACAAGCATGTCGCGCGAATCGCCGGCGTCGACCATTGCGTGGCATACGGACCGGGTCGCCTCGAGCTCGCCCACCAGCCCGACGAGTACTGCGAGATCGCCGACCTCGTCGCCGCCGCCCAGATCATGGCACTGGCCGCCGCCGAGCTGCTCGAAGCTCCGTGAGCGACTAGCCTCTGAAGGCGGCGCGGATCTCCTTCAGCGCACCGCGCTCGGAGCCGTAGACGCTGCCGACGCCCAGAATGCCGCCTGCAGCTCGTGCCACGCTCTCGGCGCGACCCACCACCTGAGCCTCGAGAGCAGCCACCGAGTCGGCGCTCCAGTTTTCCCTGAGAGCCCCCACGTACTCCTTCCAGACCTCGAACAGACTGTCGTCAGGCTCGGCATCGAGCCAGCCCTCGAACAGCTCCCAGGCGACGGAACCAGCCTCGACCCCCGAGCTCCGAGCCGCCTCGGCCAACGCGCTGCGCTCTTCCGCCTGCACCTTGCCGTCGGCCCATGCGACCACCACCAGCGGGACCAGGCCCAGCGCGGCGATCGTCTCGGCTGAGACCTCAAGCTCGACGAGATCGTCGACAAGCCTCTCGTGTCCGCTACCGAGCACCTCGACGAGGCCGGCGCGCCGGTCCTCTTCGGCCGCCTTCTGGCGCAGGCGCTCGAGCAGCTCCTTGTTCTGCTTGGCGAAGAAGGCCTCTTCGAGCGCCTTTCGTCGGCTATCCAACGTCTCGTGGCTCACGTGTTCCCCCCTTTCGAAAGCGGCGGGAGCATACCCAAGTTCGACGCTTCCACCCCGCGTGCCGAGATAGCCCATTGACCATACTTTCGTTCTAGAACATGATTACACCATGCATTCGACCCGAGCACTCGCCACGCAGGTCCGCAAGCGCAAGATCCTTTCCGCCGCGCTCGAGCACTTCTCGCGCGATGGTATCGGCCGTGCCCGCATGAGCCACATCTGCCGCTCCGCCGGCGTGTCGACTGGCAGCGTGTATCACCACTTCCAATCCAAGGAACAGCTCGCCGCGGCCCTCTACCTCGAAGGTCTTCGTGACTACCGGGCGGGCCTGCTGGACGAGCTCACCCGTCATCACACTGCGGAGCGCGGCGTGAGGGGTCTGGTCGAGCATCACGTCGGCTGGGTCACCGAGCACCCTGACTGGGCACGATTCCTGACGCACGACCGCCACGCCGATTTCCTAACCGACTGCCAGAGCGAGCTGGAGACCCTCGACGAGGAGCTGGACGCCGGCGTCGCGACCTGGCTTCTACCGTTCATCGAGCGACGCGAGGTGACTCGCCTCCCGCGCACGCTCTACCACGCCGTCGTCATGGGCCCCACACTCGACTACATGGCGGCATGGCTGGCCGGCCGTGAAGACGGCGATCCCCGCCGCGCCGTCAAGGCGCTCTCTGATGCGGCGTGGAACGCGGTTCGCACGCGCAGTACCGAAGAGCCGAAGAAACCCCGCCAACGCCGCAAGAAGGCCGACCACCCGCTCGCCTCCGTCCAGGAGGCGATCGAGGCGATCGCCGATGGCCGCATGATCATCGTGGTCGACGCCGCCGACCGCGAGGATGAGGGCGACTTCATCTGCGCCGCCGAGAAAGTGACGCCCGAGATCGTTAACTTCATGACCCGGCAGGGCGGGGGCCTGTTCTGCATGCCGCTGCTGCCCGACCTCGCGCAGGCCAAGGGCTTCTCGCTGATGGTCGAGAACAACACCGCCCCAATGGGAACCCCCTTCACAGTGCCCATCGACCACGCCTCGTGCCACACCGGCATCAGTGCCGCTGAGCGAGCGCGCACCGTCGCCGCGGTGCTCGACCAAGACTCGCAACCCGAGGACTTCATCACTCCTGGACACCTCTTCCCGCTGATCGCGAAGGACGGCGGGGTGCTGCGCCGTGCGGGTCACACTGAGGCGACGGTGGACCTCGCCCGCATGGCCGGCCTCTACCCCGCGGGCGTCCTATGCGAGATCTGTAGCCGAGACGGCCACGGCATGGCCGGCGCGGACGAGCTGCAGGCGATCGCGGATGAGTTCCACATGCCGATGGTGTCGATCGAGGACGTGATCCGCTACCGACGCGAGCGCGAGCAGCTCGTGCACCGGGTCGAGGGCGCCTCGGCGAAGCTACCGACGCCGCATGGTGTGGGTCAAGTGATCGGCTATCGAGTGGCCCACGAAGGTCAGGAGCCGGTGGCGATCGTTATCGGCAACCCCAACGCGGTCGACGCCCCGCTGGTGAGGATGCACTCCTCGTGCCTCACCGGAGATCTATTGAACTCGCTGCGCTGCGACTGTGGCGACCAGCTCCACATGTCGATGGAGCGCATGGGCGAGGAAGGCGCCGGGGTGCTGGTGTATCTACCCCAGGAAGGTCGCGGCATCGGCCTGATCGAGAAGCTTCGCGCCTACCAGCTACAGGACGCGGGCCTCGACACCGTGGAGGCTAACGAGGCGCTCGGCTATCGAGCCGACCCGCGCGACTACATGGTGGGCCTGCAGATTCTCCGCGACCTCGATCTGCGTAAGGTACGACTCCTTACCAACAACCCGAAGAAGGTCGACGCCTTCGTCTACTCTTCGATCGGAATCGAGGTGGTCGATCAGGTCGCCATCGTCGCGCCGGCCGAGCCGCACCGCGATCAGTATCTGGCCACCAAACGCGACAAGCTGGGACACAAGCTCCCAGCCTGATCCGTCTGTTGCGGCACCGCCAATTGCGAACAGCGAGTGCCGGCTTCGGGGATCGTCAAGGACGCCTCGGCCATGCGCTTGAAGTAGATCGCCACACTTCCGATGGCGGCCAGCACGACCAGCGGGCGCCTACCAAAACGAGCTTCGCCTGATTGGAGTG
>JAYZDP010000199.1:0-9502 GCA_036337765.1 Acidobacteriota bacterium
CGAGCCGCCGAACATGGGTATCGACCACGAACCCCGACGCGATGCCGAAGGCGGTGCCGAGAACGACGTTCGCCGTCTTACGAGCCACTCCGGGAAGGCGCACTAGTGCCTCGATCTCCTGCGGTACTTCACCGTCGTGACACTCGACGATCGCGCGACCCATGCCCACCAGACTCTTTGTCTTCGAGCGATAGAAGCCGCTCGAGCGGATCTCTTCTTCGAGAATTTCGGGGTCGGCCTCGGCATAGTCGCGCGCGACGCGATACTTCCGGTAGAGCTCTCCGGTGATCAGATTCACCCTCTTGTCGGTGGATTGCGCCGACAGAATCGTCGCCACGAGCAGCTCCAGAGCGTCGGTGTAGTCGAGCTCGCAGTCCGCGTTGGGATAGAGGCGCCCGAGCTCTCGGGCAATGTCGGCAGCGCGGCAGTCGGACCGGCAAACAGGCCAGCCACGCAGACCAGCCTTACGAACTCTTGCATCGGATCTCCAGGAGGTCTTGTTGGGTCGAGTCAGACGCCGCCGTCCGCGTCGTCAAGGTCCGGATACCAACGAAACAACAAGCCGAGAAAATCGCGCAGCGAAAGGATGCCCTCGAACCGCCCCTGCTTCGTGATCGGAAGGTGGCGAAAATCTCCGAGCGACATGCGGTTCAGCCCGAAAGCCAGGGCCGTCGAACTCTCGAGCATCTCCGGATTCGGCGTCATGTAGCGGCGAACCGGCTCGTCGCCAGCCTCGGTCATCCTGCCGGCAAACTTCACCAGCACGTCGCGCTCGCTGAAGATGCCGATCACAGCTCGGCCACGGCCCACGAGCACGCAGCCGATGTTGTTGTCGACCATGGTAGTCACTGCGTCGCGAACCGAGGAGTCCGGCTCGACCATGACCGCGGTCTTGGGATCGAGCGACGACAGCGTCTCGTGGATCAGGCTCTCCTCGAGCGCGGTCGCGCCCTGTGGGAGGTCGAGGGCGCGAAGGTCCATCTGACACTTCGCGCACGAATCCGCGCCGGAAATGTTGTCGTGATCGCAGGCCGGACAGATCATGGGCGGAGCTACGCCCCCTCGCGGGCGCTGCCGAAACGCTCTGGATCCGGCGGCAGGTTGTAGACCGTCTCGGGGAACTGATCGGCGAGGAAGCTGACCACACGCTTGATCGACACCGTGCCCAGCAGGCGGCCCTCAGGACTCATCGCCGGGATGTGGCGAAACCCGCCCCTAAACATCCGACCGAACAGCACCGCCAGGGCCTCGTCGGTGCGCACGGTCACCGGGGCGGGCGTCATCGCCGCGCCGACTCTGTCCTCGAGGCCGAGCGTGGCATCGGCGGCGACGACCTTGCGCAGGACATCGCGCTCGGTGAAGATGCCGAGGAGGCCATCCTCCGCGTCGAGGATCAGCAGGCAGCCCACTCGCCGAGCCTGCATGAGCTCGATCGCCTGCCCGATGGTCGCCTCTGATCCGACCGAAACCGTCGGCCGGTAGCCAACGCTGCGGACGGGCTCCTGTTGCAGGTAGGGGCGAAAATCCATGGTCAGTAAGGGCGCTAGCCCTTGTCGAACTCTCCTCGCGTGGACCGTCGAACGTATCACGAGCGATTCGAGACCCTCAACGGGTCTTGAACGCCCGGAGGCCCTACCTAGCTAGACCACCTCGGCCAGAACGCCTATCCTTGGGCGCGGTGATCCAAAAGCAACTTCTGGCGGTCGCCGTAGTCGCTCTGGCCTGGAGCCGGATGAGCTCGGGGCAGGAGCCGGCCGATCCACCCCCCGTATATAAGGGACGTCAGGTCGCTCACGTGATGTCATTCAGGGGCGCGTCGTGGCTGGAGCGAGACGGCCGTGACGGCGAGGAACAGACCGCGACGCTGCTCGACAAGATGGGCCTCGAGAACGGGCAGAACGTCGCTGACATCGGCGCGGGAAGCGGATACCACAGCCGCAAGATGGCGAGACGTATAGCGCCCGATGGAACTGTCTTCGCCGTCGATATCCAGCCCGAGATGCTGCGCATCCTCGGACAGCTCGCCGAGCGAGAGGGCGTCACCAACATCGTTGAGGTGCAGGGGCGCGAAGACGACCCTTTCCTGCCCGAGGGCGAGATCGACTGGGTGCTGCTAGTCGACGTCTACCACGAGATCCAGCAGCCCGAGCCGATGCTTGCCGGCATTCTCGAGTCTCTTGGCCCAGGAGGGCGTGTAGCCCTGGTGGAGTACCGCCTCGAGGGCGAGACGGCTCGCCACATCAAGACCGAGCACCGCATGTCACCGGATCAAGTCCGCTCGGAGTGGGAGCCCGCTGGGTTCGAACTCGTCGAACTGTGGGAGGAACTCCCCAGCCAGCACGTCTTCATCTTTCAGGCCCGCACCGCTCCCTGACGGCGCCGTCCTCGGCGTCAATCCCTTCGTACTCGGAGATCGCATGAGCACCATCGACCCCACTGACCCTCATCCACGGTGCAGCATCGACGTCCTCGACACCACGATGTCGATGGTCGACACAGGAGCGGCCGACGGACCCACCGTCGTCTTTCTGCACGGCAACCCAACCTCGTCCTACCTGTGGCGCAACATCATTCGAGAGGTCGAGGCCTCGGCCCGCTGTCTGGCCCCGGACCTCGTCGGCATGGGGCGCTCGGGCCCGAATCCGGCCGGCTCCTACCGCTTCGTTGATCATGCCCGTTACCTCGACGCGTGGTTCGACGCCGTACTGCCGAACGAGGGGATCACTCTCGTCATCCACGACTGGGGCTCGGCACTCGGCTTCCACTGGGCCCACCGCCATCCGGACCGGGTCGCGGGCCTGGTCTACATGGAGGCGATCGTCCGTCCGATGTCTTGGGACGACTGGCGAAGCGCGGCGAAAGGCGTGTTCCAGGGCATGCGCTCCGAGGCCGGCGAGGGCATGGTGCTGGACAATAACGTGTTCGTCGAGCGCATCCTTCCCGGTAGTGTGCTGCGTAGGCTGAGCGAACAGGAGATGGAGGTCTACCGGGCGCCGTTTCTCGAGCCCGGCGAGTCGAGGCGCCCGACCCTGACCTGGCCGCGCGAGATTCCGATCGAGGGCGAGCCGCCTGACGTCGTCGAGATAGTGAGCGCCTACGCTGACTGGCTGTCGACACCCGAAAGCCCGCGCAAGCTCTTCGTCAACGCCGACCCCGGCGCGATCCTGATCGGAGCCCAGCGCGAGTTCTGCCGTAGCTGGCCTGATCAGGAAGAGATCACAGTCTCCGGCTCGCACTTCATCCAGGAAGACTCACCCGGCGAGATCGGGCGCGCAGTCGCCGAGTTCATTGCCAAAGGAGACGGTTAGATGACCAGCTACGTCGGCACCCCACGCCCGCTCATCGACGGCAAGGCGAAGGTCCTCGGCCTGACGCACTTCGGCACCGACCAGCAGTGCGCTGGCATGCTTCACGCCCGGCTCGTGGCCAGCCCCTACGCACACGCGCAGATTCTGTCGATCGACGTGGAGGCAGCGCGCTCAAGCCCGGGGGTGGTGGCGGTCTTGACCTCAGCCGACCTCCCCGCTCTCGTGCCGACGAGTCGCGGGCGACTGATGCTCGCACGAGACCGCGTCATCTTCGCCGGCCAGCCGGTCGCCATGGTCGTCGCGAAGACCGAGTCGGAGGCAGAAGACGGCGCCGAGGCGGTGCTCGTCGATTACGAGCCGGCTCAGGCAGTCACCTCGATGGACGCAGCACTTGCCGATGGCGCACCGCTGGTGTGGCCCGACGGTCTGCCCGGAACCTCTGCCGAAGCCGGAGCGCACGGAGCCGCGGTTGGTGAAGAGCAGGAGTCGTCCGCCCCGTCGAACCTCGCCGGCCAGACCCACTTCGAGAACGGTGACGTCGACCAGGCGCTCGCCGGTGCGGATGTCGTCGTCGAGAACGACTTCGCCACTGCAGGAGTCCATCAGAGCTACCTCGAGCCACACGTGACCACCGTGGAGCCGAACCTGGTCACCGGCGGGGCCACGGTCTACCCCTCGACACAGGCGGCGTTCTTCGTGCGCCAGGAGATCGCTCACATCCTCGGCGTCGCGGAGTCCGAAGTGAATGTCGTGCCCGCGGCGATCGGAGGCGGTTTCGGCGGCAAGTTCCTGCTGCACGACCCCCTGGTTGCGCTCGCGGCGCGCAAGCTCGCACGGCCGATCCGGCTCGTGCTATCCCGTGGCGAAGAGCTCGCGGCCGGCACTCCGGCTCCGGCGACCCACATCCGGATCAAGCTCGGCGCGACGAGCGACGGCGACCTGGTAGCCTTGGACGCGGATTTCCTAATGGACGACGGTTGCTACCCGTCATCGATCACCGGGCTCGCCGGCATCCTTCTCGGCTCTCCGTACCCCCTCGAAGATTTTCGCATCCGCGCCCGCGAGGTCCTGACCTTCAAGCCCTCTGTGGGGGCCTATCGGGCACCCTGTGCCCCGCAGGTCGCTTTCGCCCTCGAACAGACTCTCGATCAGCTCGCAGAGAAGCTCGACATGGATCCGCTCGAGCTGCGGCTACGCAACGCCGCGTCACCAGGAGATCCGATGGCCCACCGCGCCCCCTGGGGCAACATGGGCATGAAGGAATGCCTCGAGACGCTCAAGCGACACCCGGCCTGGCAGGCCCGAGGCGAGGCGCGCGCCAAGGGGCGCGGGGTCGGTATCGCCATTGGCGGTTGGCCGGGCGGCACCGAGCCCGCGGCATCGAGCTGCTCGCTCCAACGCGACGGCACCTTGCACGTACACGTGGGCTCCGTCGACATCACCGGCACCACTACCAGCTTCGCGCTGCTGGCTGCCGAGACCTTCGGCCTCGACCCGGACAAGATCCGCATCATCAGCGGTGACACCGACAACGCCCCCTATGCCGGTGCGTCGGGAGGATCGAAGACCCTCTACACTGTCGGCTCGGCAGTCGTGAACGCGGTCGACGACGCCCGCGAGCAGACCCTGAGCCTGGCCAGCGAGATGCTCGAGGCCGACGCCGCCGATCTCGAGATCGTCAACGGTAACGTGCAGGTCAAGGGCGCCCCCGACCAGGCCATTCCGCTCGCCAAGATCGCGGCACGGACGATGCGATTCCACGGCAAGCACGCGCCCGTGTGGGGCCACGGCCGCCATGCCAACAACACCCAGTCACCCGGCTTTAGCGCCCAGTTGGCGGAGGTCGAGGTCGACGCGGACACCGGCGAAGTGAGGATCCACAAGCTGATTGTGGTGCAAGATGCCGGCCGGGCGATCAACCCGGCCGCGGTCGAGGGGCAGATGCTGGGGGGCGCACTGCAGGGCGTGGGCTGGGCTCTCTACGAGGCGCTGAGCCACGACGCCGACGGCCAGCTACTGACGGGCAGCCTGATGGACTACACGGTGCCGAACATGAACCAGACTCCGGACAGCCTGGTCGCCGAGATCATCGAGATCCCCTCGGATATCGGCCCGATGGGTGCCCGTGGCGTAGGCGAGCCGCCGGTCATTCCCACCGCCGCCGCGGTCGCCAACGCTGTGACCGATGCCACCTCGGCACGGCTGACGGAGCTGCCGATGACGCCGCCGCGGGTGCTGGCCGCGCTGTCGGGCGACGGAGCGTAAGCAGTGGCAGTCCAGGAGCTCTACTTTCGCCAGCTACTCGCGGGCGAGTCGGTGGCAAAGGTCGACCCCACCGCCGGCCAGATGCGCAACTTCATGTACCTAATCGGTGATCCGACGACACACGAGGCGGTGATCGTGGACCCCGCCTGGGACGTGGATGGTCTGATCTCCATCGCCGAGGACGACGACTACCGCATCACCGGAGCCCTCGTCACTCACTACCACCCGGACCACGTCGGAGGCGAAATGTTCGGCATGAGTGTGCAGGGAGTCGCCCGACTGCTCGAGCGCTACGCTGTCCCACTACATGTGAACAAGCACGAGGCCGAAGGCCTCAAGCGGGTCACGAGCGTATCCGACACCGACATGCAACGGGTCGACGATGGCGACGAACTGGTCCTCGGCGAGCGCAAGATCCAGTTCATCCACACACCTGGTCACACCCCAGGCAGCCAGTGCTTCCTCGTCGATGGCCTGTTGGTGGCAGGAGACACGCTGTTCGTGCAGGGCTGCGGGCGCGTCGACTTGCCCGGCTCCGATCCCGACGCCATGTATCACTCGCTGACCGGCAAGTTGGCAAAGCTGCCCGAGAACACCATCCTCTATCCAGGCCACGACTATGGCCCGTCGCGCACCTCGACCATCGGCGACGAACTGCGCCACAACTTCTACATGCGCATGACATCGCTCGACGACTGGCACCAGCTCATGGGCTAGCGGGAACCGCGGTAGTCACTGCTTCTCGCCCCGTGGAACTCGACCCGCGCTCATACCGCGGCTCCCCCTATCATTACTCCCTCCGGGCGGCGCTCGCCGCGCAGGCCCGGAGGGGATACCTTCCTAGATGTGTATCGCTCCCTAGGGGCTAGAGGTCGAAGGAGACTCCGGCGATCACGGTCCGCGGCAGGCCGGGGCGAAGCCCGTAGGGCCTGCGGGCGACGATGTAGCCGTCGTCGGTCAGGTTCCGGACGTTGGCATAAAGATCGAGCCGCACGAGTAGCTGATAGCGGGCGCCCACGTCCACCACTAGGCGCGAGTCGGTGCCTTCTCCGGCCGGGATCGGTCCCTGCCCGGCGCGAGTCCGCATGGCGGCGACATAGCTTCCTGCCAAGTTCACCGACCACTTCCTGCCGCTGACTCCGCTCGCCAAACGTAGCTGGTGCTTCGGAATGTAAGGCAATCGATCTCCCACCTCTACCCGCGGTGCCCAGTCGGCGAAGCTGGTAAGGAAGCTCGTGCGGAACTTACCCTCGGTGTAGGTGTAGGACAGGTTCAGGGGAACGGTAAGCGAGCCGGCGCGATGACGGTAGCCGACGAGCGCCTCCACTCCCCGCACCTTGACGGCACCTCCGTTGAAGAGCTCACCGTCCGCGGTGCCTCCGCCGGCTACGGTCTCCGCGCCGAGTAGGTTGTCGTAGTCGTTGACGAACCCGATCGCCTCGGCCCGGAATCCGTCTCCGAAAAAACGGTAGCCGAGCTCATAGTTGGTGCTGCGTTCCACCTCGACGTCCTCCGTCGAGCCTGTGCCGGGCGGCGAGAAGCCCCGATGTACCCCGGCCACTAGACCGTGGCCGCCGCCCAGCTCCAGGGCGAGACCCAGGCCCGGCATCAGCGCCCTCACCTTGTTCTCGCGCAGCCGCGTCGGGCCCGCGACCCGTCTAGGGTCTCTTGTCGAGTAGTCGAGGCGGCGATGACGGATCGACTCGTACCGGATTCCCGGCAGAAGGCTGAACCGGCCCCAGGCGATACGGTCCTGGACGAAGAGCGCTACGGCCCTCGCCTCGCCGACCCGATTGCTCTGGCTGCCAGCGACGCCGAGCTCGCCGAGAACCATCCGGCCCCCGAGCATGCCGTAGAGGTCTTCCTCCTGAAAGCGATCCTCGCGGTCCTCGTGGAAACGGACCCCTACTTCGAGGCGGTGATCGACCGTGCCCGCCAGGGCGCCCAGGCCGAAGATCGAAGCGACGCCGCGCGAGGCATAGTCGCGCCGATTGTGGCGCAACCGTAGATCGCGGGGACCGCTGTCTGTTTCGCCGCGCAGAATGCCGAGCTCGCGAACATAGCTCACAGGGTCGGCCAGAACAGAAGCGTTGGAGACTCCGGCTACATTCTCGTTCTTGAACCAGTCGCGGTAAAACCTGTTGTCGTAGACGGTCGTCACCACGTCGACGTTGCCACCCGGCACCGCGAAGTGACGTAGGTGGATCTGCTCGTGCTCGGAATCGATCGCATCCAGCTGCGAGCCGCGGTAGCGGCGCAGCGGGTCGGCTGCGAAGTCAGCCTCCGTCAGTCCCAGGTAGGTCTCGTTGCCGACCTGATCCGTGCGCCCGAGCTTCAACTCGAGGGTTTGATGCAGGGAAGCCGACACGCCCGAGCTGAAACGGACCTTCCCCAAGTAATCGTGCAGTTTCGTGCCAGTCTCGCCGCCTCCGTCGAGCCGTTTGAATCCGCCGGTGTCCAGTTGGTAAGTCTGTAGCATCCAACCAAAGCGCTCGCTGCTGTCACCGACAAGACCCTGTAGGCGGTAGGCGCTGTCGCTACCAGTGGCGCCGTCGAGCCGCGTGCTCCAGGACGAGGGAATTGCGGCCGACACCATGTTCAGAGCGCCGCCGTTGGTGTAAGGGCCTTGTTTGATCGCGGCAGATCCCTTTCGAACCTCGATCCCCTCCATCCGCCCCGGGGTTGGAAAATAGTAGGCCGCAGGAGCTGAGTAGGGAGCCGGCGCAATCAGGACCCCATCCTCCATCAGAGTGATCTTCTGCGAGCGCTCCACTCCGGTGCCGCGCATTCCGATGTTGGGCCGTAAGCCGTAGCCGTCCTCTTCCTGAGCATTTATCCCAGGGATGCTCTGCAGAATTCGGTGGATATCATCGTGCGACTGCACCTCCAACTCTTCCTTGCCGATGATGTGGGCCGATCCCGGGATGTGAACGATGGCCTCGGCGCTGCCTACCACGTTCACGAGCTCCGAGACGGCGTAGCCGGAGGCTGGTGCAGGCTGGGCGGCGGTGGGCTCTTCTCCCCAAGTCCGGCTCGGAGAGACCCAGACGACGACAAGAAGCGCGAGGGCACAGACGGTCGAGTTGGAGCACATCTCGGCTTCGATCCCTAGTTGAGATGTAGTCTCAACTGGTAAGGAATATTGTGCTCCACATTCTCGAGCTCTGTCAAGAAACCGAATACACCAATCCCGTTCCGCCGATCGGCGGTGAGGCAGTCCTGTCAGAACAGCCGAATCGGACTCAGTCGGCCAGCGAGCCGAGCTCAGCGCGAAGCGCTTGGATCGCCTCGTCGCCCTTGGCTCCGGCTCCGTCACCGGCGGTCTCGCGCTGCAGCTTCCGTAGCCGCGAATCCGAATCAGCGAGCGCGCGACGCGTGTTCTCTGCGTCGATGCGCAGTGACTCGAGCTCATGCCGCAGGCGATCGCGCTCCTTCGCGACCTCTCCGCTGTCAGCGCCGCTACCGCTAGCGCTCATCTCGCGCAGTCGCTCAACATCCTCCTCGCGCGCCACCTCGAGCTCGACGACTTTGGCCTTCAGGCCAGTCACCAGCCGTTCCAGAGTCTCGGTCTTGTCCTTCGCCTCCTGGAGGTCGCGATCGAGCGCCGACCGCTCGTTGTCGAGTGCCGCGACCCGCGAGCGCACCGCCTCCTTGGACTTGGCCAAACGCTCGCTCGTCGCGGCGAGATTGGACTCCAGCGCGCCTCTGGCTCCCTCGAGCGTCACTACCGACTCTTCCTTGGTGGCGAGCTCCTGCACGAGCCTGTCGATCTCCTTTTGCTGCTCCCGAGCCTGCTGTCCGGCATCCTGAGCACCCGCGAGCTGCGCCTCGAGCTCCTTGCGACTCTCCTGCGCATCGTCCAGCTGTGTCTGCAGAGCACCCGATGCAGTCGTGGCCTCCTCAGCAGCCTGCTTGGCGCCGGCGGCGTC
>JAYZDP010000200.1:0-3424 GCA_036337765.1 Acidobacteriota bacterium
GTCGTTCTCCGTCTGCATCACCTTGTCGCCGACGCGGAACGATTCCCCGAAGCGCTCGACCGAGGGGCCCTGGGTGTCCGGGTTGAGAACCTCCTGCAGGGTGGTATTCAGAGTCTTGGCACCCAGCGGACCACGGTTCATCGGGCACAGAACCTGGATGTCGTGGCGCGGATCGAGCCCGAAGCGCCCCGGAATGCGATCGCGAACCATGCGGGTGAGCTTGTCGACGGCATCATCGGGGCCCTGCGCCTCGACGAAGAAGAAATCGCCTGGCGCGCCGGGCGGGGGCTCGAGCTGCGGCATTTCGCCGTTGTTGACCCGGTGTGCGTTGATGATGATGGTCGACTCGGTCGCCTGGCGGAAGATCTCCTTGAGCTTCGCCACCGCGAATCGCCCACAGGTCAGGACATCGGCCAGAACCTGCCCGGGTCCTACCGGAGGGAGCTGGTCCGCATCGCCGACCATGAGGATTGCTGCCGATTCGGGCAGGGCTGCGAGCAGGCTCGCCATCAGCGGCACATCGACCATGGAAGTCTCGTCCACCACCAGGAGGTCGCAGTCGAGCGGCTCTTCGGGGCCCCGCTTGAAGCCGTTGCGTCCCGCCTCGAGGAGGCGGTGGATGGTCTTGGCCTGCATGCCAGTCGACTCGGAGAGGCGTTTGGCGGCTCGCCCGGTCGGCGCGCACAGGTCCGCCCTTACGCCGCGCGAAAGAACAACACGCAGCAAGCCCTGGATGAGAGTGGTCTTGCCGACTCCCGGACCTCCGGTGAGGACACCCACCTTGGCGTTCAGTAGCATCTCCATCGCCGCTAGCTGGCTGGCGGCCAGCGAGAAACCGAGTTGCTCCTCGGCCCAAGGCAGGGCCCGCGCGGAGTCGATGTGCTTCCAAGGGAGCTCGGCCGCGGCGAGTCGATTGAGATGTTCGGCGATCTGGCGCTCGGCGTGCCAGAGGGTGTTCAAGAAGATCGCTGGCTGGTCCTCGATGGTGTCTTCGACCAGCTCGTGCGATGCCAGCTCGTCGTCGAGGGCGGCTTCGAGCACGGCACTGGAGATGCCGAGAAGCTCCTCGGCACGGGCCAGAAGCTCGGCGCGTGGCAGCGCGCAATGACCCTGGTTGGTGGCCTCGGAAAGCACCCAGCGCAGAGCCGCCCTGGCACGTAGCGGCGATTCCGGGTCGATGCCGAGCTGGGTAGCGATCTCGTCGGCGGTGCGGAAGCCGATGCCGTGAATGTCTCGCGCGAGCCGGTACGGGTTCTCGGTCACCAGCGGTACGGCGTCGGCTCCGTAGGTGCGGAAGATACGCAGCGCGCGGGCGGTGCTAACGCCGTGGGACTGGAGAAACACCATGATGTCGCGGATCACCTTCTGGTCCGACCAGTTGGCGGTGATGCGCCGGATGCGTGTCGGTCCGATGCCCTCGACATCGGCGAGGCGATGGGGATAGCGCTCGATCACCTCGAAGACGTCGTCGCCGAAGGCCGCCACCAGACGCTTGGCGAAGGCGGGTCCGATGCCCTTGATCAGGCCCGACGCGAGATAGCGCTCGATGCCCTCGAGGGTCGACGGCGCGGTGATCTGAAGATGGCGCGCTCGAAACTGCCGGCCGTGGCGCTTGTCGATCTCCCAGCTGCCACTGGCGTGGAAGTGCTCGCCGGGGGCGACCGACGCAGCCAGGCCGATGACAGTCGCTCGCCCCGCGCGATTCCCGATGTGTACCTTCAGTACTGCGAACCCGGTCTCCGGATTGTGGAAGGAGACGTGCTCGATCGTGCCGGCGAGGGGCTCACGCGTCGACGCGTCGTTGCGGTTTGTAGGCCTTTTGGCTGGCAATCGTGGCAGTCTCTTGTAGGTTGACCATCCGCGGGTGATGATACTCACCGACTCCCTGGGGCGTAGCCCCGACGCGAAAGGATCCGCCGATGAAAGACAGCCTCAGCTCCGGTCTTGAGTTCTCGAGGACCTTCGTCGTGACAGACGAAATGTCGCCGCCCCATCTCCCCGCGAAAGTCCTGTCGACGCCTTCGATGCTGCAACTGATCGAGGGAACCTGTCTCGGGGGCGCCGTCGAGCACCTCGACGAGGGCGAGACGACTGTTGGCACTCACGTCGATATCAGCCACACCGGCCCTGCGATGAGCGGCGAGGAGGTG
The DNA here is from genome assembly GCA_036337765.1 of Acidobacteriota bacterium. Classification (GTDB taxonomy): domain Bacteria; phylum Acidobacteriota; class Thermoanaerobaculia; order Multivoradales; family Multivoraceae; genus JAYZDP01. Next base: position 2,151 of record JAYZDP010000200.1, read on the forward strand.
GTGGTCACGGTGCGTCTGAAGACTCGTGACCGGCGGCGCCTGACCTTTGCGATCGAGGTGCGGTCGCCGCGCGGAGCGATTAGCACGGGTACCCACCAGCGAGCGGTGGTCGACACCTCCCGCTTCGGGTAGGAACTAATCTGCGCGAGGAAGCCGTTCGACTACAACGGCGGTGGCCTCGCCGACGTCGATGTAAATCGCGGTGCAGCCGAGCGTGCCGCCGGTCTCTTCCAGCGCATTGAGCAGGGTGACCACGATGCGTGCCCCTGAAGCGCCAATGGGGTGGCCCAGCGCGACGGCTCCGCCGTGGATATTGACCTTGTCGGCGGAGAGGTCGAGCTCTCGCATGCAGGCCAGCGCCACCACTGAGAAGGCCTCGTTGATTTAGAACAGATCGATGTCGGCGCTGTCGAGACCGGCGCGGTCGAGCACAGCTCGGATTGCGGCCTCGGGGGCGGTCGTGAACCACTCGGGTTCCTGGGCTACGGAGGCTTGCGCACGCAGGACGGCTCGCGGCTCTCGGCTCTCGGCTCGCGGCTCGAGCCCGAGCCCAAGCGCACGCTGCTCGGTGGCCAGCACTAGAATCGCTGCACCGTCGCCGACGTTGGAGGCGTTGCCGGCGGTCACCGTGCCGTCGGCCTGAAAGGCGGTTCGCAGCTCGCCCATCCGGTCGAGATCGACCGCAGGTCGGTGCATCGGGCGGCGGACGTTAGCACAGCGTTTCCGCCGGTTTGGGTGTGAGAGCTGTGGTGGTTCCCTGTGAGGACGTCAAGTGCTACAATTCCCAGTTCGACATATGTGAATTGGCGTTAGGGCTGAAAAGCCTTCGTTTTCGCAGGGAGATCGAGCCATGAATCAGAAGCAAGCCGCCTCCCGCTTCGAACAGGTTGTGATGGTCGCTGTTCCGCCCAGGGTTGAGCAGCGCTTCACTTCCGCGGTGCGCAAGGCCCTCGGCAAGGTCGAAGTGATCAGGCTTGAAGAAGCAGATCTCTCCAATGGTCTCCCAGACCTCGATCGTTCGGTGGTTGTGATGGCTCACGGCATGGGCGACATGGACGCCGTCGCTGCGCTGAACTCCCTGCGCAATCGCGGCGTCGGCGCCGGAGTGCTGCTGTTGGCGAACGGCCGCTCCCAAGGCCTCGAGGAGGAGCTCGTCGGTCTTGCGCCGGTGAGCACGTTCTCGGTGTCGAGCTTCCGCAAGACAGCTCTGGTCAACTGCCTGAAGAGTCTCAGCGCCGAAGTGAAGGCGGTCGCGAGTGACGACGGCGACGGCC
>JAYZDP010000201.1:0-46723 GCA_036337765.1 Acidobacteriota bacterium
ATGAGAACTTTCGTGATCGCCATGATCGAGGAGAGAGCTTACCCGCGCTTTCGCGAGCGGGCGAGCCCGTTCTACTTTCCGTGGAAGCGGGGTGTTAGGTTTCCGCCGTGCCACCCCCCGCCCTGCCCCACCTGATCCACGAGCTCACGGTCCTGCAGGAGCGCGAGGGGTGGCTGTCAGAGGCGTCGCTGCGCAGCCTCGCAGAGCGCCTCGGAGTACCCCTGCATCGCCTCGAGAGCGTATCGACGTTCTACACCCACTTTCGCCGCCAGCCTCCGGCCTCGGCCTGTGTCGAAGTCTGTCGGGATCTCCCCTGTGCCCTGGCCGGCGGAGCCGAGGCCCTAGTCGCGCTCCGCCCCCACTTCGAAAGTGGCGACGCCGTAGAGATCCGCGAGGTTTCGTGCCTAGGTCGCTGCGACCGCGCCCCTGCCGCCTGTGTGGGGCACCGCGTCGTACGCAGCGACGACCCGGTCGACGTCTCCGCCGCTATCGCGGGTGAGGCTGCATCCACGCCCCTCCCTACCGCCCGCTGGGCCGCTGATCCCTACGGTGCCGAGGCCGACCACTACGGAGCGCTCCGTCAGGCCATCGGCTGCTCGGCCGAGGAGACCTTAGCGACTCTGGAGGCCACCGGTCTGCGAGGCATGGGCGGCGCCGGCTTTCCACTGGCCCGCAAGTGGTCGATAGTTCGGGCCGAAGAGGCGACCCCGAAATACGTCATCTGCAACGCCGACGAGTCCGAGCCCGGCACGTTCAAGGACCGCCAGATTCTGGCCGACCTCCCGCACCTTGTGATCGAGGGCATGGCGCTCGGTGGCTTCTGCGTCGGAGCCGAGCGCGGCACGGTCTTCATCCGTCACGAGTACGGGCCCGAGCGCGAGAGTCTCGAGCGGGCGATCGTCGCGGCGCGCGAAGTAGGGGCGCTGGGCGAGAACATCTTCGGGTCGGGCTTCTCGTTCGATATCGACATCTTCGTTTCCCCCGGCGGCTACATCCTGGGCGAGGAGACGGCGCTTCTGGAGTGCATGGAGGGCAGGCGCGGCGAGCCGCGCAACAAGCCGCCCTTTCCAGGCAGCGTGGGCCTTTTCGGCCAACCGACTCTCATAAACAACGTTGAGACTCTCGCCCACGCCGCCGCCATCACGGCAAGGGGTGCCGACTGGTGGCAATCGCTCGGCACGCGTGGCAAGGCCGGGCATAAATTCATGGCCGTATCCGGCGACGTAGCGAAGCCGCAGGTCGTCCTGGTTGGGTTCGGCACCACGCTGGCCGAGCTCCTCGGGCGCTGCGGCGGTATGCGCGAGGGGAAAGAGCTCGCGGCCGTCGCCCCAGGTGGCGCATCGAGCAAGTTTCTCGGCCCCGACAAACTCGAGACCCCGCTGGACTTCTCTGACCTCGCCGAGGCCGGCTCGATGCTCGGCTCAGGGGCGGCCATCTTCGTGGCCAAAGGCCGCGATCTCCTCGAGGTCGGCCTCAACGTGGCGCGCTTTTTTCGCAACGAGTCGTGTGGCAAGTGCGTACCGTGCCGCCTGGGCACACAAAAGGCAGTGGCCCTCGTCGAGCAGGCCGGCGGCACAACGCCCGAGGTCGAGGAGCTTCTCGGGGAGCTCGATCTCACCCTGCAGGAGACGAGCATCTGCGGGCTGGGCCAAGTAGCCCTGGCGCCGCTGCGCTCGGTAATCGAGCGCTTCCCGGACCAGATCCGCCGCGACACCACCCGGGACTAGTAACGTGGGCGCCGCTGGCATCGTGCTGTGCGGCGGCGGGTCGCGGCGCATGGGTCGTCCGAAGGCGTGGCTCCCATGGGGCGGTCGGCCGATGGTGACCCACGTGGTCGAGACCCTTGCTCGGACTGTCGACGAGGTCATCGTGGTCACCCGGGCCGACCTCGATCTGCCGCCGCTCGACGCGCACGTGGTCGTCGACCGACACCCGGACCTGGGCCCCTTGGCCGGTCTACGAGAGGGCCTGCAAGCCGCAGACTGCGACCTCGCCTTCGCCGTCGGCGTCGATGCGCCACATCTGACCGACGACTACGTCGAGACCATGCTCTCGGTCGGCGCGGCCGCCGCCCCGGTGGCGGACGGCTGGGTACAAACCCTCGCCGCGGTCTACCCAGTCGCTGGAGCCGAGACCGCAGACCGCCTGCTCGCCGCGGGCGAACGACGCCCGGTCCGCCTCCTCGAGTCGCTTGAATACCGGCGGGTGGAAGCGACCGCACTACCCTGCCGAGCTTGGGAGGGCTTCAATACCCCTGTGGAGTACCTCCGCCTCGCCCGTATCGAGTTTCCCGGTGCGTCTCTCGTAGTAGAGCTCGCCGGCGGCACCAGGGTGCAGACCGGCCTGGATCGTATCGAGCTCCCCATCGGCACCCTCGCAGACGTCCTGCGCGCGCTCCCGCACGGAAAATCCCTGCTCGAAGGCGATCGAGTCGCCGCCCCCTTTCTGGTCTCTCTCGACGGCCGCCAACTGTCGCGCGACGCGACCGTGCCGATAGGTCCAGACGAGATGGTCCTCATCTTCGACGCCCAGTCTGGCGGCTGAGGCGGCAGTGGAGTTGACCCGTTCTCGTGGACGGTTGTTTGTTTGAGTGATCATACGGCTGGTGTCGTGTGCTCGCCGGGAGAGCCGGTTCGAGGTCTGTATGCTGCGGCATGGCTACTGATCTGCGTAGTCTCGGGAATCCTGGTTTGTGGCGCCTTGTCGTGCGAGGTGTGACCGGTGTTGTTCTCGCCCTAGTCGCGGCGGGATGTACGGGAACAGCCACTGACGCCTCCCCTGCGATCTTTCGCGTTGATCCTGTACGACCTGTTGGCCAGCTCCGGCGAGAGGCTCTCGCTGCCAAGCCTCCGGCAGAAAGCGGGAAGCTCGATCCAGACCTCGTGGAGATCCGCTCACTCGACGCGACGGTTCGGCTCGACATCCGGTACGCGACAACGGCCAACTTCTTGAGTACCAAAGTGTACGACGAGGCTCGCGCCTACCTGCAGCGGCCTGCGGCCGCTGCCGTCGTCCGCGCGCATCGAGCGCTTGCCGGAACCGGACATGGGCTGCTCATTCACGATGCGTACCGCCCTTGGTACGTCACGAAGATCTTCTGGGACGCGACGCCGCCACTGGATAAGCGGGAGTTCGTCGCTGACCCCGAAGGAGGATCGCGTCACAATCGCGGCTGCGCCGTGGACCTGACCCTGTACGAGCTGGAGTCCGGCCGCGCAGTAGAGATGCCCAGCCTCTACGACGAGATGTCGGAACGGTCGTATCCGACCTACACCGGGGGCACGCCGGAACAAACGCGCCTTCGCGAGCTGTTGCGCGCGGCCATGGAGGCTGAGGGATTCACCGTCTACGAGGCCGAGTGGTGGCACTTCGACTACAAGGACTGGGAGTCTTACCCCATCGGCAACGAAACGTTCGACAAGCTTCGGTAGAGAGGCCGGATTGTCACGCCAGAACCCAGCTAGCATGACGGGGTGTACGGCTATCACGGGCGGTACTGGCGCTTCGATCTCAGCCGCGGCGAGGGCACGCTCGTCAGCATCGACAAAGACGTCCTGCGCCGCACGATCGGGGGATCCGGGCTCGGCGCGTGGCTGCTGCATCGCGAAGCGCCTCCGGAAGTCGACCCGTTGTCGCCCGACGCGCCACTGATCTACAGCTTCTCACCGCTCGTCGGCAGCCCGCTCACGACCTCCGCCAAGTTCGCCGTGGTGGCGAAGTCGCCGTTGACGGGGATGATCAGCGACGCCCTGTCGAGCTCGCACTTCGCCATCGCAGGCAAGGCCATGGGCGTGGACGCGATCGTGCTCGTGGGTGCCTGCGACGAGCCGTCCGAGCTCGTGGGCGGCGAGCTGCGGCAAGCGTCGACCTGGGGTCTCTCGGCCGAGGCAACGTGCACCGCCCTGCGCTCAGAAGGCCGGGTCTCGGCGATCGGTGTCGCGGGGCAAAACCTCGTGCGCTACGCCATCCTGTCGAACGACGGCCGTCACGCCGGGCGCGGAGGGCTCGGAGCGGTGATGGGCTCGAAAAGGCTCAAGGCCCTCGTGGTGTCGGGAGAGGTCAAGACCCAGCTTGCCAACCGGGAGCACGTCCTGCGGATCGCCAAGAGCCTCTCCGCCCGATCCCTCGGCCCGGCCACGGCCAAGTATCGGGAGCTCGGCACGGCTGGAAACCTGATGGCTTTCAACCGCCTCGCGGCCCTGCCAACGCGCAACTTCCAGACCAGCCGCATGGACGAGGCCGAGGCACTTTCCGCCGAGGAGATGCAGCCGCTGCGCGAGCAGGCTCGCGCCTCGTGTGCCAGCTGCACGATCGGCTGCGAGCACCTCTACAAGCTGGCCGACGGCTCCCAAACACGCGTCGAGTACGAGAACCTGTTCGCGCTCGGGCCGCTGTGCGGCATCAGCGACCCCGACGTGGTGCTCGCCGCCTCGCAGCGCTGTGATGAGCTGGGGCTCGACACCATCTCGACCGGGGGCACGATCGCCTTCGCGATGGAGTGTGCCGAGAACGGCTTTCTCGACGGTGCACCTTGCTTCGGAGACGGCGAGGGCATGCTGACGTTGATCGACGACATCGCCCATCGCCACGGACTCGGCGCGCTTCTGGCCGAAGGGTCGCGGCGCGCCCCTCACGAGATAGGCCACGGCACCCTGGCGTTCGCGGCGCAGGTGAAGGGCCTCGAGATGCCGGGATACGAACCGCGGGCGCTGCAGACCATGGGCCTAGGCCTGGCGGTCTCAACCCGTGGCGCCGACCACAACCGCTCGGGGGCATACGAGCTCGACTTCTCCGATGAGGTCGATCGCCTGCGCGGCGATGCACGCGCCGCGCGGCTGGCCGTCGAGCCCGAGAATCGGGCCGCGCTCATCGACTCGCTCATCCTGTGCAAGTTCCTGCGCGGGGCGCTCGGCGACTTCTACGGCGAGGCGGCCGAGATGCTCGAAGCCGTCACCGGCATGGACCGCGGCGCCGCCGAGCTCGAAGAGGCCGCGGCCCGGTTGGTCTCGCTCAAGAAGGCCTTCAACATCCGCGAGGGGTGGACGCCAGCCGACGACACGCTCCCCGATCGCTTCCTCGAGGAGGCCCTCAGCGACGGGCCGATGGCCGGGACGCGACTGACGCGTGAGCGGCTGGCCGAGATGATCCGCAGCTACAATCGTGCCCGCGGCTGGACCGACGACGGTTTCCTCCCCAAGGACGCCCTCGACGAGCTCGGCATCGAGACCCCGACCCCCTGATGATCGAGCTCACCATCGACGGACAACGGGTCGAAGTCGCCCCCGGCACCACAATCTTCGAGGCCGCGTCTGGGGCGGGGATCGAGATCCCGGTGCTGTGTCACGACTCGCGGTTGGACCCGGTGGGTGTCTGTCGGATGTGCGTCGTCGACGTTGGCGAGCGAGTTCCGGCCGCTTCCTGCGTGCGACGCTGCGAGCCCGGCATGGAGGTGCGAACCGCAACGCCCGAGCTCGAGGTGAGGCGCAAGACGCTGGTCGAGCTGCTGATGTCCGATCAGCCCGCGGTCGATGCCGACGCGCGCCACAATACCACCGGCGACAACGAGCTCCACGCTCTCGCGCACCGCTACGATTCCTGGGGCGACACCCTGCCGCAGGGCAACGGCCGCCCCGCCGACGCGAGCTCCGCTGTCATCGCCGTCGACCATCAGGCCTGCATCCTCTGCGACCGCTGCATCCGTGGCTGTGACGAGATCCAGTCCAACGAAGTCATCGGTCGCACCGCCAAGGGCTACGCGAGCCGCATCGCCTTCGATCTCGATGTGCTGATGGCCGAAAGCACGTGTGTCTCGTGTGGCGAGTGCGCCGCGGTCTGCCCGACCGGAGCACTGGTCGACAAGGCGATCACCGTCGAGCTACGCCCACGCGAAGAACTCGAGGCCGTCGACAGTGTCTGCCCATACTGCGGCGTGGGCTGCGCTTTGACCTACCACGTCGACCGCGCCGACAACGCGATCGTCTTCGCAGAGGGACGCGAGAGCCCGGGCAACCACGAGCGGCTGTGCGTCAAAGGACGCTACGGCTGGGACTACGCGTCACACCCGCAACGACTGACGGTGCCGCTGATCCGGCGCGACGACGCCTATCCCAAGGGGCCGTTGTCAGCGGACGTACGGGGCGAGCACGACGGCCGGCGCAAGCCCGGCGGCATCGTCGACTACGAGGAGGTGGTCCCGGCCTTCCGCGAAGCGACCTGGGACGAGGCGCTGGATCTCGTCGCCAGCCGGCTGGTCGACATCCGCGACACCCACGGCTCCGACGCGCTCGCCGGCTTCGGCAGCGCCAAGTGCTCGGTAGAGGAGGCCTACCTCTTCCAGAAGCTGGTGCGAACGGCGTTCGGCACCAACAACGTCGATCACTGCACGCGGCTGTGCCACGCCTCGAGCGTCGCGGCGCTGCTCGAGGGCATCGGCACGGGCGCAGTCACCACCACCTACGGCGACATCGCCAACGCCGGGGCCGCACTCCTGACCGGCACCAATACCTCGGCCAACCACCCTGTGGCGGCGACCTTCTTCAAGGAGGCGCAGAAGCGCGGCACCAAGCTCATCGTCATCGATCCCCGCAGCGAGGGCCTCGCTGACGAGGCCGACTACTACTGCCGCATCAAACCAGGAACGGACGTCGCCTTCTACAACGCGATGATGCACACCATCATTGAAGAAGGCCTCGCCGATACCGACTACATCGCCGAGCACACCGAGAACTACGATGCGCTGGCCGAGCTCGTGGCCAATTACCCGCCCGAGGCGGCGGCCAGGATCTGCGGCGTCCCCGCGGGGCGTATCCGGGACGTGGCGCGTACCTTCGCCGAGGCGCCGAGCGCCATCATCTTCTGGGGCATGGGGATCTCCCAGCACGTGTACGGAACCGACAACGCCCGCTGCCTGATTGCTCTGGCGCTGTTGACCGGCAACGTCGGCAAAGCGGGCGCCGGGCTGCATCCGCTACGCGGCCAGAACAACGTCCAGGGAGCCTCGGACGCCGGCTTGATTCCAATGGTCTACCCCGACTACCAGTCGGTGGCCGATCCTGAGATCCAGCAGAAGTTCGAAGCGGCGTGGGGCCGCCCGTTGTCGCCGAAACCGGGACTGACCGTCGTCGAGATCGCCCACGCGGCGCTCGAGGGCACGGTCAAGGGCATGTACATCATGGGAGAGAACCCGTTTCTCTCCGATCCCAACTCCAACCAGGTCAGAAAGGCGCTCTCCAACCTCGACTTCCTGGTGGTGCAGGACATCTTTCTCACCGAAACGGCAGAGTTTGCAGACGTCATCCTGCCCGCCAGCTCCTACATGGAGAAGCTCGGCACCTACACCAACACCGACCGCCGCGTGCAGATCGGACGCCCGGCGCTCGCGATGCCGGGCGGGGCGCGCCTCGACTGGCAGATCCTGTGCGAGATCGCGACCCGCATGGGCTATCCGATGAGCTACGAGTCGCCACCTCAGATCTTCGACGAGTTCGCGGCGCTGACGGATGCCTACAAGACCCTCTCGTACGACAACCTCGGACCGGCGGGCAAACTGTGGCCCAACCCCGATCCGCTGAACGACGACGGCCCGGTCGTGCTCTTCGGCGACGGCTTCCCGACCGCCAACGGCAAGGCGAAGTTCGTTCCTGCCGAGTGGACCGGAGCGCGCGAGCTGCCCGACAACGACTACCCGTTGGTGCTCAACACCGGGCGGCTCCTCGAACACTGGCATACAGGTGCGATGACCCGGCGCGCGCGCGTTCTGGACTCGATCGAGCCCGAGGCCTTCGTCGCCATGCACCCGAGCGATGCGGAGACGCTCGAGGTCGACGACGGCGACCGGGTGCGGGTATCGAGCCGCCGCGGCAGCGTGCGGCTGAAGGTGCGGATTACGAACCGTGAGCCACAGGGGGCGGTCTTCATCCCGTTCCACTACCGCGAAGCGTCGGCGAACCTCCTGACGTCCGACGAGCTCGACCCATACGGCAAGATCCCCGAGTTCAAATTCTGTGCCGTTAAGATCGAACGTGAGTTCGACGCATAACGCGCTGGCCGCCGCTGGGCTCCTGGTCCTTCAGCTCGGCTGTGCGCCGGAGCTGCCCGAGCGCCCTTTCCCCGCACCAACGGGATCCTGGGACGTCGGCATGCGCGAGTACCAATGGACGGACGCCGAGCGCAGCGATCCATTCACCGCCGACGTCAACGATCGGCGCCGCGTCCCGGTCCGCATTTGGTACCCCGCGGTTGAGCAGACCGCTGATCCCTCGGCCCCCTACATCCTCGATCCGACGGAGTTCACCGGGGTCGAGGACGTCCAGGGAGCGGCCCACGTGCGCACCAACGCACATCTCGACGCCGAGGTTGCGGCAGACCGCTTTCCGCTGCTCCTCTACAACCACGGCGGAGGCTGGCCGCGATTCACCGGCACCTTCATCGGCGAAGAGCTCGCCAGCCACGGCTACATCGTCGCGTCGGTAGGCCACGACGGCTTCAACCAGTCCACCCAACGACCCGACGGCTCGTCGGCAGCCAACGACGCGCTGCCGTTTCCCGAGCAAGGTGAGGATCTGAAGGCCGGGGCACTCGCCGCCTGGGACCACCTGGAGGAGCACTTCTTTCCGCAGTGGATCGCCGACAACCTCTATGCCCTTGCCCGTCTCGAGGAACTGGCAGTCGACTCCAGTTCGCCGTTTGCGGGCCGACTCGATCTCGGGCTTGTCGGTGCGCTCGGCTGGTCGTTCGGCGGCGCGACGGCGATCCAGCTCCTCAGCCAGGACCGCAGAGTGACCGCGGCCGTCGACATGGACGGCCAGCTCTTCGGCGGCGCGCACACGCGAGGTGCGGCCGCACCTTTCATGTTGCTCAAATCGACCGGAGTCGACGTGCCGCCGTCCGAGACCGAGGAGGAGCGCGAGCGTACAGAGGGCATCATCGTGGAACTGGTGGCGATGGTCACGGAGCGCGAAGACGCTCTCATCGCGGCCTCGACGGCTGACTGGTACCGGGTCGAGGTGGCGGAGAGTACCCACGGCACCTTCTCCGACTTCCTCCACCTGACTCCCGACGGCATCGGAGAGATCGGATCCGAGCGCGGCCACCAGGTGCTCACCGGCGTCACGAGGGCCTTCTTCGATCGCTATCTCAAAGCAGCGCCGGCTACCGCGCTCGACCAGGCGCTCACCTCTTTCGCCGAGCTCTCGGTCGAACGCAATTAGCGGACCTACCGGCGCAGAAACCGGATCCCGGTCACCCGTCCTGCGTCGACCTCGATCGCCGTCACCGCTCCGGCCGCGTCGCGCCGCGGCGACAGCCTCATCCGACCTCCTGCGAGCTTCCCGTCGCCAGCAGGCTCGAGAGTGATCGGCTCACGATTCGGAATCTGCAGCGACAACACACTGTCGAGTATCTCGATGCGCCAGCCGACCTCGAGCTCCTCGTTGAGTAGCCGCCCTGCCAAGCGGCAGCTTCGACCACCGACGCGGTTGCACAGACAGATCACGCTGGTGCGCTGAGCCGGAAAGCGCATCAGCATGGCGCGGAAGCCACCCCACGCGCCGCCGTGTTGCACACGTCGCAGCCCACGGTAGTCGTCGACAGCCAGGCCGAGGGCGTAGTCGATCGACGACCCATCCGCCAGCACCCCCTCGCGGTGAAGCCGTTCTAGCAGAGGCTCACCGCCGACCGCAGGTCTGTAGAAGTTGCGGTCCCATCGCACCAGATCCTCGACCGAGGTCAGGACCTGGCCGTACTTGTTACTGGCGGCCGTGGTCCGCCGTGCGACCGAGTTCGAGTACAAGAACTCGGTGCCAGGCACGTAGACCAGCTCGCCATCGGCGACCACGCCCAGGGCGGAGCCCGGCTCGTCGCGACCGATGAAGACGAAGGCTTAGTCGACCTCCGCCGTCTGCTCCGCGGGAAGCGTCCACCGCGCCCCCACAGAAGTGGCGAGCAGGACTCCCACCAGGCCGACGGCACAAACGCGGCGCCTCATCTGGCCAGCGTATCGCCCAGCTCGGTGGGGATGGGACTCGCCTCGAACAAAAGCCACGGCGGGCTGCGCTCGAGCCAGTCGTTGACATTGACGTGCCGAGCCCAGCCCGGCAACGATCGGTAGACGAGTCGAGTGCTGTAGCCGACGTCGTCCGTGGGGATATCGAAGCGCTCGGCGACGACAAGCACGCGTCCCTCCCGATTGACGACGGAGGTCACGGCGGCGAAGTCCTCCACCCGCACCACTCGCAAGCCCCCGGGCCGGTAGAAGGTCTGGGGATAGTCCTCGTGCGTCGCGAACGGATCGCAGCCGACGCCAACGACTGTCACAGGCTTCCCATCGGCATGGTCGTAGATCTGTTTCTGCACCACCACTTCAACGGTCGCGGGAGCGAAGCTGACAAAGGCCAGTTGCATGAGATTCAGACCGACCGAGAAGCCGATCGTCTTGCGCCCCGGACGCCAGCGTCGGCCCCGTAGCCACCGGGCTGCCCTTCCCTGCCCGGTGCCGATGGCGAGCACCGCAAACACCGCCATGAGCGGAAGCACAGGCAGCATCGGGAACAGAAAACGCAGGGACTTGCGGGCAGGCACCGAGTGGGCCAGCACGAACAGCAGGCTAGACCAGGTCACGGGATGGCGGGGCGCGAGGACCCAGAACGCGACCGCCGCACCGAGCACGAGAACGCTCAGCGGGGGCACCGCCCCGAGAAGCGTCAGCATCGGGTAGTACCAGACCGGGTGGGTATCGAACTGTCCGGCCAGCCCCTCGATGGCGTTGCCGTCGACGTAACGCCACGGCGCGAACACCCACTCGCCGTACAGCCAGCGGTCCACGACCACCCCCAGACCGACCGTCGCGGTAAACGCTCCGGTCAGAACTGCCAGGTCGGCGATGCGCGCCCGCGCCTCGATCAGGAGCCAAAGGCCAACCCCCAACGCCAGTACGGCCGTCTGGTAGCGACACTGAAAGGCCAGGCCGAAGAGAGCTCCTGCGGCCGCCATCATCGGTGCGGGCGGCAGTGAGCGTGCCCGCCCCCCGACGATCAGCGCCAACCCGATCCAGAACAGGCTCCCCGACCAACCCTCGGCACTGAAGCGCGCGTGCAAGTACGGCATGAACCACACCAAGCCCGAGAGCAGGAGAAACGCCCGCAGCCTCCTACGGTCACCGAGCTCGTGGGCAAACCCCCAAGCTAGTGCCGCGACGCAGGCGCCGGCCAGCGCTGTCGACAGCAGCCGAAGCAGAAGCGAGATGGTGTGTGGGCTGTCGAGGCCGACCGCGCCTCCCGCTCGGACAACAAGCCAAGCGATCGCCGGCTGCAGCCCCGAGCGCATACGCCGCGGGAACTCCCAGCTCAGACCCGCTTCGTCGTTGCCGCCGAGCTTGTAGCTCGCGAACTCCAGTACCTGGTAGTGCTCGTCCGGGTGGTGGTAGCCGACGGTGAAGACGGCCGCACCGAGGTGTAGCACGATCGCCACGCCCGCCCAGATGCGGAACCGGCGGTCGGCAGCCACGTCGCGAAACAGCGAGCGCAGCCCGAGGCTCTCGGTCACCGGCAACGAGCCCGCACGGCCCTATGCCCCCGGAAGAGCGTAGGCCACGTACTCGTGATCCTCGCCTCGGCGACCGAGCCCGAGGACCAGGAACTGGCGCCCGTCGACCATGTAGGTCATAGGCGAGCCACCGGGAGCGCCAGGCAGTTCGAGCTCCGCGACCAGGTCGCCGGTCGCCTTGTCGTACGCGAGCAGCACCCCGTGCGCCGCGCCGCCTCGCCCCGCCGCCGGATCGTCAGGCAGCGCCTGAAGCACCATTACCAGTGTCTTGGTGAGCATTGGCCAGCCTGGAGTGATACTCGCGATCGGGAAGTTGCCCAGCGGCGGCAGGTCGAGGCCCTCGAGGGCCGGATGGTCCTGGGGACCGTCGCCGAGCGGCACCTGCCACAGGATCTCCCCCTGGCGTAGGTCGATGGCCGTCAACCGAGCCCAGGGAGGCTTGACCAATGGCAGCCCCTGCGGGCCGGCGATTCTCGACAGCTTGGGAAGATAGGCACGGTCCGACCCCTGGCGCGGGCCCGGCGGAACGACGCTCATCCCGATCACCACCGTGCGCGACGGCACGTAGAGGATGTCGGTCTCGGGGTCGACGGCCGCTCCACCCCAGTTGGCACCTCCACCCTGGCTGGGAAGCTGCACCATGGCGGTCCTGCCTTCGTGGCCTTCGACGATCGGCGGCGTGAAGAGCGGCCCGCCCTCGATGGTGGCGAACATCTCGAGGGCCTCGGCGTGCAGCTCCGGCGTGAGGTCGATCAGGTCGTCCTCGGTGAACCCCTGCCGGTCGAACGGCGGCGGTTTGGTCGGAAACGGCTGGGTTGCCGCGGTCCACTCACCCGGTACCGTGCTTTCGGCCACTGCCCGATCCTCGATCGGCCATAGCGGCTCGCCGGTCCGGCGGTCGAAGACGTAGGTGAAGCCCTGCTTGGAGACCTGGGCGATGGCCTTGACCGTGCGGCCGTCGATCTCGAGGTCGATCAGGTTCGGCGCGCAGGGGAAGTCGTAGTCCCAGAGGCCGTGACGCACTGCCTGGAAGTGCCACTGCTTCTCACCGGTCGCCGCGTCGAGTGCCACGAGGCTCTCTGCGTAGAGATTGTCGCCGTGGCGGTGGCCGCCGTAATAGTCGCTGGTGGGCGTACCCAGCGGCAGGTAGACCCAGCCGGTCTCTTCGTCACAGCTCAGCCAAGACCACACGTTGGTGTTGCCGGAGTAGCGCCACGACTCGTCGTGCCAGGTCTCGACGCCGGGCTCGCCCTCCTGGGGCACGGTGTGGAAGGTCCACTTCTTCTCGCCGGTGCGCACGTCGTAGCCGCGGATGTGGCCGGCCGGGGCCTTGTTCATCATCGCGAAGTCGCGCACGGTCATTCCCATCATCACGGTATCGGCGCACACGATCGCCGGCGAGTTCTGCCCCGTGAGCTCGATCTCCTCGGGAGTCGCGATGTCGTCGCGCATGTCGACGATGCCACCCTCGCCGAAATTCCGATCCGGCCGGCCGGTCTTGGCGTCGATCGAGACCAGCTGCTGCGTCCCCGTCACCAACAACACGCGTTCCGCGTCGCCGTCGGTCCAGTACTCGATGCCGCGCTGCGTGAACCCGCCGTGGGTCGGCGTGTGCAGCAGGTGGGCCTTGGGGTCGTGGGTCCAGAGCTCCTCGCCGGTCGTCGCGTCGAGCGCCGAGACCATGTTCAGCGCCGAGACTGCGTACATCACGTCCCCAACCACCAGCGGCGTCCCCTTCATCACACCCCGGCTGGCGTCGGTCTCCACCCGACCGTCAGGTGTCGTCCATCGCCAGACCTCGACAAGGTCGCCAATATTCGTAGCGTCGATCTGGTCAGCGGCCGAATACTTCGTTGCGGCGCGATCGGCGGCATAGTGACGCCAGTCGACGTTCTGGGGGCGGGGCTGGGCCGGCACGACGTCGGCGCCGCTGCCGCAGCCCGCTAGAACGCCAACGGCCAAGCCGAGTACGGCCAGCTTCGACAGAGATTGCGTCTGCATCGATCCCCTCCCCAAGAAACGGAAACGCGGTGGAGCCGATCGATTGTAGCCGAGCGGGCGGCCTGCGACCTCAGTGGGTGTCGACGCTGCCGGCGAGGCCGTCGAGCTGATCGGCGAGCGAGGTGATCGCGGCCGCGACGCGCGAGATCTCGCGCTGCGCTTCGTCGAACTCACCTTCCTCGAGCCCCTCGCGCACTCCGGGAAGGGTCTTCACGGAATAGCCGGTGTAGAAGCCTGGCGCGTAGGCGAGGTTGCGGAACCAGGGCCGGCGAGGCAAACCATCGGCCGCCAGAAAGCGACGTTCGCCGGTGTAGAGCAACGAGTCGACCTCCGCTGGGCGCGCCGCCTCCTCGCCGGAGGCCAGGAGCTCTTCTACGTAGGCGTTGGCACGCTCGGCGCTCTCGACGAGTCGATCGCGCGCGGTCAGTAGCGGCGCGAAGTTCAGGTGGGGCACCGCTTCCTTGACGGCCGGGGCGGCAAAGGCCCGAGTTGGATCGGCGGCCAGGTCGAAGTGCCCCTCTGTGACCATCTGGTTGTGATGCTCGATGCGCTTGCGCTCCGCGTCGGCGTACTCAACCATCTCGTCGACGTAGCGCGACACGGTGGCCGCGGTGTCGGTGTAGTCGAAGGGAACTACATCGGCCTCGACGAGTCGCAGGGTGATCCGGCCCGCTGTCTCGGCCAGGGCAACGCCGTAGGCGAAGCCCGGATCGACGAACTGAGTGTAGTGATCGTAGGAGTCGAAGGCCGTGTGGTACTCGCCGCCGCTACCCTCGCCCCCGAAGCCCAGGTTGAGCGAGGCGATGCCGAGGTGCTGCAAGAATGGCGAGTAGTCGCTACCCGAGCCGAGGGCACTCAGCCGAAGCGTACCCCCGCCCGCCAGTCGCGACGCCTCCTCCTTCGAACCGCCAACCATCGTCCTCGCCCGCCGCCGGTCGCCGACCGTCGCGCCGGTCTGCGGATCGACGACCGTCGAGGCCACCCCGCCGACCAGCTTCTCCAGCGCGTGCGACCCGCCGGCACCGAGAAAGCCGCGCGAGTTGCCGTCGGTGTTGATGTAGACGACCGCCTTTCGCCCGAGCTCCTCGGCGTGATGCTCCGCCCACTCCACCGAGCCCAGAAGCCCCTGCTCCTCGCCGTCCCACCCGGCGTAAACCAGCGTGCGACGCGGCCGCCAACCGCTGCGGGCCAGCTCCCCTACACCCTTGGCTTCGGCTAGAAGAGCGATCATGCCGCTGATCGGGTCGCGGGCCCCGATCACCCACGCGTCATGGTGATTGCCGCGCACGATCCACTCGTCGGGGAGCTCGGCACCTTCGAGCCGCGCGATCACGTTGTGAGCTGCCACCACGTTCCAGTCGAACTCGAGCTCGAGCTGCACCTTCGCCGGCCCTGGGCCTATCCGATAGGTCAAAGGCAGGGCGCCGCGCCAGCCTGCCGGTGCGACCGGGCCCTCGAGCGCTTCCAGCAGCGGAACCGCGTCGCGCCAGGAGATCGGTAGCACCGGGATCTGCATGATGCTGTCGGCATCCTCGCGCGCGATGCGCTCGGCGCCCTCTATCGAGCCACGCATCGGAGTCTGCGGGTCGCCCGGCCGCTTCGGCAGATCGATCACCGAGCCGCGCTGCACGCCCCACTCGTGCTTGTACGCGCCGTCCGGGTAGGTCAGCCCCTGGGCATACCCGTCGTCGCCCGGATCGTTGAAGATGATGCAGCCGATGGCGCCCTTCTCGTGCGCCACCTTCGGCTTGATGCCTCGCCACGAGCCCCAGTAGCGGGCGATCACGATCTTGCCCCGCACGTCGATACCGCGCCGCGCGAGCTCTTCGTAGTCGGCCGGCACGCCACGATTGACATACACCAGCTCCGCGGTCACGTCGCCATCCGCCGAGTACGCGTTGTAGGGCGGTAGTCCGGTTTCGACTGCGATCGCCGAGGTCGCGTCTTCGGCAATCACCTCCTCTTGCAACCTCGCCTCGTAGCGGGTCGGCTCGAGCAGGGTGAGCCGACGCAGGTGAGGCGTCGGGAACAGGACGTGGAAGGTCTCGATCTCGGCGTCGAAGCCCCAGCTGCGAAACAGCTCGAGCATGAACTTGGCGTTCTCAGCCGCCTGTGGCGACCCGAGATGATGCGGCCGCGGCGTCATCGCCTTCGACCACTCCGAGAGATCGTCCGCGTCGAGCGTTGCCGCGAAGCGGGACTCGAGATCGAGATGCGCCGCGGCGCGCTCGTCGGTGAACCCAACGAGGCTCTGGGCCCCGACCTCTACGGATCCAACCACCAGACCCAAAACCCCCAGCCACACCCGAATCGAAGTTCGCTTCATTCCTCGATACTAGCTGGCGGTCGGCACCGTAGGTGCAATTGCGAACCCGCGCGCAATTCGAGAACGGGTAGGCTTTGCTTCATGAGATCTCCCATCTGCGAGCTCCTCGGCATCGACTTTCCCCTGATCGCCTTCAGCCACTGCCGCGACGTCGTCGTGGAGGTCTCGAAGGCCGGCGGAATGGGAGTCACGGGCGTGTCCGGCATGTCGGCCGAGCAGCTCGAGATCGAGCTCAGCTGGATCGACGATCACATCGAAGGCAAGCCGTACGGTGTCGACGTGCTGATCCCGAGCTCGATGTTGACGCGTGACTCCCAGCCCACACCCGACCAGGTACTGGCCATGGTGCCGGAAGAGCACAAGGCCTTCGCGGCGCAGATTCTCGAAGACCACGACGTCGACTCGAGCGATATCGACGACGAGGCGCGGCGCGAGCGACTCGGCTTCGGCGACAATCTGCGTCCCGAGGGAGCGAAGAAAGTCGTGGAGGTCGCCTTCTCCCACCCGATCCGGCTCATCGCGAATGCGCTCGGAGTACCACCGCTTTGGATGCTGGAGCTGGGAAAGGAGCGTGGTGTGCCCGTCGCCGCCCTTGTCGGATCGAAGTACCACGCTCTGAAGCAAGTCGCTGCCGGTGTCGACGTGCTCGTCGTTTCCGGCACGGAAGGGGGCGGTCATTGCGGGACGGTGTCGTCGATGGTTCTGATCCCCGAAGTCGCTCGAGCGGTCGAGCAGCACGGGAGTGAGGTACCGATCCTCGCGGCAGGCGGAATCATGACCGGTCGCCAGATGGCGGCGGCGATGGCGATGGGTGCCGACGGTGCCTGGACAGGTTCGGTCTGGCTGCCGACGGTCGAGGCCGAGACCTCCGAAGTCATGAAGCACAAGTTCGTCGAGGCGAGCTCGAGTGAGACGGTCCGCACTCGGAGCCGGACCGGCAAGCCCGCCCGCCAACTGCAGTCCGCCTGGACCCGAGCATGGGAGACAGAGGATGCACCCGACCCCCTGCCCATGCCGCTCCAGACCCTGGTCAGCGATCCGCCCCTGCAGAAAGCGAGAAAGCTCGCAGAGGGCGGCCACGAGGGGGCGGCCGAGATCGAGACGTACTACGTAGGCCAGGGTGTCGGCCTGATCGACAAGATCCAGTCGACCCAAAATGTCGTCTACGGTTTCAAGGAGGACTTCGTACGCTCGTACGGGCGGTTGGCCGACTTCCTGGAGGACGGATAATGCCAATCGTTGATCTCTCTCTCGACGGCAAGGTCGCCGTCGTCACCGGTGGATCGAAGGGCATTGGACGCGCCATCGCGCTGGCGTTCGCCGAGCACGGCGCCGACGTTGCAATCGCCGCCAGGGGCCAGGACGCGCTGGCGGCCACTGCGCAGGAGATCGAGGGCACCGGTCGTCGCTGTCTCGCGATCACCGCCAACATGGCCGACGACCACGACTTGGAGAAGCTCTATCGGCAGACCGTCGCCGAGCTGGGCGGCGTCGACATCCTCGTCAACAACGCCGCCATGGGTGCACCGTCAAGCCTGTCCAAGACCGACGCCGCCACCCTCCTAGAGGTCATGCGTGTCAACGTGTGGGCGCCTCTGGAGCTCTCGAAGCTGTGTCGGACCTCGATGATGGAGCGCGGCGGCGGCGTCATCCTCAACGTGGTCTCGAACGAGGCCCTACGGCCATCGATCGGCATCGGCGTCTACGCCCCGTCGAAGGCGGCTCTCATGAACCTCAGCGTGCTGTGCGCCAAGCACTGGGCGAGAGACGGGATCCGAGTGTGCTCGATCGCGCCGGGACTGATCCGCACCGAGCTCGCGCAGCCGCTGGTCGAGGCGGTGGAGTCGAGCGGCCACTATCCCAATCCGCAGAAGCGCATCGGTGAGCCCGAGGAGATCGCCGGCCTGGCCCTACTCCTGGCGAGCCCGGCTGGCAGCTACGCCACCGGCACCAATCTGGTCTTCGACGGCGGCGAGATCGCCTGAAGCGGAGTGGCTTTCTTTTGACGATCTAAAGGAACTGACACACCCTCTCCTTCAGACAGACTAGAGGAGTGGGTCAATGGCAACATCGAAAGAACGAGCCGAGTTCCTGCAAGGCACCTTGGAGATGCTCGTTCTCCGCGCCCTCGCTCTCGAGCCGATGCACGGCTGGGGACTGGCACAGCGCTCTAGTCCTTGACAGCGTGGTATACCGGTACTGTCCTTGTTCACCATCACGAGGGGGGCCGCGGGTCATGAGCCGATGTAGCAGTCTGCTCGGAGCATTGTTTCTGTTGCTGTGTCTTTCGCTGACGGCACCGGCTCTCGGACAGGACAGCGGCCAGACCGACACCGGAGACACCGCCTGGATCCTGACCAGCTCGGCACTGGTGCTGCTGATGACTCCCGGGCTCGCCTTCTTCTACGGCGGCTTGGTGCGCCGCAAGAACGTCCTCTCGGTTCTCATGCAGTGCTTTGTCTGTATGTGCCTGATGACCGTTCTCTGGGTCACCGTCGGATTCAGCCTCGCGTTCGGCAGCGACATCCTCGGGGGTGTGGTCGGCGGCTTCGACTATCTCTTCCTACGCAACGTCGGCTTCGAGCCGTGGCCGGGAACCGCGATTCCGGCTCAGCTCTTCATGATCTTTCAGGGGATGTTTGCCGTCATCACTCCCGCCCTGATGATCGGCGCCTGCGCGGAGCGTATGAAGTTCAGCGCCATCTGCTGGTTCTGTGGACTTTGGCTGATCTTCGTCTACTCTCCCGTCTGCCATTGGGTGTGGGGTGGTGCCTCCGGCTTCTGGGGACTCGGGGAGGAGGGGGCTCTCGATTTTGCCGGCGGCACGGTAGTCCACATCAACGCCGGAGTCGGAGCTCTGGTGGCGGCTCTGCTGCTCGGCAAACGGCTCGGGCATCCTGATTCGCCCTCGCCACCTCACAACCTGCCGTTCGCCGTCCTTGGCGCCGGCCTGCTGTGGTTCGGTTGGTTCGGCTTCAACGGTGGTAGCGCAGTCGCCTCCAACGGGTCGGCCGTCAACGCCTTCATCGTGACGCACGTGGCGACCGCAACGGCTGGGCTGACGTGGGCGATTCTCGATCGACTCTTAATCAAAAAGGCGACGGTGCTCGGCGTCATCACTGGGGTGGTCGCCGGCCTGGTTGCCATCACTCCGGCCTCGGGCTCGGTGAATGCCATGGGAGCTCTCGGCGTCGGCGCCGGCGCTAGTTTGGTGGCCCACTTCGCGGTCAACGTGGTCAAGCCGAAGCTCGGCTATGACGACGCTCTGGATGTGTTCGGAGTGCACGGCGTAGCCGGCATCTGGGGCGCGATCGCCGCCGGCCTCTGGGCCACTTCGTGGGTACCGGGAAACGACACCAACGGTCTCTTCTACGGCAACCCCGGCCAGGTTCTGATCCAGATCAAGGCGGTCGTCTACACCCTGGTGTGGTCCGGCGGGATCTCGTTCATCCTGCTCAAGCTGGTCGACATGACCGTGGGTCTGCGGGTCGTCGATCACGAGGAGAAGGTCGGTCTCGATCTGACCGATCACCGCGAATCGGCGTACACGCAGCTGGACTAGGATTCTGCGCAGCAGAATCCTAGAGAGGCGGGATTGGCCAAAGCGCGCCAGCCGCTAGGTCTTCCGGCCGTCTGCGGCCGACGTCGGCGGGTTATGAAGCGCTAGATTCGCTCGGGGCCGACTTGTTCACAGTCGGATCGGCCGATCCGTGGGGTGCAGATCCTCGCAGGTGACACTACATTTTTGTCTCGAGAAGCCCTCTGTTCCTACATTTTTCTCCTCTTTCTGCGAGAGCCCGCTCCGCGAACCGCAGCCAAATTGCTCCTATCCGGTTCGTTTCAAGGGTGTTACGACACTTGTCCCGGCAAACGGAAACCTGGCACCAAGGTTGCTCCGTCATACCGTACGGGCAGTGGAAGCCAGGGACTACCGGGCAGGTCACTCCGGGTAGCAGAACCAAGAACCCATCAACTATTAGGACAACAAACCCGATGAAAAACAAGATGACTCGCTTGGGACGAACGGTCTCGTACGTACTGTTGGCCCTCCTCTGCAGCGTCTCTCTGGCCGCACAAGATTCTGCCGACGCCGACGAGGACCGCTGGGTCAAGGTCGGGGCTGGCATCCGGGCCGGATTCGGCAGCGTCGAAGACGGCGCGCCCAGCGGCAAAGATCGTTCGAAAGATTGGAAGCTCGAGAGCGTGCGTCTCTACGCCAACGGTCAGCTGAACAAGAAGTTCGGATTCACGTTCAACACCGAATGCGAAGGCTGTGTGTTCGGCCAGGACGCCAACGACCCTGTCGGTGCGAAGGGCGACATCGTGGTTCTGGACGCCATCCTCCGCTTGGAGTTCTCGAAGCAGTTCAACATCTGGGTCGGCCGCATGCTGACCCCGGCAGATCGGATCGAACTGAATGGCCCCTACTACGGTCTGACCTGGAATCAATTCACCGTGCCGCTGCTGCCCTCCGACCAGCTCGGTCAGGCCGGGTTGTTGGGACGTGACGATGGCATGACCATCTGGGGCGCCGGCGGCAAGCTGCAATACGCAGTGGGTCTCTTCGATGGCGTCGATGGTGGCCCGAATCAAGACGACAACATGCTCTTCGCCGGCCGCGTCGCATACAACTTCCTGAACATGGAGAGCAATCCCGGCTACTACACCTCCAGCACCTACTTCGGTACTGCCGGCGACATCTTCACCGTAGGTCTCTCTTACCAGTCTCAGGCGGACGGGACCGGGACGGCGACCAGTCCGGGTGACTTCAACGCGGTCATCGCCGATGTGTTGTACGAAGAGGCCCTTGCGGGGGGAGCGGCCTTCACTGTCGAGGCCGAGTACAAGGTCTTCGATTCCGAACTGACCGCGGAAGCCCTCGCCGGTCAAAACTGCTTCTGTCTCTTCGACGGCGATGCCTACTTCGTATCCGTCGCCTATCTGTTCGGCGAGGCTGTGGGGCCGGGACAGTTCCAGCCGTACGTCCGCCGGACCGAGAACACGCCGGAGTTAGGCCTAGACAGCGACCTCATCGAGGTGGGGCTCAACTACGTCATCGACGGTCACAACCTGAGGCTGAACGTCAACTACACCGACGGAGACGCCAACCTGACGGGCGCCGCGGGTCGGGACGCCAACGCGGTGTCCTTCGGCGTCCAGATACAGATGTAGCGACCATCGGGTTCGCAACCAAAAACCACCACATCCCAATAAGGGGGACCTCATGACTCTCACTAAACGATCTGTCTTCTGCCTACTGGCGGGAATTCTCTGCACCTTCAGCACTCAGGCCGCCGAGACCATCAAGGTCGGCGTTCTGCACTGGCTTTCCGGCACCATGGCCATCAGCGAAACCTCGCTCAAGGACACTGTGCTGATGATGATCGAGGAGCAGAACAAAGCAGGTGGCCTGCTCGGTAAACAACTGGAAGCCGTAGTCGTCGACCCGGCTTCCGATTGGCCTCTGTTCGCCGAAAAGGCCAGGGAGCTGATCCAGCGCCAGCGCGTCGACGTCACCTTCGGCTGCTGGACCTCCGTGTCTCGGAAATCTGTTCTGCCGGTGTTCGAGGAGCTGAACAGCCTGCTCTTCTACCCGGTGCAGTACGAAGGCGAGGAATCCTCGAAGAACGTCTTCTACACCGGCGCGGCGCCGAATCAACAGGCGATACCGGCCGTCGACTATCTGATGAACGAGGTGGGCGTCACTCGCTGGGTCCTGGAAGGCACCGACTACGTCTATCCCCGCACCACCAACAAGATCCTGGAGGCGTATCTCAAAGCCAAGGGTGTGGCCGACGCGGATCTCCGCATCAATTACACGCCCTTCGGCCATTCCGACTGGCAGTCCATCGTCTCGGAGATCAAGAGCTTCGGGTCCGCGGGTAAGAAGACCGCCGTGGTATCCACCATCAACGGCGACGCCAACGTGCCGTTCTACAAAGAGCTGGGAAACCAGGGCGTGTCGGCCGAAGACATCCCGGTGGTTGCTTTCTCCGTCGGCGAGGAAGAACTGTCCGGCATCGACACCGGTCCGTTGGTGGGGCACCTGGCAGCCTGGAACTACTTCATGAGCGTGGATGCCGAGATCAACGATGACTTCATCGACTCCTGGCTCGACTTCATCGGCGACGACGATCGCGTCACCAACGATCCGATGGAGGCCCACTACATCGGCTTCAAGATGTGGGTCGAAGCAGTGAAGAAGGCCGGTAGCACCGATGCCGATGCAATTCAGGAAGCGATCATCGGAGTGTCGGTGCCGAACCTTTCGGGGGGCATGTCCACCATGCTGCCCAACCACCACATCACCAAGCCGGTGCTGATCGGCGAGATCCAGGATGACGGCCAGTTCGACATCGTCTGGCAAACCCGCGGTACCGTAGCTGGCGATGCGTGGTCCGACTTTCTCCCAGGATCTCGCGACATCATTGCCGACTGGCGTGCACCCCTATCGTGCGGCAACTACAATTCGAAAACGGAAACCTGCTCGGGGCAGAACTACGAGTAGGAAGGAGGATGGAGACGATTACGTTCCTGTGGGACGTACGGGTGGTCTCCCGCCTGCCGGCCCTGTGTCGGGGTAGGTTCCGGTAGGCGGGTCTCCCAGCCTCGGCCATGCAGGTTCTATCGACACGATTCGCCGAGAAGCGATGCCGCTCTCGACGCCTGGCAACGCGGGTGTCCGCGACTTTGCTTTTCGCGGCCCTCGCCGTTGCGGCGGCGGAGGGCGACGACTTTGCCCAAACGGTAGCGCGGCTCGACACCCGTGACTACGACGAGAAGGCCTCCGTCGCCATCGAGCTAGTCGCGATGCGCCACGACCGCGCCGGTGTCGTTTTGAGCGCGCTCATGGACGGTCAGCTCTACCGCCACAAGGATTCCGACCAGATCGTCATCGCCACGAAGGCCGACCGGGGCTTTGACCTCCTGGACGCTCTGACCGGCGAGGACCTCGGTCACGTCGGCCGCCGGGACGTCGCCAAGATCGGCGTGAACAATGCTCTGCGCGGCACCCTGCGCGGGCTGATCGCTCAGCTGGAGCTCAACGATCCTGATGTCGACGCCAGAGTGGCGGCTATCGAAGCCGTGGGTATCTCCGGTGACGAGTCGATGGCAGAGGCACTGCGGAGCCTGCGCGACACCGAGCCCCTCGATGAGGTCGTCGCCGCCATCGATACCGCGCTGGCGCTGCTCGACCTCGACAGCTCCGACCCATCGTCGGTACTCGCTGCGATCGCCTTCCTGGACTCTGATCTCTCGGCCCACGTCCGCACCAAGCTCACCGGCCTGATTGCCGAGTCGGACAACGAGGATGTGCGGCAGTCCGCGCGCCAGGCCATCGCGAGCATCGAAGCACGCGCCCGCCGCTTCGAGTTCGTAGAGCATGTTCTTTTCGGCCTGAGCCTCGGCTCCGTCCTGGTTCTGGCCGCCATCGGGCTGGCCATCACCTTCGGTGTCATGGGTGTCATCAACATGGCCCACGGAGAGCTGATCATGCTGGGCGCCTACACCACCTACACCGTCCAGTCGATCTTCCCGCGGGCGATCGAAGTCTCCCTGTTCGTCGCCGTGCCCTCCGCCTTCCTGGTCTCGGGCCTCGTCGGCATCGGCATCGAGCGCAGCATCATCCGCTTCCTCTACGGTCGGCCGCTGGAAACTCTGCTGGCCACGTTCGGCGTCAGCCTCCTCCTGCGCCAGTCCGTACGCAGCATCTATTCACCTCTCAACCGTTCCGTGACCACGCCCGAATGGATGAGCGGTCTACTCGAGATCGCCGACGGACTCTCCATCACCTACAATCGCCTCTACATCTTCTTCTTCGCGCTGATCGTCTTTGCCGGTCTTCATCTCCTGCTGCGGAAGACCCGACTGGGCCTGCATATGCGGGCGGTCACCCAGGACCGCGAGACAGCGCGCGCCATGGGCATCCGCACCGGCCGGGTCGACGCTCTGACCTTCGGCCTGGGCTCAGGGATCGCCGGCGTCGCCGGGGTAGCACTCTCCCAGCTGACCAACGTCGGCCCCAACCTCGGCCAGTCCTACATCGTCGACTCGTTCCTGGTGGTCGTCTTCGGCGGGGTTGGCAACCTGTGGGGCACGCTCGTGAGTGGCCTCAGCCTGGGAGTCGCGAACAAGTTCCTCGAACCCGTCGTCGGCGCGGTGCTCGGCAAGATCATGGTCCTCGTCTTCATCATAGTGTTCATCCAGCACCGACCTCGCGGAATGTTCCCGCGACGCGGCCGAGCGGCCGAGGCTTAGGGCGCCTTGTTCAAATGGGTTCGCACCGACCTCGGCGGGAACATCTTGCTGGGCATGCTGCTGCTGGCGAGCATCATCGTCCCCGTATGCAACCTCTGGGTCGCCGAAGACTCGTTCTTCTCCATCACCACCTATACCGTCACGCTGCTCGGCAAGTATCTGTGCTACGCCCTGCTGGCCATGGCGCTTGATCTGGCATGGGGCTACTGCGGGATCCTGAGCCTGGGCCACGGGGCGTTCTTCGCCCTGGGAGGGTACGCCATCGGCATGTATCTCATGCGCCAGATCGGTGCCCGCGGGGTCTACGGCAATCCCGAGCTCCCAGACTTCATGGTGTTCCTCGACTGGGACGCACTGCCTTGGTACTGGGTTGGCTTCGACTCGTTCTGGTTTGCCGCGCTCATGGCGTTGCTCATTCCTGGACTGCTGGCATTCGTCTTCGGCTACTTCGCCTTCAGATCCAGGGTCACCGGCGTGTATCTGTCGATCATGACCCAGGCGCTCACCTACGCGCTGATGCTGGCGTTCTTTCGCAACGAGATGGGCTTTGGTGGCAACAATGGACTGACCGACTTCAAAGAGCTGCTGGGCGCCAACCTGCAGTCCGATGTCACGCGAGTGGTGCTGTTTCTGACCTCCGCGCTGACGCTCGCCTGCGGATACATCGGCTGTCGCAGCATCGTGCGGTCGAAACTGGGTCGGGTCGTCACGGCGGTGCGGGACGCGGAAGACCGCACGCGCTTCCTCGGCTATCGGGTCGAGCACTTCAAGCTCTGGATCTTCACGGTCTCGGCCATGATCGCCGGCATTGCCGGCGCCCTCTACGTGCCCCAGATCGGCATCATCAACCCGAGTGAGTTTCAGCCCCTGAACTCGATCGAGCTGGTGGTGTGGGTCGCCGTCGGCGGTCGTGAGTCACTGTTCGGTGCAGCGCTGGGTGCGGTATTGGTGAACTATGCCAAGACCACGCTCACAGCCGCCCTACCCGAAGTCTGGCTCTTCGCTCTGGGTACACTGTTCATCGTCGTCACCATCTGGATGCCCAAAGGTATCGTCGGGCTGTTGCGCAGATGGCAGGAGCGGCGAAGCGGTGACTCCCAACTCCCCGCCACACCCGAGTCCGACCCACCGAGCTCGAAAGAGGGCACCGCCCGTGCCTGACAACCCGAGCTCGCAACGCCAGGCCCGAAGGCGGAACTTCAGAACGGCGCGGCCCGAGGTGGAAGAGCTGGTGGACTCCAGTAAGGGCATTCTTCTCTACTTGGAGAACATCTCGGTGAGCTTCGACGGCTTCCTCGCCCTCGACAGACTGACGATGTACGTGAACGTCGGAGAGCTGCGCTGCGTCATCGGCCCCAACGGCGCGGGCAAGACCACCTTGATGGACGTGATCACCGGCAAGACGCGGCCGGACTCCGGGTCCGCTTTCTTCGGCCAGTTCATCGACCTGGCGACCTACAGCGAACCGGAGATCGCCAGGCTGGGGATCGGGCGTAAGTTTCAGCGACCCACCGTTTTCGTCAACCACTCGGTGCACGAGAACCTGGAGCTCGCCATGGCTACCAACAAGTCGGTGTGGGCGAGCATCCACCGGCCACTCACAGGTGAAGAGCGCGATCGTATCGACGAAGTCATGGTCGCGATCGGTCTGTCCGAGTGCGCCTTTCATCAGGCCGGCACTCTCTCGCACGGGCAGAAGCAGTGGCTGGAGATCGGCATGCTGCTGATGCAGAATCCACTCATCCTGCTCGTGGACGAGCCCGTCGCAGGCATGACACCTCAGGAAGTGGAACGGACGTCCCAGCTTCTGACATCTCTTGCCGGCGATCATTGCGTCATCGTGGTCGAGCACGACATGGACTTCGTCCGCTCCATTGCCAGCACCGTGACCGTCCTGCACGAGGGATCGGTGCTGGCAGAAGGCTGCATCGACGAGGTGCAGCAAAACCCCGAGGTCATCGCGGTCTATCTGGGCGAATAGATGCTCGAGGCGCGCGGGATCACTCAATCCTACGGTCAGGGCCGCATCCTCTGGGGGGTGGATCTGGAAGTACCCCGGGGCAGCTGCGTCGCCATCTTGGGCCGCAACGGCGTTGGCAAGACGACACTCGTGAAGTGCCTCATGGGACTGCTGCGTACGGATGCCGGCAGCCTTTCTTTCGACGGAGAGGAAATCTCTTCCTTTGCCCCGGAACGCAGAGCGGGGCTAGGGATCGGATATGTCCCCCAGGGGCGCATGATCTTTCCGATGTTGACCGTCGAAGAGAACCTGCTGGTGGGGATGACGGCCCGCCGCGACGGGGCCAGCGACAGTCCGAATCGTGTCTTCGAGCTCTTCCCCGTGCTCAGGGACATGTTGGCCCGGCGAGGCGGAGACCTGTCTGGCGGTCAACAGCAGCAGCTCGCCATCGCGCGGGCGCTGGCCCTGGATCCCAGGTTCCTCATCCTCGACGAGCCCTGCGAGGGGATTCAGCCCAATATCGTGCACCAGATCGGCGACGTGATCGTCGAGTTGAACCAAGAGCTCGGACAGACCGTCCTGCTGGTGGAGCAGAAACTACCCTTCGTGCGTCGTGTAGCGTCGCAGTTTGCCATCATGGCAAAAGGCAACGTCGTCGCCCACGGGAAAATGTCGGCTCTCACCGACGACATGATTCAGCAACACCTGACGGTCTGAAGATGTGCGCACCCACATGCCCCCGGACAGCTGCGGTCAACGAACATCCACCCTGGAAGGCCTTCCTCGACCTGGAGTTTCTCCGCAAGGACGGCAAGGTGGTCTTGTCGCGCCGCCGTCATGGGGGCCCCCTGTATCTCCAGAAACCGTTCTATCCCGAGGGCGACGAGGTCTGTCACGCCTACCTGTTGCATCCCCCTTCCGGGTTGGTCGGTGGCGACCAGCTCACCATCGATGTCCATGTCGGCGATCAGGCGCACACCGTCATCACGACACCGGCCTGTGGGAAGTACTACCGGAGCAGCGGACGCACCAGCCGCCTGACTCAGCACCTGACGGTAGCCGCCGACAGCTGCCTGGAGTGGCTACCCCAGGAAACGCTGCTCTTCGGCGGTAGCCTCGCTGAAATCCGCACCGTGGTCGATCTACACAGCTCGGCACGCTTCATCGGCTGGGACGTTGTGGTCAGGGGGCGACCCTTGTCGGGCGACCACTACGACAGCGGGACGCTGGACCAGCGCTTCGAGCTCAATCGCGAGGGTGCTCCGCTGCTACATGAGCGACTGCATTTCACTGCAGGCGATCCGCTACTCGGCCACCGGTGGGGGCTGGGAGGGCAGCCTGTCACCGGTCTGCTGGTGGCCTATCCCGCCGACTCTGCCCTCAGGGATACGGTACGGGACGGTCTTACCGAATCGGCGATGGTCGGCGTGACACTGGTGGATCGGGTGCTCGTCCTACGCGTGCTCAGCGATGGCATAGAGGCCGCGCGCGCCTCGCTGGAGCCGGTCTTGCGCGCGATCCGTGAAGCGATCACCGGTTGTAGTTTCAGAGACCTGCGAATCTGGCAAACCTGACGGGGAGACTCATGCACCTGACACCGAGAGAAAAAGACAAGCTCCTCATCTTCGTCGCGGCGCAACTGGCTCAGCAGCGCCGAGAGCGCGGCGTCAAGCTGAACTACCCCGAGAGTGTGGCACTCATTTCCGCCGCCATCATGGAGGGCGCCCGCGACGGTCGCAAGGTAGCCGAGCTGATGAGCTACGGGACCGAGATCCTGTCCGCCGACGAGGTCATGGACGGCATTCCCGAAATGGTCAGCGAGGTACAGGTGGAAGCGACCTTTCCCGACGGCACCAAGCTCGTCACCGTTCACAATCCCATTGTCTAGGAGACGCCATGAAACCCGGTGAGTACTTTGTCGACGACGGTGAGATCAAGTTGAACGAGGCTCGCGAGACCCTCACACTGAAAGTCGCCAATACCGGCGACCGTCCGGTGCAGGTGGGCAGCCACTTTCACTTCTTCGAGACCAACCCGGCGCTCGACTTCGATCGCGAAGCCAGCCGGGGCTTCCGCCTCGACATCGCCGCCGGCACGGCCGTGCGTTTCGAGCCGGGACAGTCGCGTACCGTGACCCTGACCTCCTACGCCGGCAGACGGGTCGTGTACGGATTCAACGCCAAGGTGATGGGAGCGCTCGAGGAGGCCGGATCATGAGCACGATTTCCAAGCGCGCATACGCCGAGATGTTCGGCCCCACCACGAGCGATCGAGTACGCCTGGGAGACACCGAGTTGATCGTCGAGGTGGAGGCCGACTACACCGTCTACGGCGATGAAGTGAAATTCGGTGGCGGCAAAGTCATTCGCGACGGTATGGGGCAGAGCCAGCGAACCAACGCCGAAGCGGTGGATCTGGTCATCACCAACGCACTGATCATCGACCACTGGGGCATCGTGAAGGCCGACGTGGGCGTTCGCGACGGCCGCATCGCGGGAATCGGCAAGGCGGGCAATCCCGACACCCAGGCCGGAGTCGACATCATCATCGGTCCCGGCACCGAGGCCATCGCCGGTGAAGGCCGAATCCTGACCGCTGGCGGCATCGACGCCCACATCCACTTCATCTGCCCGCAGCTGGTCGAGGAAGCGCTGATGTCAGGAGTCACCACCATGCTCGGCGGGGGGACGGGGCCGGCAACCGGAACCAACGCCACTACCTGTACCCCGGGACCCTGGAATCTCGGCAAGATGCTGCAAGCGGGTGATGGCCTGCCGATGAACCTGGGATTCATGGGCAAGGGCAACTCCAGCCTGCCGGAGCCGCTGACCGAGCAGGTGGCCGCCGGGGCCATGTCCCTCAAACTGCACGAGGACTGGGGCACTACCCCCGCCGCCATCGACAACTGCCTTTCGGTTGCGGACGAGGAACACGTCCAGGTCGCCATTCACACCGACACGCTCAACGAGTCGGGCTTCGTCGAAGACACCATTGCCGCCTTTAAGGATCGCGTGATCCACACCTACCACACGGAGGGGGCCGGGGGTGGCCATGCGCCGGACATCATCAAGGTCTGCGGCCTGCAGAACGTTTTGCCCTCCTCTACCAACCCCACTCGTCCTTACACCGTCAACACCGTGGACGAGCATCTCGACATGCTCATGGTCTGTCACCACCTGGATCCGACGATCGCGGAAGACGTGGCCTTCGCGGAGTCGCGAATCCGGAGAGAGACCATCGCCGCCGAGGACATCCTTCACGATCTCGGCGCCTTCTCGATGATCGCCTCCGATTCACAGGCCATGGGCAGGGTGGGCGAGGTCATCTGTCGGACCTGGCAGACCGCCCACAAGATGAAGGTGCAGCGCGGTCCGCTGCCGGAGGACTCTTCTCGCAACGACAACTTCCGTGTCAAGCGCTACCTCGCCAAGTACACCATCAACCCAGCGCTGGCCCATGGCCTGGCCCACGAGGTGGGCTCCGTCGAGTTGGGCAAGATGGCAGACCTGGTGCTTTGGCAACCGGCCTTCTTCGGCATCAAGCCTGCTCTGATCGTGAAGGGAGGCTTGATCTCCGCCGCTCCGATGGGGGACCCCAACGCCTCCATCCCGACTCCTCAGCCGGTTCACTACCGCCCCATGTTCGGGTCTTTCGGCGGAGCCCTGACCGGGACCTCGGTTCTGTTCGTCTCTCGTCGGGCGCAGGACAACGACATCGGTCCTCGGCTGGGTCTGGCCAAGACCACGCTCGCAGTCACCAGCACTCGGAAGGTTCACAAGCGGGACATGATTCACAACAGCTACACGCCCACGATAGAGGTGGACCCGGAAACCTACGAGGTGCGAGCCGACGGAGAGCTCCTGATCTGCGAGCCCGCCGAGGTGCTGCCGCTGGCCCAGCGCTACTTCCTGTTCTGAGTCGGGCGACCGGACTGGACTGCATGGGCCTCGAGATCTACACCGAGTACGTACCGCGCAGCGCGGTCACGGACACCCCGACCCGTACACTGTCGCTGCCGTTCGAGAGCCGCCAGAAGGCCCGCCAACGGGCGCACCTGGACGACGGCGGGGAAGTGGGCCTCCAACTGCCCCGGGGCATCACCCTGCGAGGCGGTGACGTCGTGCGCTCGGCCCAGGGCGCTGACGACGTACTGATCGAGGCGGCGGCCGAACCGGTCTCCACCGTTTATGCTCACGTAGCCGCCGCGCTGGCTAGGATCGCCTATCATCTGGGTAACCGACACGTCTGGCTCGAGGTCGGCAACGGCTGGGTTCGGTATCTCTCAGATCCGGTGCTCGACGACATGGTCCGCAAGATGGGCTACGAGGTGGTCCGAGAAAGTGCACCCTTCGAGCCCGAGACCGGCGCTTATCACGGCCTGCCCCACAACGGTGAGACAGGACACGGCCATGCACACTGACGCCCGCCTCTGGCAGCTCATCTCGCCGACGCTTCCGGTCGGTAGCTTCAGCTACTCTCAAGGTCTGGAGTGGGTTGTGAATGCGGGATGGATCACCGATGAGGCGTCCGCCGCCGAATGGATCGGCGACGGTCTCACTCATCTGCTTGTACCGGTGGATCTGGCCCTGCTCTGCCGGCTCTACCGGAGCCGACACGCCCGAAGCGACGGCGATTTCAACCACTGGAACCAGCTGCTGATCGCCATGCGAGGAACCGAGGAATCGCGCAACGAAGAGCGTACGGTTGGCGCTGCGCTCGC
The DNA here is from genome assembly GCA_036337765.1 of Acidobacteriota bacterium. Lineage (GTDB taxonomy): Bacteria > Acidobacteriota > Thermoanaerobaculia > Multivoradales > Multivoraceae > JAYZDP01. The sequence continues at coordinate 30,808 of JAYZDP010000201.1, forward strand.
CCGCCTGCTGGGCCATCTCGAAGTCGGCCTGCCGGCCACCAACGACCTTTCCTACGTCGGGGCGTTCGCCGCCGCAGCCGTCGCCTGGGGAATCGAGCTGCGCCAGGCGTGTGCGGGCTACGCCTGGGCCTGGTGCGAGAATCAGGTGGCAGCGGCCATTAAACTCGTGCCTCTCGGCCACTCTGACGGCCAGCGCATCCTGAGCGTGCTGGTAGCGGAGATCGACGGGGCCGCAGCGCGGGCAATGACACTCCCAAACGAAGAGATCGGTCTCAGCACTCCGGGACTTGAGATCGCCCGAAGCCTGCACGAGACTCAATACAGCCGGCTTTTTCGATCCTGAGGAGTCCCCGTGAACAACGACCTGCTACGTGTCGGCATCGGTGGCCCGGTGGGTTCGGGCAAGACGAGCCTCATCGAAGCACTGTGCAAGTCGATGAGAGACGACTACCAGATAGCCGTCGTCACCAACGACATCTATACCCAGGAGGATGCACAGATCCCGACCCGCCGGCAGGCTCTTGCGGCGGATAGGATCATCGGAGTCGAGACCGGTGGATGCCCCCATACGGCGATCCGCGAAGATGCGTCGATGAACCTGGTCGCCGTCGACACCCTCCTCGGCCGTTTCCCCGATCTCGATATCATCATCGTCGAAAGCGGCGGCGACAACTTGAGCGCCACCTTCAGCCCCGAGCTGGCTGACCTGACCATCTATGTGATCGATGTCTCGGCCGGCGACAAGATCCCACGAAAGGGAGGTCCCGCCATCACCCGTTCCGACCTGCTGGCGATCAACAAGACCGACCTCGCGCAGTACGTCGGCGCATCGCTGAAGGTCATGGACGAGGACACCCGGCGCATGCGCGCCGACCGCCCCTATGTCTTCACCAACCTGCTGAAAAACGAGGGGGTCGACGAGATCCGCGATTTCATCGTTCGCGAGGGCATGCTGAATGTGGTCTCGGCGACGTCGTAGTAGAGACCTCGCTCCGGACCTCGTTCGAGAGGACGAGGGACGAGAGCCGTGCGAAGGCCAACTGATGCCGCTGCTCTTAGATCGCCGGGATGCGCAGCAACCATCATCACCTGGCCAGGCTCGAGCCCGAGCAAGTCGGCAGCCGTGAGATAGACCTCACTATCGGGCTTGTAGTGCTTCGCCAACTCGGCCGACAAGACGCAATCCCAAGGCAGACCGGCGTTTTTCGCCATGTTCACGAGCAGGCTCACGTTGCCGTTTGAAAGGGTCGACACGCTGAAAGTGGAGCGCAGGAGATTCAAGCCCGGAACCGCATCCGGCCAGGGGGTCAACCGATGCCACGCGCGATTGAAGTGGTGGGCCTCTTCCTCATCCAAATCGATCTCGAATCGAGCCAGTAGATCGTCGAGGATCAGACGATGGAGCTGGTCGATCTTCATCCACGGCAGGTCCCCTTCGCGAACCCTCTGCATGGCGGGGCCATAGCCAGCCCTCCATTCGTCTGCGAATCGCCCCCAGTCGATGTCGAGCGACTTCGCCTGCGAGAGAAGCTGCCCATCCCGAATGATCGAGGAACGCCAATCGACGACCGTGCCGAAAACGTCGAAGGTCAACGCCCTGATGGAGCTGAGCATCTCGCTCCTAGTTGTCTCGCCCTGAACTGCCCCAGCCGGACTCTCGTGGCTAGTAAGCACCCCGGTAACGACGAGTGTGGCGCCGCCCTTCAGTACTTCGCGTCTTCGCATTGAATCTCCTTGGAGGACTTTCACCTCCATGTCTTTCATCAGCTTTGCCCATCGCACTCACTGCTCGCCACAAAGAGAGGGGACAGGATCCTTGTCAGTCGGCGGCCCTCGCCGCTAGCGCCTTTCTCTCGAGAATGTCCACACGGGCGTCGATCTCGGCCCTGAGCAAGCAAGGCGCTCAAAGCGCAATGGGACGACGACCCGCGGAGGGCGTGCTACGAGCACGCCCGGAGCTCATCTCACCCGATGGCTACAATCCCAGTCTCGCCGGTACGGATCCGGATGCAATCGGCGAGATCGAGGACGAAGATCTTGCCGTCTCCGATGGAGCCACTCTTGGCACCGCCGGTGATCGCCTCGACGACCGCGTCGACGTACTCGTCGTTCACGGCCACCTCGAGCTTGACCTTACGTAACAGGCTTCCCGCCTCCTTGTGGCTGCGGTAGACCTCCGCCACGCCCTTCTGGCGACCACGCCCCATCACCTGAGAGACCGTGACGAGATGGATCTCCTTACGCTCCAACTCGTCGAGGACCTCGCTCATGCGGTCGGGCTGCACGATGGCAACAATGTATTTCACGATGTCTCCTCCCTCAGTCGACCAGTGTGTAGGCGGTCTCGCGGTGATCGCTGACATCCAGGCCCACGCGTTCCGCGTGGTCCTCGATGCGCAGGCCGATGACCGCGTCGATGATCTTCAGCAGGATGAACGACACGCCGCCCGCCCAGACGACGGTGTAGGCCACCGCCTTGATCTGGATGGGGACCTGCCCTGGATTGCCGTAGAAGAGGCCGTTGGTGTCGTTGCCCGACACCGCGCTCGTCGCCCACAGGCCGGCGGCGATCGCGCCCCACATGCCGGCGACGCCATGCACGCCGAAAACGTCTAGCGAGTCGTCGTAGCCGAACTTGATCTTGGCGACCGAGACGGCGAAGTAGGCGGTGAGCGAGGCGCCGAAGCCGACACCCAGAGCGCCCATCGCGCTGACCGACCCGCAGGCCGGGGTGATGGCGACGAGACCCGCGACCGCGCCGGTGATGACGCCGAGCAGAGTCGGCTTCTTCTCGAGGAACCAGTCCAGCCCACCCCAGGTCACGGCGGCCATCGCGGTGGCGATGTGAGTCACGACGAAGGCGTTGACGGCGGAGCCGTTGGCGGCCAGCGCGCTACCGGCGTTGAAACCGAACCAACCGAACCAGAGCAGGCCGGTGCCCAACACTGCGAAAGGCAGGTTGTGCGGCGGCGAGATGCTGTTCGGGTAGCCCTGGCGCTTGCCGAGCAGCAGCGCGGCGACCAGTGCGGAGATACCGGCGTTGATGTGGACCACCGTGCCACCGGCGAAGTCGAGAGCGCCCTCGCTACCGAGGCCGAAAAAGCCCTCGGCGCCGCCCCACACCCAATGACACACCGGCGCGTAGACCAGGAGCAGCCACGCCGCCGTGAACCAGCAGATGGCGCTGAACTTCATGCGCTCGGCGAAGGCACCGATCATGAGTGCCGGGGTGATGATGGCGAACATGCCCTGGAAGACCATGAAGAGGCCACTCGGGATGGCCGTGCCGTCCCACACCTCCTCACCGATCCCGTTCAGGAACAGATAGTCGCCACCGCCGACGATGCCGCCGAGGGTGTCGGAGCCGAAGGCCAGACTGAACCCGACGACGACCCACAGAATGGTCATCAGCCCCATGCACAGGAAACACTGCATCAGGATCGAAAGCACGTTCTTGCGGCGTACCAGCCCGCCGTAAAAGAACGCGAGACCCGGGGTCATCAAGAGCACCAGCGCGCTGGCGGTAATGACCCAGGCGGTATCGCCCGTATCGATGCCGTCCTGCGCGGCGACGGGCACCGCGAAGGCGACCATCAATGTGAGTGGAAGCGCCCACCGTGACAGGCGGCGCCAGCGATCGTGCGACGATTTCATCCGCACCCTCCCTTCAAGAATCTCATCGCGGCGCCCACCCCAAGGCCCGGTCGGCGGGCACCACACGTAGGCGTCGCTGAACCTCTTGGCTGCGCGAAACACCGACTTTTCAACAAACGAGCCCAGGGAACCAGAGGGCAAAGGGGGTGTCAAGGACTTACAAAAATGTGACACCCAGACGAGGACAACACCCGTGAGGGGTGCAAACCCGCGTAGCAGCAGCAGATAGGATAGGTGGCCTTGCCGCCAATACCCCGGGGAGGGGACCGGTCATGGAACAAAAAGGTCGCAACGTTGTGGGCTTGTCACTACTGGCGGTCGTTGCCGCGAGCCTTGCCACGGGCGGCGCCGCCGGTCAGGACCCGCTGCAGTGGACGCCGGAGCTGAGCATGAAGTTCCGCACCGTCGGCAACCCGGCGATCACCGCCGACGGTGAACGCGCGGCATTCGAAGTCCGCGAGGCCGTGATGGAGGACGAGACCTCCGAGTACCGCACCCAGATCTGGGTCGCTCGCACCGACGGCAGTAGCACCGTGCAGTACACGCGCGCCGACACTTCGAGCACCGCGCCCGACTTCTCGGCCGACGGCAAGCTGCTCGCCTACCTGCGCAAGGCGCCGAGCGGAGACGACGACAAGGAGGTCGGCCAGGCCGCAGAGGCCAGTCAGATCTTCGTCATGTCGGTCTCCGGCGGCGAGCCGCGAGCCGTCACCGGCGCGGAAGGTGGCGTTTCCTCGTTCGCCTGGGCGCCCGCGGGACGACGCATCGCCTACGTCGGCACGGACCCGAAGAGCAAGCTCCGGAAGGAGCAGGAGAAGGAAAAGTCGTGGGTGCGGGTCGTGGACCGGGATCTGCGCCACGGCCATCTGTACGTCATCGACGTATTGGCAGCTGGAGAAGGTCTCCCCGAGCCGACACGCCTCACCGAGGGCGCCCTGCACGTAACCTCTCTCGACTGGGCACCCGACGGCGGTCGAATCGCAATCGGTCACCGACCCGACCCGCGCATCAACAGCCGCATCTACTCCGACATCTCGGTGGTCGACGTCGATAGCGGCGAGCTGACGCCGCTGGTGACGTGGGAGGGTGCCGACGCGGCGCCACACTTCTCGCCCGACGGCGAGCGGATCGCTTTCGCCTCCCACGGCGGCGAGCGCCAGGACGTCGGGCAGACCGACGTTTTCGTAGTCGCAGCGAGCGGGGGCATCCCGAAACCGCTCGCGCACACCCCCGATCGCAGCGCGACGGTGGTGGGCTGGTCGGACGAACTCGGCGAGGTTCTAGTGACCGAGACCTTCCGCACCACGCGTCGCATCTACGGCCTCGCAGCCGACACGAGCGGCACCGGCCACAGCACGAGTCCGATGGAGGAAGTCGTCACGTCGCTGGCCATCGCCGACGAGGCGCCTGTCGGAGTTGCCGTTCTCCAGGGCCCAGAGCTTCCACCGGACGTCTACGTCGTGGATCTCGATCCCTGGCATCCAAAGCGCATCAGCGATCTCCATGCCGAGATCGAGATGCCGGCGATGGGCCGGACCGAGCTCCTCGACTGGAAGTCCGAGGACGGGCTTCAGATCGAGGGTCTTCTGACGCTGCCGGTGGGGTATCGGGAGGGCCAACGCGTTCCTCTCGTTCTCAACGTCCACGGCGGACCGGCCGGCGCTTTCACCCGTGGCTTCACGGGAGGGCCTAGCCTCTACATGATCCAGGTCTTCGCGCAGAACGGATACGCGGTCCTGCGCCCCAACCCCCGCGGCAGCACGGGCTACGGAACGGAGTTCCGTCACGCCAACGTGGCCGATTGGGGCTACGGCGACTTCGAGGACCTGATGTCGGGGGTCGACAAGGTTGTCGCGGACGGCATCGCCGATCCACAGCGCCTGTTCCTGATGGGCTGGAGCTACGGTGGCTACATGACGTCGTTCGCGGTCACCAAGACCGACCGCTTCCGCGCCGCGAGCATGGGGGCGGGCCTGTCGAACCTGGTGTCGATGGTGCATACCTCGGACATCCCCGACTACCTCGTCGCCCATATGGGGGGAGAGCTCTGGGACCGCTACGAGGTCTACCAAAAACACTCCGCGATCTATCGTGTCGAGCGGGTCAAGACGCCGACCCAGATCCTCCACGGCGAGAGAGACCTACGCGTTCCGCTCAGCCAAGGTCAGGAGTTCTATCTCGCGCTCGACCGCCTCGACGTGCCGACCGAGATGGCGGTCTATCCACGCACGCCGCACGGCCCGCGTGAGCCGCGGCTGCTGATGGACGTAACGCCGCGGATCCTCGCCTGGTTCGAGAAGCACCAACCGGCCGCTCAGCCATCGGGGCCCTAGGACTCCTACTCCCAAAGGTCGATTCCGCGAAACAGCGGCTGCGCCCCGGCTCCGGAGCCGAAGGGCATCTTCCGGGGCTCGATGTCGGCGAGGTTGGCGGGCTCGACGCTGCGCATCTCTTCCTCCGAGCCGTGGGGCACGATGTACATGGGGTGGCCGAGCCCGATCGCCACCACGATCGGCACGCGCATCACGACGAACGCCACCACCAAGGCGCGCAGCCAGGTCGCTCCGGACCACAGGAAGCGGTCGGTCCACAACGCCACCGGCAGCGTCGCGGCATGGAGGATCACCAATGTGTGCCAGCCCTGGATCCAGACAGGAGACAGCCCGGCGGAGATCAGGATAGCGAGGCCCGACAGCAGCACGTAGCGGTAGAAGAAGGCCTCGGCGGGGCCCGCTTCGGAGGCTTCGGCAACGCGGCGACGGCTCAGGTACCAGACCGCGGCCACCACTCCTGCGAGGACGGAGGCCGCACTCAGCACGGATAGAACCGAGATGCCTGCGTCGCCGAAGAACGCCGGATCGACGATCTGCCGCACTCGTCGGCCGACATCGAGCGTCCCCAGTCGAACCCAGTAAGCCGCCGCCTTCAGCAGCGGAAAGACCGTGACGAAGCCCGTGCCCGCAACCCCTGCGGTGCGCTCGGGCCACATGCCGCGCAGCACCCCGATCACAGTCGGCACGAGTGACACGGCACCCAGGGCGGCGCCTGCCACGATTCCGGCCCAGTTCACCGCCCGCGGCCTGTGCAACAGCCACAGTCCGGTGATCAGAAACAGCACCACACCCGAAGCGTGCAGCTGCGGAGCCAGTAGGAGCACGCAGCCGAGGACGAATGACGCCCCTGCCTTCGGCGCCTCGCGCTGTGACCAGAAGGCCCACATATGCAGCGCCGCCGGCAACATCAGGTAGTTGGGCTCCCAGATGAAACCGGAGTGGTACAGCCGCCATGGCGAGAGCCAGTACACCGCCAGAAAGGTGGCCGCCACCCGGTCGCCGTAGCCCTGGCGCACCACGCGCCAAAGAACCAGAACGGCGAGCAGCTGCCCCATGCCGACCACGAGACCCGGGCTGCGGTAGTCGAACCACAGCGCGAGCGGGCCCGCGATCACGAGCTGCAGAAAGCTGCCGGGAATCAAGCCACCGCCCGACATGATCTTGCCGAAAATCGCCAGCTCACCGTCGACCACCAGCTTCATTCCCAGCTTCAGGAGCACGATCTGGTCCCAGTCGATCCACGCCCGCGACCACAGCCACATCTGCAGGGCCAGGCCCAGCACCAGGATGCCGATGGCGGGGAACTGACTCGACTGGAAGCGCGATGTCGTCATGCGCGGCGGGCTCAGGCTACAGTAGCCGCCCTCGACTGAGGGAGGGCTGAGATATGACGACATTCGACAATCGCATCGCGGTCGTGACCGGCGGCGGCACGGGCATGGGCCGGGCGCTGACGAGGCAACTTGCGGCCGCCGGCGCCGAGGTCGCGATCTGCGACGTCTCTGCCGAGACGATGGCCGAGACGGCTGCACTGTGCGCAGCCGAAGTCCCCGGTCGCCGCATCACGACCCACCTCTGTGACGTCTCGGTCGAGGCACAGATCGAAGCCTTCCGCGACGCCGTCGCTAGCGAGCACGACACCGAACACATCCACCTGCTCTTCAACAACGCCGGCATCGGTGGCGGCGGCAGCTTCGTTACCGACGCCCGCGCCGATTGGGACAAGACCTTCGGCGTGTGCTGGTCGGGCGTCTACTACTGCTCGCGAGCCTTCCTGCCAATGCTCATCGCCGCCGACGCGGCGCACCTCGTCAACACCTCCAGCGTCAACGGCTTGTGGGCCAGCCTCGGCCCGAACATTGCCCACACCGCCTACAGCGCCGCGAAGTTCGCCGTGCGCGGCTTCTCCGAGGCGCTAATTAACGACTTGCACCTCAACGCTCCGCACGTCAAGGTCTCCGTCGTCATGCCGGGCCACATCGGCACCTCGATCGGTACCAACACCCAGAAGGTACTCGGCAAACCCGCCCCGATGGATCTCTCTGCGGCCGAGGTCGCGATCGCCCGCAGGCGAATCGAGCAACAGGGCGTCGACACCACGCGATCTACCGACGACGACATCCGCGCCGCCCTCGCGGAGCGGGCCCGCTCCTTCCTGGAGGACGCTCCGCTCACGGCTGACGAAGCCGCCACGAGAATCCTCGAAGGCGTGAGAGCAGAACGCTGGCGAATCCTCGTCGGCGACGACGCCGACGCCATCGATCAGGCCGTCCGCTCCACCCCCGACCAAGCATACGAGGAGTCGTTCGTCGAACGCCTGCAGGAAGAAGGGCGCTTCTGGCGCCTCGGACATCCCGCTCGGGTGTCGGGCTAGGTGGACTCAACGGGGCCCCACCATCACAGCTCCGGGTGCTTCAAGTGCCACTCGGTTGCCTGCTCGTAGGCGTGGCCCACACGACACAGGAGCGCCTCCGTGAGCGGCGGACCGACCAGCTGGAGGCTCAAGGGCAGGCCGTCCGGCGACATGCCGCAGGGCTGGGAGAGAGTCGGGTAGCCGTTGTAGTCCCAGACCGTGATGAACGGGCCGCAGCTGCCGAAAAACTCCACCGGCACGCCGGCGATCCTGCCGGTGGCCGAGTCGAAGCCGCCGTAGGCGTCGTCGGGGTCATAGCGAAAAGCCTCGGTGGCGAGCGTCGGGCAGGCGAGCAGGTCGATGTGGTCGAACAATGGTCGCATCCGGCCGATCGCCCGCCGGCGAGCGAAGACCGCCTTTGCGTACTCCACCCCCGAGACCGCCGCGCCGCCGGTGAGGAACTCGCGGAAGTAGACGCCGTACTCGGCGGCGCGCGCCGGAAAAGTGTCCTCGTGCACCGCGGCAGCCTCGACGGAAGCCAGCGTGGTCCAGGCGTCCCCCTCATCGGGCTCGAGCCGCGGCACCCGAACTTCGACGATCTCGGCCCCGAGCGCGTTCAGGCGCGACACGGCCTCACTGACGGCGCTGGCGACGTAAGGGGCTGTCCCCTCGCTCGCGAGCGACTCGTCCCAACCGATGCGCACGCCGTCGATCCCTCGTTGGAGCCCGTTCTCGTAACCGTCGACCGGATCGGGCAGCGACGTCGGGTCGAGTTCGTCGCGACCGGCTATCACGCCAAGCACCCTCGCCGCGTCGCGCACGCTGCGCGTCATCGGCCCGACGTGGTCCAGCGTCGGCGCCAGATCGAGCACGCCATTACGACTGACCCGCCCCCAGGTCGGTTTGATACCGACGAGGCCGTTGGCGCCCGACGGGTAGCGGATCGAGCCGCCGGTGTCGGTACCCAGGGAGGCGAAGCACAGGCCGGCGGCCGTCGAAGCGCCTGAGCCGCCCGAGGAGACGCCGGGCCAGCGGTCACCATCGCCCCAGGGATTGCGGGGCACCGCGAAATCGCGGTGGTAGCCGACCATCGCCCCCTCCGTAGTAGCCAGCTTACCGAGCAGAATCCCTCCCGCAGCCTCGAGCCGCACCACCACGGTCGCGTTGTAATCGGACGGACCCTGCTTGCGAAACGAGTGGCCCGCGGTGGTCGCGACACCCCTGGTCAGGCAGAGATCCTTGACAGCGATCGGTACCCCGTGCAGCGGCCCGAGCTGCTCGCCTGCGTCACGGCGGACGTCGGCAGCCGCGGCCCGCTCCAGGGCGCGATCGCCAGTCACCGTGATGTAGGTGTGCAGGCGCGGCTCCAGAGCTTCGAGCCGGGCCAACATGTCGCGCGTGACCTGTAGCGAGTCGAGATCGCCGCTCGCGATCCGCGCGGCCACGTCCGTGAGTGTTCTGTAGTGAAGAGGCGTCTGCGGCATGGCGGTCCCCGTGGAAGATGAATGGCCCGACACATCGGCACCCTTGTCGAGCGGCTTCGAGCAGCCGGTAGTCAGAGCACCCAGAGCAGCGCCGGTGAGCCCAACCGTCGACAGCCTGAGCAGGTCTCGGCGCGTTGTCCCCGGCACTTGCGAACTCACGCCGTCACTCTACACGCGGTCCTTGCGTGGCTCTGTGGTCGTTTTGCGCTGGCGTGGCCTGGGCTCCGGCCTCTGAGCCGACGCTGCCTAGCGGCGCACCAGCTAGAGAGTCGTGTCGCCGAATCCGCAGCCGAGATCAAGGATGTGCTCGCCGGGCTGCGGATCGCAGCGATCCAGAGCCGCGGCGCCGTGCGGCTCGAGGCCGACGGTCACCAGGTGCTTGAAGCGAATCCACTTGTCGGACAGAACCGTGTTCCAGGCTTCGACGATCTGGGCATTGGTTGCGCTCATCGTGTCTCTCCCCTTTGCGTAGGGGCCGGTTCGGCACCTACCAACTACTTAGGAGAAGGCGGGTCGGAGTTACACCGCAGATGTACGATCGCGTCATGAGTGAAACGCAGAATCGGAGGGACTTCCTGAAGGCGTCGGCGCTGGCGGCGGGCGGGGTCGCGCTCGGAGGTGCTCGCAGGACGGTGGCGGCGAACGACCGCGTCACGCTGGGCTACATCGGCACCGGCCGAATGGGTCTCGGGAACATGCGCCACCAGCTAGAGATCGACCAGGCCGACATCGCCGCGGTGTGCGACGTCTACCAGCCCAGCCTCGACAAGGCAGTGGAGATGCTCGACGGAAAAGTCGATGCCTATGTCGACTTTCGACGTCTGCTGGATCGGCAGGACATCGACGCCGTAGTGGTGTCGTCACCCGATCACTGGCACGCGCTGCACACCGTGCTGGCCTGCGAGGCAGGCAAGGACGTCTTCGTCGAGAAGCCGTTGGCGACCTCGATCGGCGAGGGCCGCCGAATGGTGGACGTGGCGCGGCGCACGAGCCGGGTCGTGCAGGTCGGCACCATGCAACGCTCCGCTGAGCACTTCCAGCATGCCATCCAGATGGTGCGCGACGGCGCGATCGGCAAGGTCAGCTTCGTGCGCTGCTGGAACGCGTCGAACGAGTACCCGGAGGGCATCGGCAACCCTGCGGACGGTGCACCTCCGGCGGGGCTGGACTGGGACCTGTGGTTGGGGCCCGCGCCCGAGCGGCCGTTCAACACCAACCGCTTCGGGGTCGGCGACCGCTGGTCGACCTTCCGCTTCTTCTGGGACTACGCCGGCGGCATGCTCACGGATTGGGGTATCCACCTCATGGACATCGCGATCTGGGCGATGCAGGACGAGGTGCCGAACCGGGTCACGACGTCGGGTGGCAAGTACTTCCTCAGCGATAACCGTGACACGCCGGATACCCTACAGAGCACCTACGAGTTCGACGACTGGGTGATGACTTACACCAACCAGGCCTGCAACGGGCGCGGCTTCGACGGCCGTGGCTACGGCATTCACTTTCACGGCACCGAGGGGACGATGTTCGTCGACCGTAGCGGCTTCGAGGTGATGCCCGAATACCACCGCGATCCCGATGGCATCGCGGTGCGGCCGAAGACGCCAGCGCTGCGCGGCCGCTCGATCGGCTCCGGAAATCGCGAGCACCACGAGAACTGGCTCGACTGCGTCCGGTCGCGCGAGCAGCCGATCTGCGACGTCGAGATCGGTCACCGCTCCTCGGTCCTGCCCCATCTCGGCAACATCGCCTACCGCACCGGATCGATGGTCGACTGGGACGGCGTGGCGGAGAAATGCGTCGGCAATTCGAAGGCCAACGCCCTGATCGATCGGAAGTATCGAAAGCAGTGGAGGGTCTGATCATGCGTTCATATGTCGTCGCACTGTTGTTTCTGTCCCTGCAGTGGGCCTGCGCACCGGCCGAAGAGCCGGCACCCGAGCCCGCTGCCGCTCCTACCGAAACCGAGGAGCCAACATCGACCGGCTCTGTCGACGGCATCGACCCGAGGTTCTCCGAGCTCATCGCGGCCGACGCCACCGTCGAGAAGGTCGCCGAGGGTTTCCAGTTCATCGAGGGCCCGGTCTGGGTGGGCGGCGCCGACGGGCACCTGCTGTTCAGCGACATCCCCGCCGACACGGTCTACCAGTGGTCCGAGTCGGGCGGTCAGAGTGTGTTTCTCAACCCGGTCTTTCTTCCCGAGCTCGAGACCGGTGGCCAGGGCGGCTCCAACGGCCTGACCCTCGACCACGCCGGCCGGGTCATCCTGTGTGAGCACGGCAACCGCCGCGTCGCCCGCATCGATGAAAACGGTACCCGGGTGACGGTTGTTGACCGTGTCGACGGCAAGCGCCTCAACAGCCCCAACGACATCGTCTACCACTCCTCGGGCGCCGCCTTCTTCACCGACCCGCCCTACGGCCTCGCCGGACCCGAGTCGGCCGAGCTCGAGGTCAACGGGGTCTACCGCCTCGACAACGACGGCACCGCGCATCTCGAAGCCGACGGCCAGAGCCGCCCCAACGGCATCGGTCTCTCTCCCGACCAAAAGACCCTCTACGTTGCCAACTCCGACGTCGAGGCCCGACTCTGGATGGCCTATTCGATCAACGACGACCTCAGCCTCGGAGAAGGCACCGTGCACCTCGACCTGACGGATAGTGCCGACATGGGTGTACCCGACGGTCTCGCGGTCGACACGCTCGGCAACCTCTGGGCCTCAGGCCCCGGTGGCATCGTCGTCATCGCCCCCGACGGCACCCACCTGGGCACCGTCCGCCCCGCGGAGCAGCCCGCCAACGCCGGCTTCGGCGACGACGGCAAGACCCTCTACATGACCGCCCGCACCGGTCTCTACCGGGTCCGCACGAACATCCAGGGGATCCTCGCTCGCGACTCGGTGCAGTAGTCGACGAGCTAGCTGCCGGCGGCGCCCGACGCGAGCTCCGCCGAGCCCACAGCTCTATCCGAGACTGTCTGCTACCTAGCAGACAGTCCCGGATACCCAGCCGTCTCCATGACTTCGATCATCTGCCGCGAGTGACGGATGGTGTGCAGCGGTACGTAGATGATCCAGTCGTAGGCGTTCAGCGTGCCGAAGATCGGAAATGGATGCTCCTCGGTGTGCGCCTTCAGCGGCGCCTCCATCTCGTGGACCATCTTCTCCGCCTCTTCGTAGAGCGCCTGGAAGTCGGCAACGATTTCCGCCCGCGACATCTCGCCCGTTGGCCGGATCTCCTGCGGCGCGGAGGCACCACCACGCCCGAAGGGCTGGCGGTTCGGCATCACCTGTAGCAGGAGCTGCGACTTCGCCTTGGTCTTCTCATGCCACTGCGGATTCCGGGCATTGGCGAGTGCGGCCCTGGCGGAAGTCATGAGCGCCTCGTTCGAGCGCACGATGTGCTCGGCGCACTCCCCCACCGACCACCGGTCGGGGGCGGACTTGAAGTACCACTGAACGTCGCTGACACCCGCGAGGAGGCCGAGGTACATCGCCTCCGACTCGGCGAAGAGGTCGAGAAGCTGAGCTCGCTCGTCAGGCGACAGGTAGGGGCTTGGATCGTCCTCGGCCAACATCGGAACGACGCAGAGAAACAGGGCGAGGGCGGTCCAGATGACGGCGAGCTTTCGGGTCTTCATTGCCGATCTCCTTGGCCGCTCACTCAGGCTAGCTGGTACGGCTGTCGTTGTCGAAGGTTGTGCTTCGGGCCGGCGCGTAGTGTAGACGGATGCGCACGCCCTCGGGCGGGCAGCCCAGCCGCAGCGGCACACCGCTCACGCCCAGGCCGCGGCTCACCACCAGCTGCGCGGACCCCACCCGGTACGCTCCCTCGTCGAGGTGGTAGCGGCTCTGCCGCACCAGCACGCCGCGGCCGGGAATGCGGATCTGCCCGCCGTGGGTGTGTCCCGAAAGGACGAGGTCGACGCCGGCACGCGCCGCGGCGAAGAAGAAGTCCGGGTTGTGCGACAACAGAATCGAGGGCCGCCGAACGCCGGCGAGCGCCCGCTCAAGGTCCGGCGAACCGCTGTTCATGTCGTCGACTCCGGCCAGCCAAAGCCGCGATCCGCCTCGCTCGAGCTCAACCGAGCGGTTCTGAAGCATCGTCACGCCGAGCTCCTCCATGAGAAGCGAGACCCGGTCGCCACAGCCCGTGTAGTGATCGTGGTTGCCGAGAACACCGAACACCCCCATGGGTGCCTCAAGAGCCGCGATGACGTCGCGATGCGACTCCAGCTCCTGCAAATCGGAAGTGACGATGTCGCCGCCGATCATGATCAAGTCCGGCAACTGCGCGCACAGCCGCGCGCATGCCGTCGATAGAGCTCGAGGAGAGACGAACGGTCCCGCGTGCAGATCCGTCAGAAGGAGAATCTCGAGGCCGTCGAAGGGCTCCGGCAGGTCGGGGAGCACCACATCGACTTCGGCCGACGTCAAACGGCGGGCCAATTGCCAGTCGTAGCAGACCGGCAGGCCCGATATCCACGGGTAGAGGTATCGGCTCAACAGGAGTGAAACGCTGCGCTCCACGCGCCGCACCGATCCGGTCTTCGGGTGGAACAAGGGTCGGCGATGCGGATCGGCAATCTGCGCCGGGGGCATACGACGAATCAGTGGGGGCTCGGGCGCCTTCATCGTCGCGGCGAGAATGTCACGATCGACGACCCACGCGATGGGGTGGACCGAAGCTGGAGCGAGACGGACTCGGCCGCTCGGTTGCTATCCTCGGAGCTGTTTTGGCAAGGTCCAGAAAGAAGAAGAAGCGCGCCGGCGAGGTCAGAATCTCGACCGCGACTCCAAACGCGATGGCGCCAGCCAAGGCCGGCTCGGCTGTACGCTCGGCAGGCACGGCCCTGCGTTGGATCCTCGGCCTCGCGACCGTCTCGGGCGTCGCTCTCGTGCTGTGGTGGGGAGGCGGATCCGACGGTCCAGCGCCGGAAGCCCCTGCCCCCACCGCGGTCCAGGCACCCTCTCAATCTGCCGGACACCTGCGCATGCTCACCGAGCTGGCGGCGATTCGGGACCGCACCGCCGATGTCAATCAATGGCAAGGCGACGCTAAGGCGCGCCAGGCGCGGTCGCTGCTCTCGCGCCTGCCCGCCGAGGGGCTCGAGCTCGAGCGCTTCCAGCTCCTGACCGACGTCGGCGAGCATGAGCTCCGGCTCGGCAACGAGACGGACGCGATCGATCGTTTCGCGACCGCCGTCGAGCTCCTACCAACGCTCGAGGGCACCCTCAGCGAGAACCAGGCGCTGCGGACCGTCTTTCGGCTCGGCGTTGCCTACCTGCGCTACGGCGAGACCCAGAATTGCACCCAGCGCCACAACGCCGACAGCTGTATCCTGCCGATCCGAGGCGACGGCGTGCATACGGACGAGACGGGCTCACGCGCGGCCATCGATGCCTTCCTACACGTTCTGGAGGGCACGCAGCGCACCGACCCGCTGCACATCAAGAGCGTCTGGCTGCTCAATCTCGCCTACATGACGGTCGGCGGCTATCCCGACGAGGTACCCCCCGACTACCGGCTGGCCCCCGATGTCTTCGAGTCAGAGGAGTCCTTCCCGCGCTTCGTCAACGTCGCCGCACGTCTCGGCCTGGCTGACTTCACCCTTTCCGGCGGCACCGTCTTTGACGACTTCGACGGTGACGACGACCTGGATCTGGTGACCACGACTTTCGACGCCTTCGGCGAGCCGCGCTTCTACCGCAACCGCGGCGACGGAAACTTCGACGACCGTTCCGGCGCCGCCAACCTCAAGGGTCTATACGGCGGCCTGAATCTGGTCCAGGCCGACTACGACAACGACGGCGATCTCGACATCTACGTGCTGCGAGGCGCCTGGCTGGCCTCGGCGGGCCGCCAGCCCAACTCTCTGTGGCGCAACGACGGCACCGGCAGATTCGCCGACGTCACCTTCGAGGCGGGACTCGGCGAGACCGCGCTCCCCGCCCAGTCGGCCGCCTGGGCGGACTACGACAACGACGGCGACGTCGATCTCTTCGTCGGCAACGAGCACGGCACTCCGCCAGCCGGAATGGGCCTGGACGAGGAGCCGTTCGACGCGCCGAGCGAGCTGTTCCGCAACAACGG